>NZ_JBNNGK010000003.1:0-388533 GCF_050268245.1 Serratia sp. NPDC078593 | reverse complement strand
AATCAAATGAACAACGATTAGTTTTTTCTGCGACTTATCATTTAACGCCTCTTTAATTGAAGGCATTAGCGCGTGGACCCTTCCAAGCTATCAAAATGCTCAGAACACTACAGGGATTAACCGGACATCGGCAGCACCTTTTCCCGGGCAGAGACAATCCGCTAGGTCCAATGACATCGCACTCGCTGCGCCAGCTACTTAAAAGCCTCGGCTGGAGTGGCATTTATAGCCCCCATGCAACCAGAACTACAGGAAGTACGCGTTTAAACAAAATGGGCTATCGACCTGATGCTATTGAGTCCCAACTTGCGCACGCTGATACCAACAATGTTCGCCGCACATACAACCATGCAACTTACCTTGATGAGCGTAAAGTGATGATGCAGGAGTAGGCCGATATGCCGGATAAATGGGTAGCAGGATTCGAGTAGAACTTACTGCACTTAGTGAGCCACGAGGATAGAACTCATTCTTCATGGGTCCACTTTGTGCCAGAAGCGGACATTACATTGCTCAGTTTATGTTCAAAACATCATCCAAACCTCAGTGCGACGAAACAAATTTCGATGTTTGCTGCAAAGAAGGAAACGCGAAATTACGCTGCATACGTTTTACTTCCTCTGCCGGCGGCAGGCCAAACAGCCGTTTAAACTCACGATTAAACTGCGGTGGGCTTTCGTAGCCAACAGCGTAGCTTGCGGCAGCAGCGGTAAGTTTCTTGCGGACCATCAGCATTCGAGCCTGGTGCAGGCGGACCGATTTTACATACTGCATCGGAGGCATGCTGGTTATCGCTTTAAAATGGTGATGGAATGTCGGCACGCTCATGCCGGTTTCCTTCGCCAGCTGTGTGAGCGTTAAAGGCTCAGCATATGTGGCATGAATGCGACGTAACGCTTTCCCAATTTTGCCGAATTGCCCCTGCAAGGCCAGCGCCGCGCGCATTGCGTTGCCCTGCGCGCCGGTTAACACACGGAAATAGAGTTCACGCATCCTCGCTGGCCCCAGAATTGCAGCTTCAGTCGGATTTTCCAGAACCTCAAGCACGCGCAATACCGCTGTTTTTATAGTGTCATCCATCGGGCTTGATATCATGCTCTCAGGCGCGGCGGAAGGGGGCAGAGCGCCATACTGTTCGATCTGTAGCATCAGTTCAGCGGCCAGTTGAAAATCAAGATGAATATAAACGGCCAGCAACGGATGCTCTGCTGATGCGTCAGTCTCCATTGTAAAAGGCACGGGCACAGAGACGGCAAGGTAGTGCTGTTCATCATACAAATAGGTCTTTTTGCCGAAGTAACCGCGTTTACTGCCCTGAAAGACAAAAACAATTCCGGGATCATATAGCACGGGCGTTCTTGTAAGCGGTCGGTTGGCGCGCAAAATTCTCACGTCGGGCAACGCAGTAAGGTTATATCCCTCCTGAACTGCTAGTGTTTTTACCCGTGTAATCATGTCGGACATTATCGAGCCTCATAAAATCAGGCAATAAAACCATAAGATTTGGTCTGAAAATCCATCAGTGCAGATAATATCATGCGGCTTTTACTGCATGGGAATAAATTATGACATCTGCAAAAACGATTTTTATCACCGGTGTGAGTAGTGGCTTTGGTCTTGCCCTAGCGAAGGAAGCTCTGATTGCGGGCCATCGGGTTATCGGCACCTTACGCAACTGCGAATCCCTTCATGCTTTTGAAGCGCTTGATGCGCAGCGGGCATTTGGCCGTCTGCTTGACGTGACTGACACTGAACGTGTCGATGAGGTGGTCAAAGAGATACTGGCAACTGTCGGTCATGTTGATGTTCTGGTCAACAATGCCGGTTACGGCCATGAAGGTATTCTGGAAGAATCCTCTCTTGAAGACATGCGTCGCCAGTTTGACGTGAATGTGTTTGGCGCAGTAGCGATGACAAAAGCAGTACTGCCGGTCATGCGAGAGCGCCGCAGCGGGCACATCATCAATATCACGTCGATGGGCGGTTTCATCACCCTGCCCGGTATCAGCTATTACTGCGGCAGCAAATTTGCGCTGGAAGGCATATCAGAAACCTTAAGTAAGGAACTGGCCGCGTTTAACGTAAAAGTCACCGCTGTCGCACCCGGCTCGTTTCGCACCGACTGGGCAGGCCGATCAATGTCACGCAGTGCTCGCACCATCCCGGACTATGACGCGTTATTTGACCCCATTCGCCAGGCGCGTCAGGAAAAAAGCGGAAATCAGACCGGTGATCCTGCAAAAGCGGCGCAGGCCATCCTGACATTGATTGAAAGTCAGAACCCACCAACACACTTGTTGTTAGGTAGCGATGCTCTGAGCTTGGTGCGACAAAAGCTCACTGATTTGTGTAGGGAAATAGAACAATGGGAAAAGTTAACGCTTTCAACAGATGGCTAACCCGTCTCTGACCGCGGGAATTGACTGAATAATCTGGTATGGCCGCTCAAACAGTCGGCCATTTTACTTAATGTAGTGGATCGGTAATTCAGGACACCTCGAAATCCTGTTAATGTTAAAACAGTGAAAATGAGGTGATGCATGCTCAAAACTCGTCGGACTAAACGCACCTTTTCCCCGGAGTTCAAGCTCGACGCTATCGAGCAGGTTGTTAAATACCAGCGAGATGTACGGGAAGTCGCGCAGGAACTCGAACTCAATCCTGATCATTTGCGCAAATGGATACGGCTTTATAAGCAGGAAATTCAGGGAATTGAGCCAGCTGGCAATGCTATCACACCTGAACAACGCGAAATTCAGCAGCTTAAAGCACAGATAAAGCGTCTTGAGATGGAAAAAGAAATACTAAAGCAGGCTGCCGTGCTGATGAGCGAAATCCCCGGGAAATTATCGCGTTAATCACACGGCTAAAAGCAAAGTGGCCAGTACGGAGTCTTTGCCGTTTATGGGGTGTTCACCGTAGCGTTTATTACGCGCAGGTGAAGCGTCCTGTTAATGTGCAAAGAATTGAATTGCGAAGCCGGGTGAGAGCTTTCCATGCTCTCAGTCGTGGCGCTGCCGGTAGCCGGGCCATCAGCCAGATGTTGCGCCAGAGTGGCGTTGATGCCGGGCGGTGGCTGGCGCGACGACTGATGCAGGAATGTGGACTGGCAAGTCGTCAACCCGTTAAACATCGCTACCGGGTGAACGAAGACAACAGTCCGGCATTACCGAACTTATTGAACCGGCAGTTTAACCCTGCTGCACCGAACCGCGCCTGGTGCGGCGACATCAGTTTTATCCGTCTGCAGGACAAATGGTGCTATCTCGCACTTGTCGTTGATCTATATTCACGCCGGATTATCGGTTCAGCCCTCTCATTAACCGCTGATGCGGATTTGGTATGCAGGGCTTTGCGTAATGCTCTGGAAACACGACCGCGTGATGGCCGACGGTTGTTTCATTCAGATCAAGGCGTTCAATATAAAAGCAATAAATACAGAAGGTTACTCTGGAATTATGGAGTAATACAAAGCATGGGTCGCAGAGGGAATTGCCTGGATAACTCGCCGATGGAAAGAGTCTTTCGTAGCCTTAAAAGTGAATGGTTGCCCAAAGGCGGTTATGGTGATAATAACCATCGTAAACGTTCGTAGTATGCCTACAATAATTTGTTAATCATAATTAGTTCACAACAACTATTTTATTTTTATGGAAAAATCACAAAAAATGACTGACTGGATCTATCGGCCGATGCAGGAGATTGAGTTTGATAAGTGGATGGACCTTACTCTGGCTGACTACGCTGAAGACCTGATGATAAACCATCTGTACAGCAAAGAAAAAGCAGTATCAGAGGCGGCGAAGGTAAATAAAGATACCTTGCCGCAAGGGATAAACACAAAATATAATCATTTCCGAATTTGCGAATACTGCCGCCAAACTGTGGGTTATATCTGGTTTAGTTTAGAAGATAGCTCAGCATTTTTGATGGACATAATGCTGTTACCTGAATATCAAGGTAGAGGTATAGGGAAGCAATTTATGCAATCCTTCTTAAACGAACTCATTGCATCAGGCGCTGAGGAATTAGAACTGCGCGTGTCACCTCATAATCAGCGTGCCCTCAATATGTACAAGAAATTAGGTTTCCGTGTTACCGGTTTCGATATGTGCCTCTCTTTGATAACGCCTCTATCTACCACCGTGGTTAAACCGTGACACAAACCCTGTTGTGCCTATCCTACATTGCCATGGATAAGCCGGACACTGGATTGAGCGTTGTATCTAATCTTGGTGGCCAGTCAACCATCAAACTCAAGCCACATAGCGGCCTAGTACCGATCCAAAAATTACAGGTATAATCACACTCATTATTCAACTGGTTTAGAAACGAAGATGACAAAACTCACCCTGCAAGAACAGATGCTAAAAGCTGGCTTAGTAACCAGCAAAAAAATGGCAAAAGTCCAAAGAACGGCGAAAAAATCGCGAGTTCAGGCTCGTGAGGCAAGAGAGGCTGTAGAGGACAATAAAAAAGCACAGCTCGAGCGTGATAAACTGCTAAACGAACAACAAAAACAAGCTGCTTTATCTAAGGAGTATAAAGCTCAGGTGAAGCAACTCATTGAAATGAATAGAATCGATATTGCCAAAGGTGATATCAATTTTAACTTCACAGATAATAATTTAATCAAAAAAATAGTGGTGGATAAGCCGACACAAACCCAGCTGATCAGCGGTCGTCTTGCCATAGCGCGTTTGACCGATAATAACAATGGTGAGAGTGGGTACGCGATTATCCCCGCAAGCGTTGCCGATAAAATCGCGCAGCGGGATGCGAACAGTATTGTGTTAAATAGTACGCTTAGTCAGGAAGAGCAAGATGAAGAAGATCCGTATGCCGACTTTAAAGTTCCCGATGATTTGATGTGGTAATTAACGGCCACGCCCGCCTGTTTTTCCTTGGGAAAATCATTAGGTTAAACATTTCGGCCTGCTCTTTTGTACTCAGCAGGCCTCTTCTTAGGCATCGTTGTAGAAATGCCGCGTTCAGAACGGACTGGCATGAGAGGCGTTGATCCTCACCCCGCTGATGGGATGAACAAAATGCAACTCGCTGGCGTGCAACATCAGTCGCGGCATCCGTTCCGTACCGGGCAGCAAACGCCCACCATACAGATCGCAGCCTAAAATAGGGTGGCCCAACTGCTGGCAATGTATGCGTAGCTGATGGGTACGCCCGGTTTCCGGAATGAGTTGTACCCGTGTCAACGGCAGTAACGTCCTGTTTTCCAACTCGTGATAAAGGCGCTCAACGACCCGATAGCGGGAGCGAGCGGGCTTGCCGTTGGTTGAGCAAATCGACATCAGCGGAAACTGAGCCGGATCTTTGGCAATTGCTGCATCTATCACACCTTCATTATGATCCAGATGTCCACAGAGCAGCGCACTGTAGATCTTGGTCACGGTGCGCTGACTGAACTGCTGGCAGAGAGCGGCATTGATCGCCTTATTGCGGGCAATTACCATCAGCCCGGAAGTGCCAAAATCAAGTCGATGGACCAGAGTACAACCGGGGAATATTTGTACCAGCCGATAATGTACCGAATCGAGGTTTTGTGGATTTTTCCCTGAGAGGCTAAGCAATCCGGAAGGTTTATTGATAAGCACCACGTGATCGTCCTGATAAAGCGTGGCGATCTTGTCATGACATGGCGGGGCAATAAAGGTATCGGAAATCGTGGACATCATGCTACCGGCTGGAAAGTGGATTCGGATAATAGCGAGTTTTCTGTCTACTGGCGAATCTGGCCATTCGTTCTGTAACTCTTCTTGGGGCCCGCCCTTCCCCCACCTTTACCGTGATGGTCACGCCACAGCCTCGTAAGCTGAACCATAGGGCATATAACCTTCCTTTTTATATGCTCCGCACGGTTCAAACATCATTCAGATTGCCCGAGCACGTAACGATTAGCTGATGTCGATGCCATTTAGGCTCTCCTTTTTTCACTGCGCGTTTAGCCTCTCTGAGCCCCGGGGCGGTCCCGTTAATTCAGAAACGGTGTTTGCACTTTTTAGACGAGAGTCTAGTCTGGATTAGACTCCAGTCTGAAATCTCCACTAGCTCTTATGGGAGAATGTCATGAGCAAACCGATCAAGAATATCGTCATTCTAGGCGGCGGCACCGCGGGCTGGATGTCCGCCTCGTACCTCGCCCGGGCGCTTCAACAACAGGTGAATATTACGCTCATCGAGTCTGATGCGATCCCTCGGATCGGTGTGGGCGAGGCGACTATCCCCAGTTTGCAAAAGGTGTTCTTTGACTTCCTCGGAATACCGGAGCGGGAGTGGATGCCCCAGGTGAACGGCGCGTTCAAGGCCGGCATCAAGTTCGTGAATTGGTGAAAACTGAACCGCACAGGTTTTTTTGGAGAGTTTTTAGTCCGGAAGCTCAGGCTGCCAGAACATTATTTGCACTGTTTAGTCCATCAGATTATCAAGCCGCCGTTGCCAGCGGTGAAACTGCCTCGGCAATTATTACCCCACGGATTTGCACCACAATGTTGGGCACTCTTTGGCTATGCAAAGGATCAGTGCTGAGGAAATAGCACATATTCTCGGACACTCATCGTTAGTTGTGGCCAAACATCTTCGCCAGAATACGCAATGCCACCGATTTTGGATTAACCCCCCTGCTTTTTTGATCGCGCTACGTGAAATATGAAAGCATTCTGCACCTTTGTATACCGACAGATTTTCTCAAAACGCACCAAAAAACGGCCTGTTTTGCGCGTGGAATGTTCACGGCGGCCGTTTCGCGCAAACGTTACCGCCATGTCGTCAAACTGGCTTTAGCTCATCGAGTTCAAAGTAACCGTTGTAGCCTTTCAGATAGATCGCCGCGCGATGTTGGAACAACAACAAAGCCTCGGTTCGGGTTTCCGCTTCCGCGTTCAAAATTGTGGAATGAACCTTTTGCCCGATCGGGAACCGGCTATTCCATTGCGCAATTTTCTCGGCTGGTGCCAGCGGCGCGTTGTGTTTAACCCTGTCAATCACATCGGCCACTTCCTTGATGGCGTTATTTCCGTGGCGCTGTAACCTTATTGCCTGCAACTCGTCTTCTGTCGTTTCTGCTTTGATTTTTTCGACCAGGCCACTGACCACTTCGCTGTGGCCCAGCTCGGTAAATTCAGGTGTGCCCAGGCTCATCAGATATTGAATGCTTGCGGTCCAGCGCACCGGGCTGGCGATTTGTTGCGCCAGGCAGGTTAACAGCGTGTCATCGTCATAGGGGCGTGCCGTTGTATTAGCAATGACAGGGATCTTCAATGCTGAGAACTGAAAGTTTTGCAGGTAACTTTCGAATTTATCCATTGAGTCCCGCATCAACCTGGAATGAAATGCACCGCTGGTATTCAGAGGAACACACTGCATTCCGCTCTGCTCAAATTCCGTTAACGCTTTTGTGACATCGTCACGCTGACCGGAAATTACAATCTGCGAGGGCGTATTAAAGTTTGCTAAATCAATGGTATCCAGTTTTTTTTCAGTCAAGAATGCCCGCAGTATCGCTTCACTTACCCCCAGCACTGCAGCCATGCCGCCGCCCGCCGCCTGCGCCATTAACTCGCCGCGTTTCTTCACCAGTTTCAGGCCGGTGGTGAAATCAAAGCATTCTGCGGCCAGCAACGCATTGAACTCCCCCAGGCTATGCCCTAAAACAAAATCCGGTTGAATACCAGTTTCTTGCCGTTTCTTGTAATAAGACAACGCATTGACTACATAAATGGCAGGCTGAGTGTATTGGGTCTTATTAAGCTCGCCATCAGGGTCACCAAGACAGAGGCGCTCGATAGAATAGCCTAATATATCGTCGGCAATACGGGTTAAGTCAGGGAACTGGCTGAACAGTTCTCGCCCCATTCCTGGCTGCTGGGAGCCCTGTCCCGGGAACATATAAACTTGAATTGGCATAGTCTTACACTCCTTCTCATTGAATCTATTAGCCGCCACCCCTGTTACGCCTTCACCTGCGATAACAGGGTTTCAAGCGATGCCATCCCGTCACTGAACGGGTTTAAGACATAACCGTGTCGACAGGTAAAATCCTGCGAATATTTTAAAAAGTTGGACAAGCTGCCAGTGGCGGAGGCATCAATAAAAAAGTGGTCGCTCATGGTGGAAAATACGGAATCGACCAGGGTGGAAAAATCAACCTTGTCTCGGATGACTCGCCATAAATAACCTTGGGCATCAGCTTGTTGCATCGCGCCGACGGAACGCCCCAGTACCGAGGAATAAACGGGCATCGTTGGCGCGAAACATGGTGTTTTATCCAGTAATTTTTGGTATGAGGGTTTGATCGCATCGATCGAGGCTGAATGGAATGCGTACCTGACCGGCAGCGACAAGGACAAAATATCGTGCTCCGTCAGCTTCTGTATAGCACTGACGACAGCGCTCTGTTCACCTGAGATAAAGAAGTTATTGCCGAAATTAACACCGGCCAGCGTGCAGCGAGAAAAGACATCTGTGGCGCGATGAAAAATGTCCGGCGAAGCCAACACAACGGCCAATCCTCCTGCCGGCGCATGTTGCTCCAGCAAATGCGCCTGTTCAACGACCAGCCGAAGCGCGTCGTCCAGCCGGAGCATCCCGGCGACCACGGCGGCGATGTATTCCCCCAAACTGTGGCCGACCACGGCGGCTGGTTGGATGCCCCTGGCTATCAACATCTGAGCCAGGCTGTACCCAAAACAAAACAGCGCCGGGTGGGTATAGCGAATATCGTCAAACTCAGCTGCGGCATCACGTTCGCTGTAGAGTTGTTCCAGCAGGTTCACACCGCTGAGCATATAAACCTTGTGGCAAAGGCGATCCATCGTCTGGCGAAAATGGCCGTCGGAATGATAAATAGCCCGTCCCATCTGATAGTACTGGCTCCCCTGGCCCGCGAACATAAAAACAAACTTGCGCGGCGTAGCCGGCGGCGAACCCTTGGGGGGCGCCTGCCGCGTTGTGGCCTCTTGAGGTTGGGCAATCGGCATTGGCGCTTCGGTAATGCGCTGGTGCAGTTTCGTTAACACATCGCCGGGGCCCACTTCGGCAAATTCATCACAACCTTGCGCCAGCAAGCAGGAAATAGACTCATACCAGCGAACCGGGCTGGATATTTGCCGGGTCAGCAGCGTCTGATAATCCGTGCTGGGATAAGCCCGGGCCGTAACATTTGACAGAACGGGAATCGATAAGGGCTGGAAAGTAAACTGCGTCAGATAATCGGCGAATTCCCTTTCGATATCCGACATCAACCGTGAATGGAACGCCGCACTGACATTTAATTGAACAAAGCGTGCGCCGGCCTCGAAAAAACGAGGCTCTAACGCCAGCACTTCATCATAAGCCCCGGATATGATGCATTGCTGAAGGGAGTTGATATTGGCGATGTCAACGTGCTGAAAACCGCTTTCGGCCAGGATACGTTCAATATCAGCGACATTGATTTCCAGCACGGCGGCCATGGCTCCCTTGGGGGCAAGGCTCATCAGCTGTCCGCGCTTTTGCACCAGCTTAAGTCCGGTAATAAAGTCAAAAGCGCCGGCGGCAAACAGCGCGTTATATTCTCCCAGGCTGTGCCCGGCTAGGATATCCGGCTGCGCCGCGCCGTGCGCTTTGCGTTCCAGGTAGCTGAGCGCATTCACGGTATAGAGCGCCGGTTGGGTGTACTGCGTCTGGTTTAAAACGCGCAGCGGATCCTTGATGCAAAGTTCGGCAATGTCATACCCGAGAACCTGACTGGCTTGCGCCACCAGCTCAGGAAATTGTTCGAAGAGGCCATAACCCATAGTACGATATTGCGATCCTTGGCCAGGGAAGGTATAGACTGTTTTCATAAATTCTGCGCCATCCGCTTAAGAATAGGAGTAAGAAGGTGAAACATCGCTTTTGAGCAAACCGATCTTTGTCGATAGCATCGAGGCGGCTTCCTGCATCAATATTTCCCCGATTTCATCCACGTGGCGGTTACGCCAGTCTTCATAAGCGGAGCCTTTTACCCATTGATTGAAGGCGCCCAACGCCGGCCCGCAATGCACCTGGTAGTCAACCTTGTTTTCCGGATCGCCGGCTAGCGCCAACCGCGAGCTGTAAGCAAAATACCAGCGGAAGACCGCCACCATTTTACGCCGCGGCTGCCCTTCTATCTTTTCCAGCATTTCTGGGCGGCGAGCTTGATAATATTGCTTCACGTCTTCCCAGACGGCGGATAGCGGCCGTTTAAAGTACTTACCTTCAAGCTGGTTTTTTATCGCCTGCGGTAGCTCATCCAATGAATTGTATTGCTGATAAAGCTGGTAAAGCTTATTGGCGCGAGCGGGGAAAAACACGCCACGCCTAAGCACTTGCACTTTGGCGCCCTGCTCAAACATATCGCCGGCAGGTGCATAGTCGGTATCCTGAATATTGATGTTTTGCAGTAGGTCTTTCACTTCGTCACTGGTCGCCGCCTCTACCGAACACTGATTCACCGAACCGGTGATGATAAAATCAGCCCCCAGCATAAAGGCCGCCATCACGGCTTCCGGCGTGCCTATACCACCGGCGGCCCCGACTCTGAGCGGTTTCTGATAGCCTTGCCGGCCCGAAATATCCCGGCAAAGCCGGGCAATGGCCGGAAAAAGAACATACGCATTGCCTTGATCGGTATGGCCGGCAGAATCTGACTCGACGCAAATATCCTGGGCCATGGGAACCCGCGGTGCCAGCTCAGCCTCTTGCGGCGTCAGCAACCCTTGTGCGTAGAGCCGGGCAACTAAATCAGGCGGCGCCGGATTGGCAAAAACCTCGGCGACCTCAGGGCGTGAGACTTTTGCCATCAGCGTATGCGGAATGACCAGCTGTTGGTCTTTCCCTAGGTGAATACCGCGCAGCCGGTAAAGAACCAAGGCCGGCGTAATCGCAATATAAGCTGCGGCTTCAATAAAACGAATATCATGGGCCAGGAACAATTCAATCCGGCGCATTTCTTTTTCCGGAAACTCATAGTCAGCGAGCATGTTCATGCCGAATGACTCTCCGTTCAGATCAGATTGAATGCCTAAAATGGCTTCTTGCAACAGCGGCAGACTCAGCCCTCCCGAACCGAAAAAACTCATCATCTTGGCCCGGGCCATCGCCACGACCAGTTTGCGGGATGCAATTCCCTGATACATTGAGCCACTGGAGTAGGCGTATTTAACGCCATAGTCCTGGCGGAACGCCGCACTTCCCAACCGCTCAGCCTGAGCCAGCTGCCGTCCTTCGCCGGCCTCAGAATGAGGCGGGTGTTGGCGGCGTTCCGCCAACGTTTTCACATAGGTCATTATTGCCTCTCATTCACTTACTCAGGCAGTCAGGAAAGCCTTAATGGTCGGCATCCCCTTTCATGGCAAAGGATGGATAGTCAGGAAAATCTCTTGTCGCCGGATATTTGGCAAACGTCATGACTTCCCGGCCATTGGTCAAAACCGTTTTGTCGGCATTCAATTTAAATTCGTAACTCACGTAACTCTGGCCTTCCCCCCAGCGTTCATGGTGCGTGCGGGTATTAAAGGTTGTACGCAGGCCATCCGGGGAGATCACCGCTATTTCGTTCGACTCATAACCGATCACGATTTCTTTTAGCTGATGCGGGGGGCTGGTCGCCAGAATATTGTAGTTCCCGTAATACATCTGATTTTTTGGCGTGGCTTTTTCGCCGCTATGGCGCCCGCCCAGCGGAATACCGCCGTTATCGAGAACCGTAATGTAGAAGCCGCCGTCACGCACAATCCACCCGGCTGCAGGTAACTCCATCCCGGCGACGGAATACAAGCGATACTCGCCATCCGGGTTGCCGGTATAAGGTTTCAATTCAATGCGTTTTTGTGCGTCCAGCGCTTTTACATCAATGCCGAATTCCTGGTTAAAATAAGCGATGGCGTCTTCTCTTTTTTGCGCCACCTGCTGCTCATTGAATCCCATGATATGCCTGTAGAAATAGTCGCTGGTACATAGGGTGCCCAGACACCCGGTCACCCCGGGGAAAGGTTCACTCTTGGTGATATTAATGACGCCGGAGCCCATAAAGGTCAGCACCTGGCTAAAGCCCATCGGTTTCGACAAAGGGGTATCCGCATACGTATTGAATGCCATCAATGGCAGAGAAAAAGCCGCGACGGCGGCGAACTTTATTTTAAATAGGTGCAATGACATCGATATCCTCATCAGTTGTTTTATGGCTAACCGGGTTAGCCTTTCATTTACTTGCGCCCTTCGTTGGCGCTAAACATCCAAAGCCGCCATCGCCTCCGGCGACAAACGGTCGATCAGCATTTCGGGAACGGGAATGTCCTCCACGTTCAATTCCGGTTGTTCCACCATCAGCGTCAATAAAAAGCCTACGTGCTCAGCAAGTACCTGAATCAGATCCGGCGAGAAATACCTGCGGTCATAGACGAACGGCAGGCTCAGCACGCCGTTTGTCTTCAACAATCCCATTAACAAGGGGGCTGAGGGCTCCCTTTCTTCCAGCGACATCGGCAGCAATTTTCGGGCGAAAGCCGTGACCTCAACGAAGCTGTCCCGATCATTACTGTCGACCGCTAGGCTGCCCAATAGGGTGTGTTCGTGGGCAGCGCTCTCTGCGAGGACGAGTTGCCGATGCAGGGCAACAAAATCAAAGTGCTTATATTTTTGCACCTGCAGGATGGCGTTTTCATAGGTGCGCCACACGTGTTGTAGGTTGAAGTGAGGCTGAAGCGTTAATACCAGGGGAACCGATGACGAGAAGTCGCCGCATATCGGCTCAAATTCATATCGGTCTCTGAGGTTGTACGCCATTTGGATCGGTATGTTCACGCCGGTAATGCGATACGTCAGCACCGCCAAGGCACAGGTCGCGAGCTGTGTGAGCGTGGTCTTATGGCGGCGATTTGATGCCTGCAATTGGCCAAGCATCTCATCCGAGACTTGCAGATGATAAACCCCCGCCTTTCCAACGTTTCCGGCTTTGTTTGACGGGTCTTGGCGTGCGATGTCTTTGTCGCGCAGCACAAAGGGCACGCGTTTGTCGCGTAACTGGCTCAACCAATATGCAGTCGCGCTATCCCGATGTTCGCCAAACTGGCTCAAGGCGAAATGCGCATATTCAGCCGTGGGTTTGTCGCAAACGAACTCGGTGTCGCTGAGCAGCGCGGTATAGCGGAGATAGAGCTCTTGCAGCAGCATGAACAAGGTAAAACCATCGGCATGGAAGTGATGCGTCACCAGATAAATCGCGCCCAGATCTGCGCCATTATGGACAAGATACACATCAAACATCGGCATCCGTTCCGCGTGGAACAGCGCCATGTTCACCGACTGCTGGAATAGCGCGAATCTCTGTTCAAACGTTGCCCGATCGTTGATATGAGGCCAACAGATTTCCCGGCATTCCAGCGTTAAGGCCTCATGCACGACCTGCGCCCACTGTTGCGCGACCAGTTCGGCGCCGGTTCTCAAAATCGCGTGGCGGCGCGCCATGTCGTTCAATGCCTGATTCAACAGCGCCAGATCGATGGGCATCTCGAGCCAAAAGCCTTGGCCGATATTAAATGTTGCGCGTTTTTTCACCTCGGTTTCATGCAGAACGAATGCCTGGATGTGGCTGGTCGGGTAGTAACGCACTCCCTCTTCCAGAGACATCCCCAAAATATCCGCCTGATTCGCGTGTTCCAGCGCCTGTCGGGCGCAGGGGGCATTGCGGTTAAACTCGACATGCAGATGGGCTGAGTCTTTCCAGACGCCAACGCCCTGCTGCAATAGTCGGCCCAACTCGGCACGCGCCAAGGTCAACTCATCGGCAGTCAAGGCAGCCGTCCGTCGTATCGCCAGCGAGGCCGATTGAATATAGGCTGGGCGCGACGCGCTTGCGGCGTCTTGCGGCACCGCCACCGGCGCGGAGAGCGGATGAGCGGCAATCTCCCCGGCAATCGCCCGAAGCGTGCCGCGGGTCAGCAGCTCGGCATCGAATGCCGTGACAAACGCTGAGTTGATCCGGTTAAGCAAACGCAACCCCAACAATGAATCGATGCCGTAGTGCGTTATCGGCTCATCCGGATCAATTTCTGTGCTGGCGAGGCCAGCCAGTTCCGCCAGAATGCCGAGCAATTTTTGCACGATCGGCTGGGCAGCCGCCGGCGCTGGCGTCTGCTCGGGCGCAAGATCTGCCGATGATTTGCCTACAGGTGCAGGTTCGGCGTTGCCGGCCCAGCATAAACGCGCGTCAAACGGATAGGTTGGCAACGACAACGGGAATTTCTCCGCCGAAGAGAACGCCTGAGCGATATTGGCCCCAGCGTGGAAATCCTGGGTCATGAAGTCTACGCCATCGACATAAAGCCTAGCTAACCTCAACCAATTCCCGCTATCGCTCGGATCCTGAATGGCTTGCCGAACGCACGCGACGGAGGATGAGGCCGCATGCTCCGCCAATCGTTGCCCGCCTGGCGCCGCTTTGCCCCGGTAACCTGGGTCCGCCGGGGTTAAAACCGCACCCGCTACCACCTGCGCCAGAAAATAGCGTAATTCTTCGACGCCAGAAACCACGCAGGCGCAGCGGTAGGCGAAATGCGTTCTGCGCAACAACAAGTTGGCCGCCAACTGTTGCAGGTCCAATTCTGGCCTGGCCTGCACAAACTTTTGCAACTCACGACAACGTTGCTGCAGGGCCCTTTCATTCTTTCCCGACAGTGCGAGGTACACAGGCCTGGCGCATTCCAATCGCGAGGTGGCCAATGAAAGGCTACCATCCTGCCCTTTTTCACGCGCTTCCCCGTTTGAATCAGGCTCGGCGATAACAAGATGAACATTGATCCCCGTAGCCCCAAATGAACTGATTGCGGCCCGACGTGCTTGCCCTGCTTCCGGCTGCCAGGGAACCGTTGCCGAATTGATATAAAACGGGCCGTCTTCCAGCGCAGGCAGCACCTCGCGGTCTTCGGTATTCGGCGTGCCGGGAATCGCCCGGTGCTTGAGCGCCAACAACACCTTGAACAGGTGATTAATTCCCGAGCTGTGAAACGCATGGCCAATGTTGTTTTCAACGCTACCCAGCGCACAGGATTGACGCGCACGTTCCTGACCTCGAAACACTTGGCTCAGGGCGGCGATTTCCGCCGTATCTGCGGCGGGCATTCCCGTGGCATGGGCTTCCACCAGCGTAATGCTCTCCGGACGGATATCAAACCGTTGATAAGTATCGGACAATAGCGCCACCTGCGCCTTGGCGCTCGGGGCCATAATCCCGTGGGTTCGGCCATTGTGGTTGCTGCCCCAGCCTTCGATCACACCGTGGATGCGATCCCCCTGCGCTAATGCCAACGACAGAGGTTTCAAAATAATCACCCCCACCGATTCACCGGGCATCATGCCGCTGGCGCACGTCGAAAATGCGCCACCGCGATCCGCCTGCGATAACAGCCCAAAACGGGAAGCGCTGATCAACATATTCGGCGTGGAGTAAATCTGCGCCCCTCCGGCAATGGCCACGTCACATTGCCCCTGCGCTAAATGGTCGCAAGCCTGCGCGATAGACAGCAACGATGACGCACAGCCGGCCTCTACGGAGAGACAAGGCCCCTTCAGGTCCAGGCTGTAAGAGACGCGCCCCGGGATCTGGGACAGCGTGATATTCGGCGCGAAGTGCTCGCCTGCGGCAAAGCGCAGCGTATAGTCGCCCCCGCTGCCGCAGAAAACGCCCCAACGCCCGCCGGAGAGCGCATCAGGCCGTATTCCCGCATCCTCAATCGCTTTCCAGCTTTCCTGTAAGAACAGCCGTTCGCAAGGGTCCAGCATCGACGCCTCTTGCGGTGACATGTTGAAAAACAGCGGGTCGAAGGATTTTATCTCCGTGAGAAAAGCGCCGTAGCCTTCATACTGGCCGGCAGACCAACCGCGATCATCCGGCGGCGGCGTAAACGCGGATTGGCCCTGCTCGAGCAGCCGCCAGAGTTCATCCGCATTTCGGGCGCCGGGGAACTGCCCGGACATCCCGATAATCGCAATACGCTCTCGCCCCGGTTGACGCGGCCTCGCCACAGGTTCTTCCGCATCGGCCACGGTTGTTTTTCTCGCAGAGGCGTTCTGATAAATCGTCCGGCAGCGGTCGGAGATCATGGCTACGCTTTCGCGTTCAGACAACAGGTGAAAATGGTCTTTGGCCCGGCTGCGAAACACTTGAGCACCAGGCAGATAGTCTAACCATCGCTGACAATGACTCTCGTCATGGGTGAGCGCTTCGCCCAGAACATGGCGATTGTTTTCAGCTAAAGCGGACGACGCACTCCCCGTGTCTGGCTGCTCATCGTTTGACGATGGGCTCAGGGTCATGTAGTGCAAATCGATATCATGGGCTTTCGGTAACGCTTTCACCACGTAGGCCGCCATGGCTTCGCGGTTGTGCTTCAGGATCTGAGCCATATTCTCGATTTTTTCTTGCACCACCGGCAACGGCTGCGCCACACCTTTTCTGAGGCACCCCTCAGCCAGCCACGCCGCCAGTTTATCGGCGTCAATGCCCATTAATTCCTGCTCCCTGTAGGCAAGGCTTTCAAACGCTACCTGCCCCGACGCCAAAATTTCTTTCAAACTATAGTGCAAAAAGAAATTCGCGCTCATCAACAAGGCGTCGCGATAATCAAATGGCGACGACTGGCGCAGAGGCTCGGGTTGCGGGAACGGCGGCTCCAGCAGGATCAGGCTCGAAACCCGGTAGCCCGCCAGTTGCAGTTGCCGGGCCATTTCATAAGCGATAATCCCGCCCATGGAATAGCCTGCCAGTTCATAAGGCCCGGTGGCGTTGCCGGCTTGAAGAATTTCAATATAGTAATTCGCCATGCTTTCAATGCTTTTCAGCGGCGAGAACCGGGTCAGGAAACCGCGCGAATGAATACCCCATATGGCGTAGTCATCGCCCAGATTTTCAGCCACCTTCAGATATAAGCCGGTAGACCCCGTCAGCGGGTGGATCCAGAACCGAGAGCGGTCATGTTCCCGCTCATCGCCGGCGCGCAGTTGTCGGCTGAGAGGAATGCACTCCGGGTACTGTTTCAACCAGGCCTTTCCCATTTGCCGGCCGCGGGCGGCGGCGCCTTGTTCAGCGCTCAGTGCCGGCGCGGCTTCCATGCTTTCGGCCTGGCCATTCGTGCCATCGGAAGCCGCCGAGGCAAGGCGGCCACGCGGCAAGGCGTGCAAATATGCTGACAGGGCATCAATGCTGGGATACTCAAAAATTGCATTAATCGTCACCCCGGCCGCTAATGACCGGTTAAGGGCTTCAATAAAGCCAACTGCATTGATTGAATTTAACCCTAGTTCGGTAAACGGTTGATGGTTGGCAACATCAGCCTCCTCAAAATACAGCGTCTGTATCAGTAAAGAACGAACCTGACGCGTGATGGCGTCAAGCGACGACGTTTTGCTTTCGCCCATCGTTGCATCGCTTGCTGCCTCGGCCGTTTGCGTATGCACAACAGCAGGCCCGCGCTGCATTGTGGGCGAGAGAGTGGCCCAGTAACGCTTGCCCTGGAAAGGATAGACTGGCCCCGCGCTGCGCTGCGGTGGCCGTGCCTCTCGGTATAATTCAAACCAATCGATTTCAGCGCCGCGGCTCCAGGCGTCGGCTAATGCTTGCCATTGGCGTGCTGCGATCCATGCCTGAATTTGTTCAGGCGGCACCGAGTTTTCATCCCCCCACGCCTGTGAATTTGTGACATTGTCACCATTTTGCGCACTAATGTGATAAACGCCCGGCGCAGCCTGGCCGGCAATAAACTGCGCTAACTGTTCGTGCAGTTCTGCGCTATCCGCTGCGACAAAGGCGACGCGTTGCGCCATGGCATCTCGCCCGGTTTGCAGGCTATAGGCCAGCCTATCAAGCCGCGTTGCCGGCTGATCCCGGAGAAATTGCGCGCAGGCCTGGACATAGGCTCGCAGCGCTTCGGCGGTTTTTGCCGAAATTGGCACGATCGTGGAATGCGCGGCGGCCCCTGCCGACAACGGCGTTTTTGACGCCTGCCCGGATTCGGGGTCGTCTGCAATATATTCTTCAATCACCGCATGCGCATTGGTTCCGCTGATCCCCGTCGCGCTGATGGCACCCAGTCTGGGCTGCATACCCCGGCGCAGCCAGGGCTGATTCTGTCGTTCGATGGTAAAGGGGGTTCGCTCCAGATTGATGTAGCGGTTGCATGTTTCAAAGCGATGGGTCGCCGGCATCGTCTGATGCGTTATGGCTTTCAGCATGGCGATGAGACTGACCACGCCGGAAGCGGCAAAAGTATGGCCGATAAGCGGTTTAATCGAGCCTAGCACGCAGCGATGGGGATCGTCACCGCCACCGGCGAAGGCATCGGCCAGCGCTTGAACTTCAAGCGGATCCCCCAACTGCGAACCGGTGCTATGGGAGATAACGTATTGAATCGCGCGGGGATCAATCCGATAGCGGTCATAGATATTTTTCAGCAATTCAGCCTGACGCAGCGGATTCGGCGCCGTGATGCCATTGGTTTTCCCATCGTAATTCACACCGCTGGCTTTAATGCAGCCATAGATCCGATCGCCATCGGCTTTGGCCTTTGACAAGGGCTTCAGCAATACCGCCGCAACCGCCTCTCCCGGCACCAGCCCGTTGGCGCGCTGATCAAATACGCTGGCGTTGCCGTCAGGCGACAGCATCCCGCTCCGATGCATGCTCTGATACACCCACGGCGTCATTAACAGGTTGATCCCCCCTGCCAGCGCCATCTCGCAATCTCCCTGGCGCAACGCCAGGCAGGCCTGATGAACGGCGACCAAGCCCGATGCGCAAGCCGCGGTCAGGGCCAGGTTAGGCCCTTTCAGATCCAGCGCATATGAAATCCGCGCCGCCAGCGTGGCATTCTGATTGCCATTTATCGACCCTTGCTCGCCGACAAGCATGCCATAATCGCTTTCTTCCGCCCCGACATACACGCCGCAAGACATGCCGCGGATGCGTGGCCCCATGTAACCTGCATCTTCAAACGTGCGCCAGGCCTCTTGCAGAAAAATTCGCTGTCTGGGGTCCATGTCCATCGCCTCTTTCGGCGCGATATCAAAGAAAGCGGCATCAAACCGCATGATATCCGTCATGAACGCGCCCCATTGCGGAACAACCGCTCCATTGTCGGTGACGGCGCCCCAGTCCCAACGCGGCTCAGACATCTCGCCGATACCACTTTTCCCCTGAATCAACGCATCCCAGAATTCGTCGATGCTGTCCGCCTGCGGAAAACGCCCGCTCATGCCGATGATGGCGATCGGCTCCTCAGCGGCCCCGATCTCGCGGTGCGGCGCTGTCGCAGAGGCCGCTTCAGGCGGCGGCTGAACCAAGGGTATGGCGGCAGCACCGGTGTCCTCGGCTATGTGAGGCGACAGCATGTCATGCAGCACCGATGCGTGTTCACGGCAAAAGTATTCCGTTAACCGTTTAACCGAGGAGTGGCCGAAGAGCACCGTTGGCGTAATGTCGAGATTAAAACGCTGACTCAATTCCCGGGAAAATGACGCCAGCGTGATCGAATCAAAACCGAAATCGGCAAAGCCGCTGTCCAACCCGATCCGATCAAGCGGAGTGCCGAGCAAGCGATGGATCAGCGTTTTCAGTATGTGGCTGACTTCGGCGCGAATATCGGTCGTTTTTCCGGCAGGGAGCGCCGGTTGTTGCAGATCGCCCGTGCCAGCGACATCGTGCGACGGGCTGGCCGAATCAGGATCCGGGGCCGGTCCGGCCACCCTGTGTTTATCCAATCCCAATAACTGGGCGGCGCGAGCGGGCTTTCCAGCAATAACCAGATATTGCCCCTCACCTTGCTGCAACAACTGCTCGAAGACCTGCAGCCCTTCCGCACTGTTAAGTGCCCGCTGTCCAGTCGCGCTGAGATAGAAGCCAGCGCTTTCTTTGTCGTGAGCGCCCATTTTCCCTTCGGCCCAGAATGGCCAGTTGATAATCAAGGTTTTGCCGCGAAGATGGCCTTGTTTCACCTGCGCCATGCGGTGCTTGCCAAAGCTCATCAGGAAACGGTTTCCCATCGCGTAATCGCAAGAACCGAAATCGCCCAAGAATGCAGCGCTGGAGGAAAAATAGCAGACAAAATCCAGCGGATCCTGCGTGAGCAATTCGTCTACTATTTGCGGCCCATCCACTTTCGGCTGCAGGACCGCTTCGAATGCCTGACGAGATTTGGCAAACACAGGTTCCCCGGCTTCAATACCGGCGGCGTGAATCACGCCAAGGATCGCCCCCATCGCTTGTCTGGCCTGCGCCAGATTAAAACGCATGGCGCTGGCATCACACACATCCGCCTGGATGTAATGCACTTGTCCCCCCAACCGAACCAACTCGTCAACCACCGCGCCCCGTTCCGCATTCATGGCGGTGCGGCCAGTCAGAATCAACCGGGCGGAATAACGCTGTGCCAGGTATCGGGCGAAAATCAAGCCCAGACCGCCGAACCCGCCGGTGATCAGGTAGGTGCCCCCTTGCTTTATCCCCGTTTCCTCCGGCCCCGTCAGAGACGCGGGGCCAGGTTGAACCTGCAGGACGTGCCGTTCTTCATTTTCATAGCAAACGCTTTCAAAATCTTGCGCCGTTATTTGCTGATAAAGCCGAGAGAGAGAGAGCTCGGTGACGGCGTGTGCGGCCAACACCACGCTTTCATCTGCCGCATCGGCGCCTGAAACAACGCTGGCGGCAATGGCGCATTGCGTGGACGGCAATGCGGCCGTCAGGGAACGCTCGATGCCAATCCACGACTCTAGATAGGCCCGGCCAAGCGAATAGTGGCTGGCGCCGGCCAACAACAGACGTTGTGGCGCCATGCCTGTTTTCACCATCGAAGACAGAAGATGATGCAGCGCGGCATAATCCGGCAAATGGCCGCGCTCTTCCAACGGCCATAGATACAGGATTGCGCTGCGCTGAGGGTCGATCTGCGCCGATTTCAACTGGGTGAAGCAGCGGTGATAGTTCTCCGTCTGTTCCTGTTCCGCGCCCGCATGCGGCAGCGAGAAAACGCGTTCTGCGCGGCGTTCCGGCTCGCGGGAAACAAACACCACTTCGGTTTGCGGCGCCAGCGTCTTCATGTGCAATCGCAGCAAATGCTGGCTTTCCGGCTGCGACAAGAAGCAGATCAGCGTGTTGAAGTCTCGGGGCGGCCGGGGTGCGGCCGGCGCAGGCATCTTATGCCACGACTCCGTAAACAGCATCAGCCTCTCGGGCTCTTCCGGGCTGACAGGCGCTGAACCTGGCGCGGCCGTCTCGTCCGAAGAGGCTGCCGATGCGGCGTGAGCGATCCGCCCCAAGTCGTCCGGTGCGGGAAGCCAATGCTTCTCTCTGGCAAACGGATAGCCTGGCAGGCTAATGCGGCAAGGTGTCGCCAGCGGGTATAACTGAGGCCAGTCCACCCTAAAGCCTTCAACCCAAAAACGGGCGATTTTGTGAACGGCGTTTTGCGCTATCCAGCGTTGAAGCAGCGCGGCGCTGTCGTCCGCCGAGAGAAAACCGCCGCTGCGGGCGCTGTCTTTGCCGTTGCTGCCGGCACTTCCCCGCCAGCTCTGCTCAGGCAAAACGGCTTCTGTGGCAAAAGCCGCCAGTTTCTGTTCCAGCTCCCTGAGATCCTGTACGACAAACACAACGCGCTCTTCCAATGACCGGCGGCCCACCTGGAGTGTAAAGGCCAGATCTTCAGGAGGCAGTCCGTCGAGATTCGGGTGGTTCGCCAGGAATTGAGCCAAATTTCCCGCCATAACCCGCAGCCTGTCTTCATTTTTCGCTGACAAAGGCACGATCAGCGGCTGAGCACTCGCCGCTCGGTGGGAGACCGGCGGCAGAAATTCTTCGACGATCAGGTGCGCATTCGACCCGGTGGCGCCAAATGAACTGATCCCGGCACGCCGGGGCACGGCGATCGCTTCACCGTTGTGTTCCACCCTTGGCTGCTCCCACGCCTTCGCCTCGCGCTGAATATAGAAAGGTGAATGCTCCAGTTCCAGATAAGGATTCACCTGTTCTGCATGCAACAGTGAGGGCACCAGCATTTTATGATGCAGTTGAAGGATCACTTTACTGAGCCCGCTGATGCCCGCTGCAGACTCCGCATGACCGATGTTGGATTTCACCGAGCCTATCGCGCAAAACTGCTTGTCGGGGGTATGTTGCCTAAAGGCTTTGACCAACCCCTGAATTTCGATCGGATCGCCCAGCGCCGTTCCGGTGCCATGCGCCTCGATATAGCTGATGGTGCGTGGATCGATGCCGGTCTTTTCGTAACAGCGCAGCATCAAATCAGCCTGTGCCACCGGGCTGGGAACGGTAATGCCGCTCACTTGCCCCACATGGTTGATGGCGCTGCCCTTGATTAACGCATAAATATTGTCCCGGTCCTTGAGCGCCTGAGAAAGCGGTTTAAGCAAGACCGCGCCAACCCCTTCCCCGGAGACGAAACCGTTCCCGCCGTCGCCGAACGTCCGGCAGCGTCCATCGCTGGAGTACATGTCCGCCAGCCCATAGGTCATGTACTTGTAAGGATGCAAGGACAGATTAACGCCGCCGGCTATCGCGACCTTGCTTTCCCCCCGGTGCAAACTTTCCAGAGCCAAATGAAGCGCCGTCAGGGAAGAGGAACAAACCGTGTCGATGGCAAAAGAAGGCCCGTGGAAGCCGCAAAAATAAGAGACCCTGTTAGCGATGGGGGCATGATTCATCGACAGCGGCATGACCTGCCCGCGATTGACGATTTCCGCAGCAATCAGGGCGTAATCGTTATGCATTACCCCCACAAAGACGCCGACGTCGCGCCGTTTATTGGGCCCCTCTTCAGCCACCAGCGTCTCCGGCGTGTAACCTGCATCCTCGATCGCCGTCCAGCAGGTTTCCAGGAACAATCTCTCTTGAGGGTTGAGCCATTGCGCTTCTCGGGGGGATACGCGGAAGAACTGGGCGTCGAAACAGTCCACATCGTCGATAAATCCACCCCAGCGTGAAATCGGGCGGCCCGAAGGCGAAGCGACGCCATCCAATACCTCTTTCCGCCATCTCTCTGCGGGAATTTCCGTCACGGAATCCTTGCCGGCGTTGAGATTAGCCCAAAACTCCGCCATGTCCTGTGCTCCGGGGTATCGCCCCGCAATCCCGATCACCGCGATATCTTCATCGCCGCTTGCCGCGGGTTGCCGCATGTCGGCAGATGAACGAGACGCTTGCTGTTTCGCGTTGTTCGCTGCGGCATCCGTTTGGATCTCGCTCGTTGAAATGCCGGCATTTTGCGTCTGGGGAGAAACGTCCCCCTGTGCGGCGCTTGCCTTATCCGCCGCGAGGAACGACATCGGATACTGCTCAAGCAAATACGCGGCGAGTTCACCGACGTTGGCATATTCAAACAGTACCGTCGGGTTCAATTTCACCTTGAGCGACTGTTCCAGTAACTTCACCATATGCAACAGCCCGGCGGAGTCCAAACCCAACTCGTAATAACCGATATCGGTTTCAATCTCTTCAGGGCTTTTCGTCAGCGTATCCGCCAGGATCTTTTTCACTCGCTGCTCAGCGCATTCCAATGCTGAATCATGCGTATCCGCGACGATGGATGCGGTTACAGACAGGGTTTCATTTTTCATAGGCTCAATGAGATCGGCGGACATGACGGCGGCAGCGGCCTGCGTCGTCACGTCGGCGTGAGGTTGTGATGCGTTGATCGCCGCGGCGTCGCGCACGCGCTTGCAGGTGAAATTTTTCAGCTCGCCAATCTTTTCTCCGTGGGGCGTAAAGAACTCCATGGTCAGGTACGAGAGCTGCGGAGTTTGTTTCAGCGAGTCGCGGCCGATCCGGGTAATACACTGTGCCGATAATGGCGACGTCGCCCGGAAAGATTCGTAATAAAGCGGCAAGAAGATATCCTGCTGCGCGTTCTGCTCCAGAAACAGGCTACCGGAGCCGATGGCGCTCCCGTCGATCAACACCGGATGGAACAGATAGTCTTCGGCGCCGGGCAAGGGTTCTTCAGGCACGGCAATATCGATCAGATTTGCCATAGGCAGGTGATAAATTACGCCGTCGCCAACCATCGGCCCGCTGTGGCGAATATCGGTTCCGCCAAAGGTCTCATAGGCTTCCCGTAGCCCCAACCGCCCGGTGGCGCCCTGTTTCAACGGGGTTAAATCAAGTGTTTCATCAAACGGTGCCGCCTGAACCGAGTGCATTTCCGCACTCATATAGGTCTTCAGTTCTGACTGCCGATGATCATCAAACACTTCGTAGCCTTCAACGCGAAGCTGCCAGTACCCTTGTTCATGTTTTTGGCAACTGATGTGCGCCTCCACCGCGTAATCGTCGGCAATGGTCAGGGGATGGTGGATCACCAGATTACGCATTTCCAACCGCCGATAATCCATGCCCTGGCGATGGAAAAATTGGAACAGCAGATCGATGTATGCCAGACCGGGCATCAGCGATTGGCCGAATGCCTTGTGATGGCGTAAAACGGGATGATGGCGATTAAAAGGCCGGCTCCAGGGATGCCCGGCCCTAAATAAGCCCACTTTCCCAATCGGATAATGGCCGTCGGCAATTGCGCTGCCCGCTGGCCGGTTTTTTTCGGTGAAGCCGGAATCCGACGCGCGGAAAACGGCTTTCGCAAAGCGATAGCCAGGCAAGTGAATTCTTTTAGGCGCCGACGAATAAAAACTTTGCCAATTAACGGGGCGGCCCTGCAACCAGGCGTGGCCGATAGTCTCCAGCTCGGCATGGGAAAGCCGGTGCAAACCGCGATCTTGATAAGCCTCAGCGCTTAACGGCGGCTGCTTCCTGGCGGCATTCGCAGCATGGCTTGTCGCGGTTTGCCGGCGGCAAAATGCCTGTAGCTGCCGCAGGCAGTCACGATGATCGTGCACGATCATCAAGAAACGTTCCGGCATCGCTTCTCGCCCGATTTGCAACGTGTACGCCATAGATTGCATGAAGGCGCGGGCATTCTCTTCGCTCTCGCGGCCTTGTCGCCCCATCGTCTCCAGCCAGGTGCTCAGCGCCTCTGCCTGCGCGTACAGACGGTCCGGCGTTTTGGCCGACAGAGGAATCATCCAACCGGCGTTGGCCGGTTCGGCCACCGCTTGCGTCGCGACATACTCTTCGATGACCAAATGGGCGTTGGTTCCGCTGTGGCCGAAAGAATTCAGAGCCGCCAAGCGGGGTTTATCGCCGTGGCCGTGCCAGGCGGAGGCCGAGCTCTGAAGATAAAATGCGGAGTCCTGCAATTCGAATAATGGGTTGATTTGCCGATAATCTTTCAAACCCGGCAGATGACGATGGCGCATCGACAGCACGATTTTTATCAGCCCAATCACGCCTGACGCGGCAGAAGTATGGCCAATATGCGATTTCACGCTGCCCAGGGCGCAGAAATGCTGCTTTGCGGTCAGCGCTTTAAACGCGCGCACCAGCGCATTAACCTCAATGGTATCGCCCAATTTTCCGCCGGTGGCATGAGCTTCAAGGTAGCTGAGCTCTTCGGGGTTAATGCGATACTTATGATAGACCTGTTCCAGTAATTGTTGCTGCGCGGTTCCGCTCGGTGCCGTGATGCCGTTGCTGGCGCCATCCTGATTGATCCCCGAGGCGCGGATGACGGCGTGGATGGGATCGCCGTCCGCAATGGCTTGCTCCAGCCTTTTCAGCACGACCAGCCCAATCCCTTCCGACAGCAGCATACCGTCAGCTTCCTGGTCAAAAATGGGGCATACCGCCTTGTGGGACAACAGTCCAATACCGGACAGACTCGCCAGCGCGTCGGCATCCAGCGCCGTAAAGACGCCGCCGGCCAGTGCAAGCTCCGTCTCCCGGCGACGCAGGCTTTCACACGCCAGGTGTATCGCCACGGCTGAAGATGAACAGCCGGTATTTACCACCAGTGCCGGGCCCTTCAGATCCAGAAAATAGGAGACGCGTGACGCGATGATCGCCTCGGACGATCCAACAAAAGAACCCTGCTGGTAATTGGCGGGCTCCGCGCCAATAAACACGCCCGCGTTGGCGCCGGACAGCGCTTTGGGGTTATAGCCGGCATCTTCCAGCGCCTTCCAGCTTTCCTGCAGCACCAGGCGCTGGTGAGGGCTCATCGACAGGGCATCCTGCTCGGAAATGCGGAAAAACCCGGCATCGAAACAGTCCCGGTCTTTAACGATACCGCCCCACTTGCAATAGGTTTTTCCGTCTCGGATGGCCGCGTCTTTGTCCGTATCGGCAGAATATCTCGCGGGATCCAAATAATGGTGAGGCAAGGCTTCAATCCCGGCATTATCTGCCGCAAGATTGTCCCAGAAACCCTGGATATCTTCGGCGCCGGGGAACTGCCCCGCCATGCCGATCACCGCGATGGCATCAGATTCGACGTGCCGCTGCCCGGAGGCTTTCGCCTCTGGTGCGGCGATCGGCGGCACCGGCTCTCGGCGCCGGTCTGAAGGGGGTTGCGGTTGCGGCGCGGCGAGAGGTTCAGCAATAACGTGCAGCTCGGGATAAGTCCGGCAGATATGCGCGCTTAAGGCTTCTATCGTCGCATAGTCATAGAGCACCGCCGGGTTTAGCGCGATCCCCAGTGATTGATTGATCTGATTGATAAAGTTAACGCTGAGAATCGAATCAATACCAAAATCCGACAATGCCGTCTGCTCATCGATACGCTCGGGCTGCAGGTTGACCGTCTTTGCCAGCACGTCAATCACGCTGTCCGTAATATATTTCAGTTTGTTTTCATCGTGCGTACTGCGTGCGGCGGCCGGCCCTTTCTTGTCCGTATGCGCCGGAACCGCCTCGCCGCCCTCGTGGGCGCTGGAGGCGGCCAGCGAGGCGCGCACTGCCTCACTGGCGCTGCGGTGGATATGGCCGCTCAACGAGGCGACAGAACGGTAATCGTAAAGCGCGGCCGGGTTCAGGCGGACGCCAATTAATTCGTTAATTTTATTGGTGAAATTAACCGTCAGAATGGAGTCAATACCGTATTCGGAGAAGGCGGTTTCGGCATCGATCTGCTCAGGAGAAAGGTTCACCGCTTGCGCCAGAGCAGACAGGATCACCTCGCTGATGTGCGCCACCATGCGCTCTTCGGTTAGGCCGGCCTCGGGCGCCGAAGCCGGTGCGGCGGGACGCGGGGTCGCCTGTTGTTTTGCAGGCTGATTTCTTTTCTTCGACAGCGGCGCTTGCTGTCGAATGACGCCGTTGCTGAAGGCAACAATAATGGTTTGTCCCAACGCATGCGCTTTCTGCGCCGGAAACTCAACCGAATGAAACCCCTCTTCTTCCAGAATTTCTCGCCAGGTATCAGGCGCTATCGCCGGGCTGCCTTCAATGCGCAACGCGGTGTCCTGATGTAACCACCAGCCTTTGAGTAGCCCGAACGTCAAATGCGTAAACACGGATTTATCGCTCAGTTCATTGATGATCACCATGCCGCCATTGCGCAAGGCGGCTTTGCAATGGCGCAGCGTGCTCCGGATATCCTTGGTGGCGTGGAGAACATTGGTCGCGATCGCCACATCAAAAGACGCAGGAGGGATCGGCTGCGTCGCCAGGGGTTGCTCAATATCCCACAATGCATAATCAAGAAACGGGCAAGTGGGTCCATAACAACGCCGGGCATGCATCAAAAAGGCTTGCGAGAGATCCGTATACAAATATTGTTGAATATTGCGTTGGTGCGTCATCAGCGCCGGTAACACCATGGCCGTTGTGCCACCGGTGCCGGCGCCGATCTCGACCAGATTCAATTGCGCTTCGCGTTCCAGGCGCAACACGCCGCTCACATAGTCGCTGACGGTTTTCGTCAATACCCGATTAAACAAATCTGAAACCGGATTATCCTTATAAATCCCTTCGACTTTTTCCATCGACGCATTGGGGAATAGCACTTCCGTCGCCGGCAGCCCGCCGGTCAGGATCTGTGGCAGATTACGCAAACAGGCATCAACCAGATTCATTTGGGTCATGCGTGCAGAGTCATGACGATGGCCGTCGCGAAAATCATCCCACGCCCGCCATACCGCTTCCGCGTGTTCCGAACTCGGTCCGCGGCAAACCAGGAC
This sequence comes from Serratia sp. NPDC078593, assembly GCF_050268245.1. Lineage (NCBI taxonomy): Bacteria > Pseudomonadati > Pseudomonadota > Gammaproteobacteria > Enterobacterales > Yersiniaceae > Serratia > Serratia sp. NPDC078593. The sequence goes on along the minus strand of NZ_JBNNGK010000003.1, from coordinate 360,444 downwards.
GCCGTCTCGCCAGGCGATCAATTCGGCTGCAAGCAACAGCCTGATCGACTCGCGCCACCAGAGCTGGAACTGAGGGTCAAGGCCCCAACGATCGGCGTGTTCAGTAAAATCATCCTGATGCACCGAGGCTGAGAAAACGCCAAGCCGATCGAGCTGTAGATACAGAAGTTGAGCCAGCCAGGCATTAATGGCGTGAGGATGATGGGACTGCAACAACACGTCAGTCTCTGTGTCCCATTGATTGTCAGCGATCTTAGGCATTGATCAGCCCCTGATTAAAAGTGTCGGGTGAAGGTTGTCGTTGATGGCTGACCAGCACGGACTCATGCGGATGCAGATTCATCAGTTGCTGTACCGGCGCAGAGGCATTCAGGCAGACGAACTGACCCTGGCGCTTTTGCTGCAGCAGCGTGACAAAACGCTCAAAACAGGTGAAACCCTCCGCATCACTTAATGCGAAAATGCTTTGGCTGGCCGGCAAACCGGCCAGTGAGGCTTGCCAGAATCCCCAATTGATAATTCCCACCGGATACCCGGCCTGAGCCTGCAGGGTGCGTACCAGCGTGTCAGAGAACGTAATCCCGGCGGCATAGGCCGACAGCGTCGCGGCGCCGGAAAACGAGAAGGCCTGACAGGAAGAGAAATAGACCAGGAAATCCAACGATTCCTGCTGGAGCGCCCGGTAGAAATTGAGGCTGCCTGACGCTTTGACCTGCAGTATTTGCCAGAAAGCCTGTTCCGTGGTCTGGCTAATGGCATTCTCGGCGTCAAAAACCAGGCCGGCGAATATCGCACCGTCGATGCGGGGGTATTTCCGCTTGATTTGCGCCAGGGCCGACTGCAAAGAGGCCAGGTCCGTCGCATCGGCCTGGAAATATTCAGGCCGCTCGCCCACGCTTGCCAATGCGTCCAACCGGCTTTGCAACGCAGGGCTGGAATCAGGCTGACGACCTAACCAAATCACTTTCGCCTGGTAATGTTGCAAGAGTTGTCGGGTGATGACACTACCCACCGTTCCGCTGCCGCCCAGAATCAGATAGACGCCGCCATGTTTGATGGCGTTCTCGTCGCTGTAACTGCGAGGATCGAGACGGAAGAAGGTTTGTCGGTAGCGCCGGTCGGAAAACAGGCGAATTTGTTCGCCTCGCTCACTGGGCGCTTCGTTGATGATCTGCTGCAGCAATTTTTCTCGTCGCGCGGGCGATTGCACGTCTCGCAGGGAAACGTCCAAATTCCTGACCCTGAAACGGTGATCTCCCTGAGCGATGGAATAAGCCAGGCCGGTAATCCCGGCGCCATGGTAACGGATCTCATCGGCTGACAACGCATGGTTGTCTTGGGTAATCACGGTAAAATCTACTGCATCTTCTTTCGCCAGCCGCTGTTGCAGCGATTTTGCCAAACGCAGCAGCTGCAACTCGTTACGCTGCAAACTGGCCGTGAGCGTTGCCGCATCTGCCGATGGTTGGCTATCCGCGCCGTCGGCAATGAAAAAGACATGCTGTATGCCGCCGACGTTATCCAGGCAATGGCCGAGTGCGTTTTCATCCCGGATGTCGCACGTCCAGCGATCGGGGTCGGTCTGCCGCGTTTCACGCGTCGCCGCGTCGCTCAAGGAGAAACGCACCAGGCGCGAAGTTTGGCCGCTCAGTTTGGCGATCAGCGCAGTTTCCAGCGCCATATCCTGCTCCGCCGCGACAATCAACACCGTTCCCGTCATTGGTGAGGCTGTGATGCTCTCCTGGGGGGTGTCATCCGTTTCCCAGAGCACGACATGGCTGAAGTCATCGTCTGGCTGCGTCTGCGCCCGATCCGGGTTCTGCGCTGCGCTCGCGGCGAGATCGTCGGGCACGGCGTCTGGCGTTTGCGCGGCGCAGACGCTCAACGCCGCGTGGCGGACATCGTTGATCCAGTATTGTTCGGTCGCGAACGGATAAGTCGGCAGGCTGATGCGTTTTGGCCGCTGCTGCGGGTATAACCGATACCAGTCAACGTCCATCCCCTTCACCCACAACGCCAGGATTTTTGCGTGCTTACGCTTACGGAACCAAAGATCGAGGGTAGCCGTCATGTCTTCGTCCGTGACGAACATGGCCAGCATGTCTTTATTCTGTCGGACATTACCGCGATACAGGCCATCGATAGCCTCTTCCCCCGCCAGGAACTGGCTTAGTTTCTCAGCCAGTTCGTCAAGGGATGAGACCAGGATCCCCAACCGTTGATCCATCGCATCCCGCCCGACCTGCAATGTATAAGCGAGTTCATCCAACGGCGGCCGCGCCTTGTTCTCAGCCGTGATCCGGGAGAGCAGATTCTGCGCCGCCGCCATCAGGCGCTCAGCGTTCTTTGCCGAGAGGATCACCATGGCGAGTTCCGCAGGTTCTTTGCCCCGCTCGTCCGTTGCCGTTATTCCGCCGGTGTATTCCTCCAGCACGATATGCGCATTGGCGCCGCCAAAACCGAAAGAGCTGACGCCGGCCCGGCGAGGTTGCGCCTGCCCCTGGGGATCCTGAGGGGCAAGCCAAGGCTGATTCTCTCGCACGACATAAAAGGGCGAGTTATCCAGTTGGATATAAGAATTGAGTTGTTCGGAATGTAAACTCTTCACCAGCGTCTTGTGTTGCAGCTGCAATAACACTTTGATCACGCCGGCAATGCCGGCCGCCATTTCCAAATGGCCGATATTGGTCTTTACCGAGCCCAAACCGCAGTGTTGAGGCCGGTCGTGCAGATCGGTCGCCGCCGGCGTCTTGCGATATAAGTCTTGAAACGCGCTTTTCAGCCCATCGATCTCTATCGGATCGCCCAACGGCGTTCCTGTGCCGTGAGCCTCGATGTACCCGATACTGCGCGGATCGATCCCGGCTTTGGCGTAAGCCCGCTTCAGCAAGGCCGCTTGCGCTTTCGGATTGGGCGCCGTTAATGAATTGGCCCGGCCGCCGTGATTTTCCGCGCTGGAACGAATCAAGCCATAGATATGATCGCCCGACGCTTCCGCCACGCTGAGTTTGCGCAGGAAAAGCATACCGACGCCTTCTCCTCGCACATAACCGTTAGCCGCGCTGGAGAAGGTTTTGCAGCGGCCGTCCTGGCACAGCATGCCGGCCTTGCTGAAACTGATATACCCATCTGGGGTTACCAGCGTATTCACACCGCCGACAATGGCCTGTTCACATTCGCCGGCGTTGATAGCCTGAACGGCGCGATGAATGGCGATCAACGAAGAAGAGCACGCGGTTTCCACAGGCTCACTGGGGCCGTGAATATTCAGGAAGAAACTCATTCGGTTAGGTCCAACGGAGGGGACAATGCCGGTCAGCGAATACCCTTCGATGGGGAGCCTGGCCTCTGAGATGAGGCTGCCGTACCCGCTCATGCCGGTTCCCACGAAAATTCCGGTGTCGGTACCGGAGATTTCGCCGGCGCTGTAGCCCGCATCTTCAATGACGTTCCATATGTAAGTCATCAATAAGCGTTGTTGAGGGTCCATCAGCTCGGCTTCTTTCGGCGAAATGCCGAAAAACAGAGGATCAAACTCATCGATACCATCAATGAATCCACCCCATTTAACCTGGCATTTATTCACTTCACGCAGGGGATCGCCATACAGTGCCCGCCAGTCCCAGCGTTGCTCAGGAATCTCGCTGATGCAATCTTTGCCGTTCACTAGGTTGTCCCAAAAGGCGTCCAGATCCCGCGCCATCGGGAAACGGCCCGTCATGCCGACAATGGCTATCGGCTCGTTTGCCGGCGCGATGGGCGCCGAGGGATAGACCGCCCCTTGTCGAGGCAACGTCCGAGGGGCGTGCGCTGTCTCGTCATGGTGCCTCGATTCGCGTGATTGCCCCCCGTTTTCTTGCTCAGCGCCTGCGGCGGGCTGCGCGAGCGGCTCATGTGCGGTAAGCAGCGTCGAGAATGCGGCCGGATGGGCTTGCGCCAGATAAGCCACAAACTCCCCCAGGGTGGAATATTCGAAGAATACCGTTGGCGTCAACGTCAGCGAGTATTGGCGATTCAACAGGTTGGTAAACTCCGTAAGCTGAATAGAATCCAGACCAAACTGAGACAGTTCGGCATGGGGATCGATTCGCCCCGCTTCCAGCTTCCGCAACCTGGCCAGTGACTGCTGCATCAAGGGGAGCAGCTTGTCTTGCAATTCTTTGTTCTCGGCGCTTTCCGCCGCGACGCGCATGTCAGAAGGTCGTGTCTCGGTTGGCGTCTCCGTACGGCCAGCGGCCGGCGGCGCATTGTCCACCTCTCTGGAAGAAAAGCCGCCGAGCCTGACCCAAACATGGCCGGCTTCGTCGCACAGGTCGTAATCCATTTTTTTGACTTTGTCGGTTTTAGCAGACCCGGTTTTATACCGCGCCCAGACCCACAGGCACTCGGGCAACGCGCTGGCCCCCTCTCGCGGGAACATGTCCAAATGTTCCAATGCAAACGGCAATGCGAATTCAGGGTTTTCAGCGTCAACCAGCAAACCGGCGGCCATTTGTAATGCCGAATCCATCAGGCTGGGGTGTAAAAAGAGTTGACTGTGGCTCTTGGCCACACAGGCGGGCAATTCGATACGGGCAATAGCCTGCGTAGCGCCCTCATCTATTGAGATCACGCCCTGATAGGCCGGGCCGTGAAGAATGCCCATTGCGCTGTAAGCGGCATAACATGCCTGGCTGTCCAGATGCCTGACGGCGCATTGGCGCTGCAGAGCGCGCACGTCGATTGCAGGTGGTGCCGGCTCCCCGGCAGGCGCTATCCCGGCCTGCCCGCGGCAATGCGTGACTCTTTCGCTCCCCGCGGCAGAAGCGCCGGTGCTGTATATCTCAAAGCCGAAGCGCGCATCGCCTTCAGGATGCAGTTCGACAGCAACGTGCAACCCCGGCGCCTCTACGCGCATTGGCCGTATCCAACTGATATTTTCCAGCCTGATCGCTGCCGGCTGGCCCAAGGCATCGGCCAGCGCCGCCCGCGCCAACTCCAGGTAGGCCACCCCAGGCAGCACTTTCTGGCCTTTAACCAGATGATCAGCCAGAAAAAACTCATCGCCGGTATAGAAACTGCTGTAGCGCTGAGTATAAAAATCCGACGTATTTTGCTGCACTAACGGATGTATGTCCCGATGCCCCCGACCGCCGTGCGGCGCTGACGGCGACACCGCCGCGCTCCAGTAATGTTCAAGGTTAAAAGGGTAACGCGGCAGCGACAGCTTGTTAAACGTCGATGCGCCAAGGGTCTGATGCAGCGGGAAGTCGACGTCCTGAACCCACAGATCGATAAGAAAGCGTTTGTCATTTTCCCAATCCAGCGTCGTCAGCAAGTCCGATAGCCGGTGATGGCGGTTAAATATGTCGAGCGCCTTATTCTCATCGCGCACCCCGCTTTTCAGGTAGTAAGCTTTCTGCCCTTTGGCGGCGATAAACTGGGTCAGCTTCTCTTGCAAATTTTCAATGTCGGTATAACGAAAGACCACCCGGTGCTCAAACTTATTGCGTGCGGTCAGATAAAAATATTCCAGCGCGCCCGGAGGGACGTCGGGAGACCGCTGCAAAAAGGCCAGGAGAGATTCAGCATAGCGAATCCACTGCCATTCATGCAGCGCCGACAGCGCCAGAAAGTACCCCTTTTCCTGCGAATGCGCGTCATCACCGGCGCTCTCGCGGCGATCGTCGTAACCGGAGAACGCTTCCAGCAGCAAATGGGCGTTAACTCCACCCGCGCCAAAGTTGTTAATCGCGGCCCGGCGTGCGATCTCCCGGCCATCGGCATCTACCAACGGCGGCCACTCTTCCGTCGCCTCATTGAGGTAAAAACGTGAACCTTCGAGCTTGATTTTTTCACTGCAGCCGGTGAAATCCTTGATCCCCGGTTTTTTCCTCGTTTTAAACGCGTGCAGCACACGGACCAGCGATACCAGGCCGGAAGCCGAATTGGCGTGCCCCATATTCGGTTTAAGCGTGCTGATTTTGCAGGGCGTGCCCGTAGAGGGCGCCAGGCGCGTTGCTAATTGCGCATCCGCACGCTTGAATCCTTTGATTTCTTCGGCATCGGACAGCAGCGATGAGGCGCCATGAGCTTCAATATAGCCCAGGGTATCCACATCGATACCGGCTTGACGATAGGCGCTGACAATGACCTTCGCCTGTGATTCGGCCGAAGGCATCGTGAGGCTGCCGTAGCCTCCGGTATGGTTGACGGCGGAGCCTAAAATAACCCCATGGATGTTATCCCGATCGTCGATAGCCTGGGATAACCGCTTGAGCAACACGGTGACCGTCGCTTCGGCGGGCAGAAAGCCTTTGGCATCGGACTGAAAAGGGAAACAACTCGCCTCGCCTCCGAGAATACCCAGCGATTCCTGACCCAAATACGATCCGGCCAGCGCATCGCCGAATAACAGGTTAGCGGCGCCGACCAGCGCATAATCCGTCTCTCCGCGCAACAACGCTTCCTTGGCCTGATGCAAAGCCACGCTGGCGCCGGAACAGGCCGTATCGATATACAGGCTTTTGCCGTTGAAACGAAAAGCGTGCGAGAGGTAATTCGGTAAAGACCAGGACATCATGCCCAATATGGAATAGCTCGTAAGCTCAGCCTTAGCGAGAAACGGCGTATAAGCGGCGCCTTCCGAGGCAATATAAACATCGACGTTGGCGTCGCGTAGCTGCTGCGGCAAATAACAGGCGTCCTCCAGGGTATGCCACACCGACATCAAGAGTAAACGCGTCCTGGGATCCATGTACTCGGCCTCCATCGGGCCGATATTGAATATGTCAGGATCAAAGCCGGATATATCGTGCAAAAACGCGCCATATCTGTCGCGCATTTCCGGCCCGGGAAAATGATTGTCAGGCACCGGTGAAAACAGCGACGCTTGCATATCCAACTTGAGGCAAAATTCTTCGATAGAGTCGGCGCCTGGGAAGAACCCGCCTATACCGATAATCGCGACAGCGTCTTTTTTCTCATCCAGGCTCAGGCTTTCCACTATTTCCTTATCATGTATATTATTTAATATTGAGGCGTTTTCACTGTCGTTATTTTGCTTCGTCACTTGTTTCTCCAATCACTTTCCCTGGCGCAGTTAACAGCGCTGCCGCACGCCCCCCATGAGTCTAGTACAACCGGGCGAAATCAAAAGAAGGCGTGCATCAATTTTATTCAGGCGAATCGGTTACTAACGGACGGACATTTTTAACTTGTCCCGTTTAAATATCTTGACGGCGCCCGTTTGGCTGTCACGAACGGCGACCAAACTGCCAAAGTTAAATGCCTTCAAGACAAAACGGTCGATCAGCTCCGCCTCGGAAAGTTCTTTACCCAGTCGGTATTCTTTTTTATCGAGATCCTGCCAGGATTCATCGGCGCGATATTTAAACCACAGGGGCTTAAGCCGGTGGTACTGCACGTTATCACCGTCCAGAAACTCCTGAAGCGTCTGCGTCGAAGCCCGATCTTCATTAAGGATGTAATAGGCTTTGTCTGCCGGACAAACAATCATGTTGAACTCGCCGGAATTTATCAGGTACTCGCTCATTGTTTATCCCCATTGGTCAGAACATCGCTGGTCGAAGTATAGGCAGAGAAATAGTTCTCATCGCCGATGGTTTTGGATTTTTCCCCCAAATTATTAAAGATATCAAACTTGAATTTGATGAAGGATGGATCGGAGTTCAGAATGTTATCGTATACCGGCATCAGCGTCGGGACATCTTTGCCTTTGGTCATGGTATCCAGATTCACTTCCGTCATTCGCATATTGGCCATGATCTGCAGCGGTGTCGTGTTGATAACCGCATGCGGCCAGTATTTCGTGAAGAAGATGACATCGCCGGGCTCCAGGTCGACATAAAATTTGGGCGCGTACGCATAAAGCGGGCTATGGATTTTATGGAAGCTCATATCCAGGCGAGCATCCATCTTGGCTGACATGCCATTGGCGCCATCAAAGAAGGGACGCAAGATATACCCTAGCCGCGGATCGACGAAGTACCACCGTTTTACCCCGCTTATCATCAGAGCGCAGGAAATATCATTCCCCTGATGCCAGTTAGTTCCCCAGGTGCGAAGATTGCCGACAAATAACTGACTGAAACTATTTGCAGAATGACCATGAAACAGATCAAGTATTTTCTCAGCCCCCACTTCATCGATTAAATCCGGATAGTCGTTAAATATTTCCGCAGAGTTGTTGATGTAGTAACTGACCTTTGAATCCTTGTCCAATTGAGAACGCAGTATTTTTTCCAGCTTGAGTTTTTTTAGGCTGGTTTCTTTTTCATCATAACCCACCGCGATAATCTCAGTGTCTTTGTAGTGCTCAATCAGGTATTCATGGGACCATTGTTGAACGGCTTTCGTGTCGTTGAGAAAACCCTTGGCAATAATCGGCGGATTACTTGCGTCATTGATCATGCACTGGAATGTATTCCGATCCATATTTGAGAAATCGTAGGACTTCATTTTAATGAACGTATCGGCACAATCCATGTTGGCCAGATCCGGACATTTCGCCTGGAGGTCGGCCAATTTCTTCTCAAACAGGTCGCGTTCGAAGGTAGCCATAAACTCAGGCGCGTTCAACAGCAACCGCATATGCATCATAAAGTGGAAATTCGCCTGTTCCTCCTGATCGAGAAAGAAGTGTGGCATCAGGTCGAAGGCTTTGCGTTGCGTTTCACTTTGAATGTCATACTTTTCCATAACAGTTTCCTCCGAGACTCATGTTCATAAAAAGGTCATTTCAAGACGATTGAAGTGATGTTTTTTCAGATACTCACTCAACCCTTGCAATGAATTGACTTCCAGGAATACAACCGGCGTCAGTTTGATAGAGAAAAATTTATTCAGATCGACGCAATATTGGTTGACCTCCATCGACTCAAACCCATATTCATCAATATCACTTTCCCACTCGATAATGTCCGGGCTGCACTTCAGTACTTTCGCAGCCTGCGTAACAAGGTAGCCCGACAAGGCTTCGTCTAATTCATTCATTGCACACCCCTATTTGAATAAAAAAACAACGGTACAATTGCACCCTTACTCCACGACAGAACGCTGTTCCGCGTTTGTCGGCACTGCATGATGTCCGTCAGCGACGTCGCTATCGTGGAACCCCTCATGCCAGCAGAACAGCTTCCGCAGTGGGTTGACGGGCAAATGAAGCTTGCGCAGTCCGTCTCGCCACCCTTCGTCCTGCCGCAGTTTGGCCCACTCCACGGCATCCCCCGCCAGCCATTTCAACAAGGCTTGTCGCACGCCGTCGCTCAAGGAAGACAACGCCTTCTCTTTTATGGATGACGTCTCGCGACTGTCGTAAATGCCATCCTGATGGCCCGTATGCGACAGCCAGCGCTGCAACTTCTCTTGCAGTTGCGCAATGCTGTCGGCGCTGACCGCCAGTCTCACGTCTCGATGCTCTCTGCCCTGTTGCAGGGTATATTCGAGCCGTTCCAAATAGAGCGACTCGTGCGCCCGCAGCTTTTCTGGCGTAGGCTCCTGTGCCGCGTCGCGCGCAGAGAGGTTTGCCAACGCACGCGGCAGAAAGCGCAGGTAATCGCTCACCAGCAGGTCCAATCCGGCCTCATCCGCCTCAGAAAACAGGAAAATGAACGGCCGCTCGGTCGGGGACCACTCGGCGTGGTGTTCCGTTTCATAGTCTTCAAGCAGCAAATGGGCGTTCACGCCGCCAATGCTCATGGAATGGATGGCGCCGCGTCGTGGGTGAGGCCCTCGTTTCTGCCAGGGACGATCTTCATCGAGCAATTTAAAACCATCGGTCAGAGTGATCCCTTCGTTCAGCGCGCCGAGCCCCGCAATTTTCGCCAGTTGGCGGTGGTGCATGGACAGCACCATTTTCACCAGGACAGGGAACGTCGATGCCGTTTCGGCGTGCCCGGTCAAGGGTTTGAGTGAACCAATGGCGATAGGCGCCGCCTGGGTTGAAGGCGTCTGCTTGGCCTGCAAATGGGGGCCATAGACCGCCTGGATGGCGATCAGCTCCGCCGCGTCGCCCAACTGGGAGCCGTTGGCCTCGGGCTCGATATAGGAGATGGTCGCCGGATCGAGCCTGGTCTCCGCGAAGGCGGCGACGATGGCCGCTTTTTGCCCCTCAATATTGGGGCTGTACCATTTCAACGGGGCTTTGCCGCCGTGGCTGACGCCGACGCCTTTGACATTGACGTAAATGGCATCGCCCTGCGCCAAGGCATCGCCCTCCGCTTTCAGGATAATGGCGCCGACCACTTCGCTTTTCACATAACCGTCAGAATCACTGGCGAAGCTTTTCGTTACCGGATGAGAGCTGTACAGCGCCTGATCGTCGGTGCGGTTCTGCGCGAAGGGCGAAAGACCCAGTTCCGCGGTGGCGACAATCGCCTGCTGGCAACGCCCCTCTCTGATGGCGCTCATGGCGTGCCTGATCGCAACCAAAAAGCTGGCGCATCCGGTTTCCACAATCTCGCTGAGCCCTGACAGGTTCAGAATGTTTGAAATGCGGTTGGCGTAAGCGGAGATCTGCTCCGCCTGGAAACGCCATTGAGCCGCCTGCTGCGGATCCACTTTTGCCTGAATATCCTGATAGCCTGAATGCCCGCGGGTCGCGACAAAAAGCCCGGTCCGTTTCTCACGGAACTGGCTCAGGGTATAGCCGGCGTCCGTGATGGATTGCCAAATGACTTCAAGCAATTTTCGGATCTGGGGATCCAGTTTTTGTGCGTCCTTGTGAGAAACCTTGAACAGTTTGCGATCGAAATACTCGACCCCCTCCAGATAGGCACCGATTCTGCTGCTGCCGACCTCTTCTTCATCCAGGGCCATCAGGCGTCTGCGCTTGTCACTCAGCGTGGAATGCGCCGCTCGGCCAGCGCGCAGGTTATCCCAAAATGCAGCGATATCCTTGGCCTGCGGGAAGATCCCCGCCATGCCGATGATGCTGATATTTTGCGCCCGCACCTCCTCCGTGCGAATTTTGCTTTCTTCCTGTTTAGGCTCTGGCTCCGCTTCTGACAACGGCCCTGGGTTACTCAGCATGGCTAGCCGTTCGCTGAAATGGCTGCGCAGATACAGCTGAATTTCACCGACGGTGTGGTATTCCATAAACAGCGAGCGGGAGACTTGCGGGAACGTTTCGCGGATGTCATTTAACAGCGCGATGGACACGACCGAATCCATGCCCAACTCCTCCAAAGCGGTATCCGGGCCGATCGCCGCTTCGGCCACTTTGAGCTGCCGGCCGATCAGCGCGGTCAGGTAAACCTCAAGATCAAAGCGCACCTCGGCCTTCTGCGGCGGGCCGTCCGCCAGGGATGGCGACGGTATGCCGCCTGTTTTTTCCGACTGGCGGTGAGCGTCATGCGCCAAGACGTGGGGAACGGCGCGTTCTTGTCCTTGAGCGGCGGGAAGCCAGAAAGCATGGCGGTCAAAGGGATAGGTCGGCAGGCTCAGGCGAAGCGGCTGCAGTCCTTGATATAAGCCCGACCAATCAAGCTCCAGCCCCTGGCACCAAAGGCTCAGCAGCCTGGCGTATTTACCGCGCGCCACCCATTTCGCGATGGCTTCGCGCAGTTCTTCATCGGCCGAGAATTGCGCCACCAGAGCATTGTGGCTGCTGCGCTGGCCGCGGTAGATCTCGCCGGGTTCCTCGTTACCCTGCAAAAAGTCGTCCAGCTTTGCCCTCAGTTCGTCGAGGGACTGCACGATCCAGCCCAGCCGCGCCGTCATGGCGTCCCGCCCGACTTGCAGCGTATAGGCCAGATTCATTAGCGTCAGCTCAGGGTTTTCCCGTTTAGCATCCAGATATCGCCGGAGGTTCTGGGCTACGTCACGCAAGCGAACATCATCCCTGGCTGACAACGGGATCACATAGCGCGATTGCGGCGCCGGCAGTACCGACCGATTGCCGCGATATTCCTCGATCACGATATGCGCATTGGCGCCGCCGAAGCCAAAAGAACTGACGCCGGCCCGGCGCGGCAACGCGTCACCCTGCGCGTTTCGCAATGCGCGCCAGGGGCGATTCTCTTGCACGACATAGAATGGCGTGTTCGTGAAATCGATATAGGGATTCAGTTCTTCACAGTGCAGGCTCTTCACCAACGTCTGGTGTTTCAGCTGCAGCAACACTTTGATGACGCCGGCAATACCTGCCGCCATCTCCAAATGCCCGATGTTGGTTTTCACCGACCCGACGCCGCACTCCGCCTCAGGATATTTCTCGCCCGGATAGAGAGCCTGCATATCGTGAAACGCGGCTTTCAGGCTATTGATCTCAATCGGATCGCCGAGTTTTGTGCCCGTCCCGTGCGCCTCAATGTAGCCGACCGTCCTGGGGTCGATGCCGGCATCGCGGTAGGCGCTGGCCAACAGGGCCGCCTGCGCTTTTGGATTCGGCGCGGTCAAGGAACTGGCGCGCCCGCCGTGATTTTGCGCGCTGCCGCGGATGACGCCATAAATATGATCGCCGTCCGCTTCGGCCGCCGATAAACGCTTCAGCAACAGCATGCCCGCGCCCTCGCCGCGCACATAACCATCAGCCTGGCTGGAGAATGTTTTACAACGGCCATCGGCGGCGAGCATGCCCGCTTTGCAGAAACTGACGAACGTATCCGGCGTGACCAATGTATTAATGCCGCCTACGATCACCATATCGCAGCCTTCATGACGCAGGGCTGAAACACCGCGATGAATGGCGATGAGTGAAGAGGAACACGCCGTTTCAATCGGCTCGCTCGGCCCATGCACATTGAGGAAATAGCTCATGCGATTCGGGCCAACCGAAGGCACAATCCCCGTTGCGGTGAAACCTTCCGCCGGAAGTTTCGCATCGACGATCAGACCCGCATAACCGGTGTTTCCCGTACCGACATAAATGCCCAGCGTACTGCCGGCCAAGGAAGCAGCCGAGTAACCTGCCTCTTCAATCACTTTCCAGGCATGGGTCATCAACAGCCGCTGTTGCGGATCCATCAGTTCGGCCTCTCGGGGGGAGATACCGAAAAAGAGCGGATCGAATTCCGCCATATCCTGAATGAATCCTCCCCAGCGAATACTGTCGCGATTTTCAGCGCTGTGTACAGCCTGCAGGGAATCCCGCCAATTCCAACGCTCTGGCGGCACCTCGCTGATGCAATCTTTCCCCTGCAATAGATTTTCCCAGTAGGCGTCCAGATCCGGCGCCATAGGGAAACTGCCGCTCATCCCCACAATGGCGATCGCTTCCTGCGCGTCGTGCCGGTCGTGAACGGCGGGTGAGGCGGACGGTTTCGGCTGGGGCGCTCGCTCGGCTGAGGCATCATGCGCCGGCGCCTCATCGCTTTGCGGGGCTTGCGCCATCACTTGCGCGGCAAACAGTCGGCTAAAACGCGCCCGATAGCGTTCGGCCAGATAATGCGTTAATCCCGCAACGGTCGGGTACTCGAAAAACACGGTCGGCAGCAGTTCCAGCGTATATTGCCGGTTCAATTTATTGGCAAAACTGGTCGTCAGTATGGAGTCGAAGCCCAGCTCGCTTAGCTCAATATCGTTATCGATGTCAGCGGCGTCCACATGCAACAACGCTGAGATTTCCTGCATCAGAAGCGACTGAACCGCTTCATGCAACGCCGGTATATCCACCGCCTGGGCAGATGCCTCTTCGGCTATCCGAGGCGCCGGCGCAGCCCGTTCAACCAGGTGTTGCTCCCCGGTTTCCGGCTGGGAGAACGCGGTAAACCTTGCTGCGAATGCGGTCTGATAGGTTGCCGTCAGATAACCGCTCAGCGCCGCAATCGTTGGATACTCGAAGAACAGGGTTGGCAGCAGGTCGAGCTGATACCGCTGATTCAGCGTGTTGGCGAACCCGGTTGTCAGAATGGAATCGAGGCCCAGCTCCGTCAATTCGAGGTCCAGATCGATCTCAGTCGCCGCCACCTCAAGCAATACGGAGACTTCGCGGATCAACAGCTGTTGCACCGCCTCTTCCAGCCCCGTTTTGTCAATCTGCGCCGCCGCATTCTGCCCGCAGCCTGCAGCCGGCTCACCGCGGTGCTGTTCATTACCCTTGGCCAATGTCAGGCGCAACTTTTCAATGTCGCCGGCGATCACCAGCACTTGGTTTTCTTCCCGCTCAAGCGCCTGATAGAAAGCCTGCAGGCCGACATCCGCAGACATCGCGATCATGCCCGTATTCTGGTACATCAGGGTTTCAGATGCGTCATCAACCACCATGCCGCCTTCTTTCCACAGCGGCCAGTTGATTGTCAGACTTCTGCCCATCCGCGCCTTAGCCGCCACCTGCCGCTGGCGGTAGTGAGCGTAAGCATCCATGAAACCGTTCGCCGTAACATAATCAGCCTGCCCTGGATTGCCCAAGGCGGCCGCGGTCGAGGAAAAGAGAATAAAGAAATCCAGCGGATGCCGCGCCAGGGCCAGATCCAGGTTCACCGTCCCTCGCACTTTAGGTGCGAGTACGGCCAGAAAATCCTCCGGCGACTTTTTCAGGATGTAGCTATCGCGCAGCACGCCGGCGCAATGCAGCACGCCGTTGATGACGCCGTATTTCGCTATGGTGCTGGCGGTTAACGCCTCAACCCCTGAGCGATCGCAGACGTCAAGCCGGCAGTAGTCAACCTGAGCGCCCAGCGCGTTCAACTGGCTGACGGCGGCCTGGATCCGATCGTTCATCGGTGTTCGTCCGGTGAGGATCAGCCTGGCTCCGCGGGTTTGGCGGGCAATCTCTGTGGCAAAAATAAGCCCCAACCCGCCCGCACCGCCGGTAATCAGATAAACGCCCCGCTCTTTCCACGGCATGCGGGCTGCCCCTGACGCTGAAGGCACGGCGGAGCTTCCGGTGAGTGAGCGCACTTCCCGCCAGGATAAAACCTGGCGCCCCTCCCGGCCGTAGCGTATGTGAATATCTTCCGGCACGAGGCTGCTTTCCCGCAGCCTGTCGTTAATCTCATCGGCGCGTGCCGTCGCCTCCAGCTCAATCAGTTGGCCAATAAACTGGCCATTCTCTAAACGCGCCGTTTTTAACACCCCGCAGAGCGCGGCGGAAAACGGCGCGGGCAGCGCCCCGGCAACCGCCACTTGCAACAGCATCGGCTGCCTGGGCCGCCCATCCAACAGGGATTTTACCCGGCCAAATAAGGCCAGCGCCTGCTGCTGAAAGTCCAGGGCGATATGCTCTTCACGGTCCAGCGCCGGGAAAATCAGGTCATCCGTCAGCCCCATGGCTTTCGCGACGGAAGGTTCGCCGCAGAAGAGTGTTTGACGGTGGGTGTACGCCTGCGGAGCAACGACATCGCTCCGGACCTGTTTACGCGACCACGTCGGCACCAGCAACAGCGTGCCATTGCCGGGCGGCGTGGCGGGTTCAAGCGCGCGGGCGCTGAATCCCCGAAAATGAACACAGAGCCGCCCGGCATCGTCGTATAGCTCAACGGTCAGTTTCTGCACTTTCGCCCGTAGCGCAGGCTCGGCACCATGCTCATACGCAATGCGGGCCCACATTCTGGACGTGCAGTGGTGCAGGATCTCCAGTGACTCCAGTTCAAACGGCAAACCCAGCCGATGATCCTGGGACAACCCCAGCGTCGCCTGTAATGCAGAATCCATCAGGCTGGGATGCAGAACATACTCGCCCAGCGTATCGTTGAGGGGGGCGGGCAGCGCCAGTTGCGCAAGCACGCGCCCGCTGGCGATATGCAGCCGTTCAATGCCCTGATGTCCGGCGCCGTATTCGATCCCCAACTGATGGAAAGCCCGGTAACATTCGGCTTTCTCCAGCGTACCTTCCTGGTGCTCGGTCAGCGCAACCGACAGATCGAGCAGGGTTTCGCTAGTCGCAAACGAGTCCGCAACGATCGCTTTTCCCTGGCAATGCGTCTGGGTTTGGCCATCCGCCATCTGAGAACAAATTTCGAACCGAATCACCGTCGGCGATTGCGGCAGCAATTTTACCGTCATAGGGGAAAGGCCGTTTTCGCCAGCAGCGATGTAAGGGCGAATCCAGACGATCTGAGTCAACTGCAGACGCCGCTCATGCCCCACCGTCTGTTCAACGGCGGCGCGCGCCATTTCCAAATAGGCGACGCCAGGCAAAAGCCGTTTCCCCATCACTACATGGTCTGACAGGAAAAACTCGCTGCCATCAAACCAGGAGGTAAAGCTGAGCGCGGTCAGATCGGAGGTATTGCGGTGTACCAGCGGGTGCAAACGATAAGGTTGGGATGGGATGACTGGCGCCGTCGCCTCTCCGTTCTCGCCGGCCGCGGTGGCTTTCTCTTTCAACCAGAAACGATCCCGTGCGAACGGGTAAGTCGGCAAGCCGATCTTGCGGGGTGGCGTTGCCGCGGAATACAGCGCTTTCCAGTCAACGACGGCGCCCTGCACCCAGGCCGCCAGTAACTTGTCGTACTCGCCTTGTCGGCACCAGGCCTGAAGGTCTTCATCAGCCGCAGCCAATAAGGCGCCATTGCCCGCTTTCGCATTGCCGCAATAGATGCCCGGCGCCGATTTGGCGTCGGCAAGGTAGCGGGACAATGTGTCTTGCAAGGCCGGCACGGAGTCGGCGACGAAGGCCAGTCGTTCATCCATGCCTTCGCGCCCCACTTGCAGGGTATAAGCGATATCCGCCAGGCTCGGCTGCTGCTCGGCAAAGGCCGCAGAATCCAGGTAGGTGGCCAAACCTTGTACGACTACCTCCAGGCGAGCGGTTTTTTTTGCTGACAAGACAATCGCCGCCGGCCTCGTTGAGGAGGCAATAACGCTGCCGGCCGGTTCCGCCACGTACTCTTCGAGAACGATGTGCGCATTCGCCCCGCCGATGCCAAAACTGCTGACGCCGGCTATTCTCGGCAGCGGCCTGCCACCGGCGTCTTGCATCGCCGGCCATGGCTGCGTTTCCCGCACCAGGTAGAACGGACTATCGGCAAGATCCAAATACGGATTCGCCGTCTGCAAATGAACGTTGCCAGGCATTTTCTGGTGACGGAACATCAATAACACTTTCAGGACGCCAGAAATGCCGGCGGCGGCTTCCAGGTGGCCGATATTGGTTTTTACCGATCCGAGCCCACAACCCGCGTCGCTCGGCATGGATTGCCCTCGCTCTTGGTACAAGGCGGCGAACGCTTTTTTCAACCCATTGATCTCAATCGGATCGCCCAGCCGGGTTCCCGTGCCATGGGTCTCGATATACCCCACCCTCGCCGGATCGATGCCGCTGCGGCGATAGGCCTGGGTCAACAGCGCCTGCTGCGCAACCGGGTTCGGCGCGGTGGGCGACGTTGCTTTACCGCCGTGATTCTCGGCGCTGCCGCGGATCAGGCCGTGAATGCGATCGCCATCGGCAATCGCCTGGCGCAGAGGTTTGAGCAGAATGGCTCCGACGCCTTCGCCACGGCCATAGCCGTCTGCGCTGATATCAAAGGTTTTGCAACGGCCGTCTTCGCTAAGGATCCCCGCTTCTCCGGCGGTGATGGTGATCCCCGGATTGACGATAATGTTGGCGCCGCCGACCAGGGCCATATCGCAGCTGCCGGCGCGCATCGCTTCTATCGCCCGGTGAATGGCGACCAGTGAACTGGAACAGGCGGTATCAACGGGTTCGCTCGGGCCATGGAGGTTCAGTATGTAAGACACACGGTTGGCCAGCGCGAAGTGAGAAAGCCAAGGGGGATCGCCGATGCCGAACTTATCGTGGGAATACTTCAGCCAGGCGTCTTTGTATTCGGAGGTCGATACCCCGACAAACACCCCGGTGTTGCTGCCCGATAAGTCACTGGCGCGATAGCCTGCATCCTCAATCGTCGCCCAGACCGTTTCTAGGAAAATCCTGAACTGCGGGTCCAATGACTGGGCTTCCCGTGGAGAAATGCCAAAAAACAGCGGGTCGAAACAATCGACATCCTGCATGAACCCGCCGCAAGTCACGTTGGTTTTTCCGGGCGTTTCATGCGGGTTTCCATAATATTCCCGCCAGTTCCAACGATCGGCCGGAACCGTGCTGATCAAATCCTGATTCGCTTCCAGTTTTCGCCAGAACTCATCTAGATTGCGCGACTGGGGGAAGCGGCCGCTCATGCCGATAACCGCTATCGCTTCCGGCTCTTGCGGCCCGTCCGTCGCCGCTGAGGCAGTGGCCGGGGCTTCTTGCTGTGGTGCTGACGCATAAGCCGCCGTCCGCCAGCCAAAGGTTTTTTCACCATCACCCCGCGTTGCCAGGCGGGTGGCGGTGATGATTGGAGCCGGTTCTTTGGCGGCCGCCATTTCCACAGCGCCCACTATTTGCGCGACCGCGTCGGGATAAGTGTCGGCCAGATGATGACCCATCGCCCGCAGGGTGGAATGTTCAAAGAACACCGTCGGCATCAGTGTCAAGCCATAGGTCTTATTGAGACGGCCGGCAAACTCGGTGAAATCAATAGAATTAAAGCCATACTTGGACAGTTCCATATCCAGTTCAACCTTGTTCTCATCGAGCTTTTGCAACTGAGCCACCATGCTGACCAGCATGGTGTGGACGCGTGCAACCAGAACCGAGCTGTTTTCGCCTGCCCGTTGCCGGGGTGCCTCTTCGCAGCTTGATGATCCCGCAGGCAGCGGATCGCGTGTCTCCGAGAGCCGGCGCTCGATCTGCCCGGCTTCGCCATACATAACCGCCAACTGCGGCTCCAGGCTGTGCAGCCCCAGAAGCAACGCCTCTATCCCCACGGCGGTGGGCATCGGTACCAAACCCGACTGCCGCCTGAGCTGTTCAGCGGCTTGATCGGAAATTCCCATACCGCCATCGCGCCAAAGCGGCCAGTTCAACGACAGGGTTTTTCCGCGCCGCAAACCATCGGCAACCTGCTGGTTACGCTTGAAGGCGAAGCCGTCCATAAAACCATTGGCGCAGGCATAGTCAGCCTGGCCGGTATTGCCAAACGCGCTGCTCAAAGAGGAGAACAGCACCATGAAGTCCAGATCGCAATCCCGGGTTGCCTCATCCAAAGCCAGTGTACCCGCGACTTTCGGCCCTAATACCTCAAGTACTTCAGATGCGGTTTTATTGACAATGAATGCGTCACGCGTGACACCCGCACTGTGGATGATGCCATTCAATTGGCCCTCATCGTGCAGAATTTGCCCCACCAAACGACGAACTTGCTCAGGATCGGTCACATCACCCTGATAGTAAGCCACCTGGGCGCCCTGCTGTCGCAGCGCCGCAAGGCGTTGCTCATTGAGGCCCTGTAAAGCGGAACGGCCGCTCAGGACGAAACGAGCCTGATAGCGCCCCCCCAGTTCACGGACCAACTGATAGCCAATACCGCCCAGCCCGCCGGTGATCCAGATAACGGAGCCGGCAGCCATCGGCGGTACATCGGCGGCGTCAGTCAGCGCGGTTGGGTGCCACTCCCGCACGCTTCTGCCCCCCGCCGCGTCGTAACGAATCTCGACGGCGCCCTCTGTCGCCTGCATTTCGGCACGCAACTGGGTCGGCAACTGCATGGCCGCGTCAGCGGTATTCGGGTAGCGGATCACTTTTCCATTAAGGCCCGGCTGTTCCTGGCGGGCCGTTTTGAGCAGCCCTGCCGCCGCAGACAGCCACGACGCGTTAACCGGTTCCGCCGCCAGTATGAACAGCACCTGCCGCTGGGCCTGTTCCGTGCAGGCAAGCGCGCTTTCTTTAATTTGGGCAAACAACTGCTGCAGACAAAGCGTCAATTGCGCCGGTGTCTGATCTGCATCAGACGACAGGCGCATGACCCGGCAAGCAGGCCAGGCGGTTTGCAACGCGGTTTGCCACGCATCATGCCCCTGCGCCAGGATAAAACATGGCGGCGCGTCTGTAGCCCGTTCAGCGTGCGGGAGAACGGCTATGTGTTGACGGGTCCACAAAGGTCGGGCAAAGACCAGCGACGCCGCAGGCGCTGCGATCATTTTCAGCCCCTTCATTTCGACCAGGATATGGCCGTGGCGATCGGTAAACCAGATATCACAACTGACGATCTGCTGCGTAGAGCCGCTCTCTGAAGGGTGTTGGCGAATATAGGCCAACACGCTCCCCGGCAATGGCCGGTGGACTCGCAGTTCATCCAGGCCAAACGGCATCAGCGGGCGATCGCTTTGCCGCTCGCCGCCGGTGGACAACATGATCGCGGCCAAAACGGCCCCGTTCATCAGGGTTGGGTGCAGCGCCACCGTCTCGCCGTCAACATCGCCCGGCGTTTCCAGCGCGATCAACGCTTCTTGATGCCCCTGGTCATAGCGGGTGATGCCGAGCAACCTTGGTCCGATCGCCGCCGCAAAAAACTCGGCGCAGGCGCTCTGTTCCCTGCGCTGCCGACAGCGCTGCGCGATCTCTTCAAGCGGCAACGGCTGAAGCACCTGTTCGCTGGTTGAGACGGTCATCACTCGGGCCTGCGCGTGCATCGCGCCCTGCGAACTGACCGTGCAGCGATAACCTTGTTGATCCCGGCTCAGGTGCAAATCAATATCGGCTCCGTGCACACCCACCGCCACGGGTTGCCGCCAGACCACCTGTTTGAGCCCAATGACGGACGGAGGATCTTCTGGCTGGAGATGCGCCGCCGCCAATTCGCTCATCCACGCCAGCGACAGCATGCCCGGCAACAACCCGCCGTGATCTTGCAAGAAGTATTCAGTCCCGCTTAACGTTTTGCGCTGTGAGCTAACGGCCGTCTCGACCGCAGGCTCGTCTTGTTCAGACGGGTGAGTTACCGACAGCATGCGGGTCGAGAAGCCGCGCAAGCTCACGCAGATATGCCCCCGTTCATCGCAGAGATCGACGTCCATTTTTTGCACTTGCGGATCCGCCGCGTTATCGGTTGTGACCAGCCGCAGCCAGACCCAGAGCCGGGTGTCGATGTTGCCAAAGACCTCCAACTGCTCCAGCGCAAACGGTACATAGGCGGCGTCGGGGCGCGGCTCAGAGCCATGCAGCCCCAGGCTGGTTTGCAATGCGGCGTCGATCAAACTCGGGTGCAAACCGAGCCCCTGCAGGGTTGCCGCTTTCGGCAGCGCAATTTTGGCCAACACTTGGCGATCTCCCGTCAGCAACTGTTCAATGCATTGGAATGATTCGCCATACTCGAGCCCCATGCTGCGGAACCTTTGGTAGCACTGCGCCGGCAGATAGCCGGGGTCGGTCATCTGGCTTTTCAACTGCTCCACGTCCAGCGAGCGGCGCGCCGGGATGGCGTCATTCAGATGCGGCACAATCACGCCCTGGCTGTGGATCCTCCGCTGCTGTCCTTCGCTTTCCGAATACACCCGATAGTCAACAAGCCCTTCGTTCTGCTCACACAGCCCGACGTAAAGAGTCATGGTCTGTTGTGCGGCGATCGCCGGCTGAAGCCAAAGAACCTGTTTCATGCTGAAGCGCAGCGGCTGAGGCGTTGCACCCGACTGCGAGGCCGCGCTGGCATAAGCCGCACGCGCCATTTCCAGATAGCAGACGCCCGGCAACACTTTCTGCCCGTAAACCCGGTGATCCTTGAGGAAAAACTCTTCGCCGCTGAATTCAGCGCGAAAACGCAGCTCCCCCAGCGTTGAAGCATTCTCCTGCAGCATCGGATGCAGCGCGCCGTGTGCGGCGGCGCTTCGCGCCGGCGATGACGCACCACCCTCCGCCCAACAGCGTTCACGGGCGAAGGGGTAAGCCGGCAAGACAACGCAACGGGACACGTCCGGCAACAGCTCGTCACCTTTCAGCACGTATCCCTGGCAGTAATAATCCGCCAGCGCGCACAAATTCTCCTGATATTCCTGCCCTGCACTGCGTTGTGATTGGTGCAGCAACGCATCGACGTGTTTTTGAATGGCCGGCTGCCCGATGAAGCCCAGAGGGATACCGTTACCGCGAAACAGATTGGGGCGCTGCCCATGTTCGGCCTGCTGCAGGCTAACGATGGCGCCCTCGCGATCTGCGACCACGATAGCCAGGCGGTAGCGGAAATGGCTACGGCCGCGGAGCAACGTATAGCTGATCGCCGCCAGACTCTGACTCTCGGTTTCCGATCTTTGCAAATGCGACATCAGATCGCCGGCCTTGAGATAGAGCGCCTCCTCGGTCTTGGCGGACAAGCAGAGCAGATAATGGCTGCGTTGCTGCTCTGGCGCCGCAGGCGCCTGCGCATATTCCTCGATGAGAAGATGCGCATTGGTGCCGCTCATGCCGAAAGCGCTCACCGCCCCCATTCTTCGTTTATCCGCCACCCTCGGCCAGGCGCGGGCTGTTTTATTAACGTAGAAAGGACTCTCCGCCCAGGTGATGTAGTCATTTTCCTGTTGGCAGTTGAGGCTTGCGGGAATGATTTGCCGCTGCAAAGCCTCAATCAAGCTCACTGCGCTCAGAAGGCCCGAGGCGGCGAAAGTATGACCGAAATTCGTTTTGGTCGATGTCAGAGCGCAAAAAGCCTGTTTATCGGTGTGCGCTTTGAACGCCTCATTCAGCGCATTGATCTCAACCGGGTCGCCAAGGCGGGTGCCCGTGCCGTGCGTGACGATATACTCAATTTGCGCCGGGCTAATGCCGGCGCGTTGATACACGGATTTGAGCAAATCGGCCTGCGCCACGCCGTTCGGAGCGGTGATCCCGTTAGTCTTGCCATCATAGTTGATGCCGCTGGCGCGGATCAGGCCATGGATTCGGTCGCCATCGGCCTCTGCCTGCGATAACCGTTTCAACACCAGCACCACGACGGCTTCCCCCGGCACCATGCCGTTGGCGCGCTGATCGAAGGTATAGCAGGTGCCGTCCTCCGACAGCATGCCTGAGCGCGCCATGATGTCGAAACCTTCCGTCGAGAGTTGCAGGCTGACGCCGGCGGCCAATGCGGTGTCACATTCCCGGTTGCGCAGGCTGGCGCATGCCAGATGCGCTGCGACCAAGCCGGATGAACAGGCCGTATTGATCGCCAGCACCGGGCCATGCAGATCGAGGAAATAGGCCAGGCGCGAAGCCAGAATGCCGTTATGATTGGCGGTGATTTCAACCTGCTCGCTCGCGGTGAAACGGCCATAGGCCCCCTCTTCGACACCGACAAACGTACCGATACTGTGCTGTCGCAGCGAGTGTTCGCCATAACCAGCATGCTCCAGCGCTTTCCAGGTCTCCTGCAAAAGCTGGCGCTGGCCCGGGTCCATGTTCTGCGCTTCCCGTGGCGAAATTTCAAAAAACAACGGGTCAAACTCCGCAACGCCAGGCATGACGCCGCACCACAGCTGGCGCGCCGACGCGCTGCGATGCTCTCGGCAAGATTCGTCACGGCCGCGCAGATACGCCTCGCTCACCTGGCTGACGGACGATTTGCCCTCCGCCAGATAGCGCCACATTTCTTCAACGTCGCGGGCGCCGGGGAACCGGCCGCTCATGCCGATCACCGCGATCGGCTCTTCCTGCGCAGACGGCGTCGACGCCGGGGTATGCATGCCCGGATTGCGGGCTGATGGAGGAAGCTCATGGACGCTCGGGTCTGCCGACACGCGCTCGCCTGGCGAACAGCCGTAACAGCTGTGCATTAACGCCCCGTGAGTCGCCATAAAGTACTGGCTAAGCCGCGACAGCGTGGCATGCCCGAAAAACAGAGCCGGCGACACAGCGATTTTCCAGCGCCGGCTGAGCGCGGCGGCAAACTCCGCTAGGCTGATTGAATCAAAACCGAAATCCGCCAGATTCACGTCATGCTGCAAACGATGCCGCTCAATGCTTAAAATATCGCTCACCGTCTGCTGCAATTCCCAAAGCACGCACTGTTCAACCGTCAGACCTTTCATTTCAGGGGGGTAAACGGAGGTGTCTGCCGGTCGATTTTTCGCGCGCTGTTGGCGCTGTCCTCCCGCCAGCAAGCGTTGCAGCGCATCGGGCCGGCCGGCCATGACCAGCGCCGCGCCCTCTTCGCCGGCGAGCAACTGTTCGAATACCCTCACCCCTTCTTCACTGCGCAATGCGCGCTGGCCGCTGGTTTTCAGGTAAAAGGACGTCGCCTGCTCCCGTTCGGCCGAACCCTGCGTCATGCCGCCGTCTGCCCACACCGGCCAGCCGATAGCGACCGTCTTGCGGGCGGACCGCACGCCATGGTGGCGGCTGTTGGCGTAAGCCATTTGGAAACGATTCGCCACGGCATAATCACCGGCGCCAAAATCGCCGAAAATAGCGGCGCTGGACGAGAAGTAAACGATAAAGTCCAGCGCGTGTTCTGCCCCGAATACGCTTTGCCAGGCGTTATCAATCGCCTGAACGCCCAGAACTTTCGGCGCCAGCACCTGATGAACCCCGGTGAGATCTTTCTCCGCCAGCGTTTGCTGCGTTTGCGCCCCTGCGGCATGCAAGATGCCGTCAATCCTGATCCCCTGACGCCGACAGTCTGCAAACAGAGACTCCATCTGCGACAACACACTCACATCGGCCTGGAGGTAGGTAATCTGACCGCCATGTTGTTCGATGGCGCGTAACTCCGCCTGTTTACCCGGCTCAAGCGGAGAACGACCAATCAAGATCACCTTCGCCATAAAGTTTTCGCACAGATAGCGCGCAAATATCCTCCCCAACCCACCTAGCCCTCCGGTAATCAGGTAACATCCGCCCACTTTCAAACAACTTTCCGCTTTCACGTTTTCATCGTTGTTTACGGCATGAGCTCCGCTGGCCATCTGTACCGGCTCGTACGCCAGCACATGGCGTTTGCCCTGGAGATACAGCACGTTTTGGCCCGGTTCGCTTTGCAGCTCAGCCCAGACGGCGGGAAGCGATGCGGCTACCCCCTGCCAGCGCTCAGCGCCCGGAGCCGTGTCGAACCCGACAAACGAGACGTTTGCTTCCGGCAGAACACGTCGCAAAGAGGTGCCGAAAGCGACCAACGCCTCGGCGTAACAACGCTCCAGAGCGTCGGTAAAGGCGCTGACGATCAAAATACGGCCGACCTCGAGCCCGCTGGATAACACCCCCTGGAACAGAGGCACCAATTGGTCCATCGCGGTCTCAGGTTCGACGACGCACAACAGCGCGTTTACCGACTCAGGTTCATCTGCCGTTTGCGCAGTCATCTTCAGTTGCGCAAAGAAACGGCTGCAGGCATCGGCTTCTGTTTGCGCCGCATGCAGGAACAGCGCCGGTGAGCCCTCTCCTGCAATCTGCATAATGCCGGCCCCCAGCGTCGTTTGAACGGCGGCGGGAAGGACGCAAATCACGCGCCGGTTGCAATGCCCGGCGCAGAGATTCACGGCATCCGGCAGCGGCTGCTCCCGCCATCTTTCGCGAGCAATCCAAACGGCGTCACTCTGCTCTGCCTCCGCCGCACGACGCGGCGCGAGAGCGTTTAACTCATCCATCGAGGCGAACCAATAACGTTCCTCCGCGAAAGGATACGTCGGCAGGTGCATCCTGCGCGGCGCGGCATCGCGATATAACGCCGCCCAATCCACCGTCTCACCGCGCAGCCAGGCGGCCAGTTGCAGGCGCGCCAGAGGCGGCGTCTGGCCGGTTTGAAGCCCGTGAGTCCCTCCCTCGTCACGCAGCAATGCCTGCGCGGCGGCGGAACGGTCGGTTCCCGATACGTCGGCATAATACACATCGAGCGAAGCGCTTATTTCCGCCCCGCTGGCAAGATATTGCCCCAACGCTTCCTGCAGGCTATGCCAGCCGTCGCTAAACAACGCCAGACGATGCGGCATCGACGTTCGCCCGACTTGCAGGGTATAAGCGAGATCGCGCATGCTGTGCGGTTCATCCGCGGCGAGCAGGTTGGCCGCCATCTGTTTCAACTGAGCTTCACTTTTAGCGGATAACACCATCAGATACGGCTCATGGCGGCCTGATTGCTCCTCCAGGCGCTTCACCGGCGCCTCTGCGTTCTGCAGTACCAGGTGGGCATTGGTGCCCGTGTGGCCGAAAGAACTGACCGCCGCGAAACGCCGCTCCCGATCCCAGCGTTTGAGTTCGGTATTCACATAGAAAGGGCTGTCGGCAAAATCAATATCCGCATTGGGCTGGGTATAGTTCAGCGACGGCGGGATTTCTCGCTGTTTCAACGCCAACGCCGCCGTGATGACGTTCACGATCCCGGACGCGGCCTGCGTATGGCCAATATTGGTTTTCGGCGAGGTTAACGCGCAATACTGCTTCTTCTGCACCCCTTCGCGCTGGAAGGCATCGATCAGCGCATTGCACTCAACGGGATCCCCTAACAGGGTGCCGGTGCCATGGCTGACAACATAGTCTATCCGATCGGGAGAAACGCCGCTTTGCCGATAAACCTGTGCGTAAAGCTCACTCTGGCGAACGCCGCTGGGCGCCGTCAGGCCATTGGTTTTGCCGTCATAGTTAATTGCGCTGCCTTTGATAATGGCGTAAACATCATCGCCATCTCGCAATGCGTCCTCATGGCGTTTTAACACCACCGTCGCGCCCCCTTCGCCGACCACCATGCCGTTGGCGCGGTGATCAAACGCATAGCAGGCGCCGTCTGGCGAGAGCATATCTCCCATCCGCGACAAACCGTGCAACAGACGCTCCGGCTGGCAGATCAGATTGCACCCGCCGGCCAACGCCAATTCACTTTCTCCGTTCAAAATACTCTGGCAGGCATAATGCAGGGCAACCAACGAAGAGGAACAGGCGGTGCCGATAGCCAACAGAGGGCCTTTAGTATCAAGGAAGTAACCGATACGCGCCGGCGCCGTTCCCGTATGCACAGAGGTAATCGCAGAGTGTTCGGTCAATGGGTAATCTGATTCTTCCATGCCGACAAAAATGCCGTGCTGTTGCCCGCACCATGCATGCGGGTCATAACCGGCATCTTCAATCGCTCGCCATGCGGACTGCAACAGCAAGCGATGATGGGGATCCATATGGTGGGCTTCCCGCGGCGAAATCTTAAAAAACAGCGGGTCAAAGCGATCGATATGCGCCATGAAACCGCCCCGGGAGGTTTTCATTTGCAGGTCTTCGCGCTGCCGCCGCCATTGCGGCACCGGCCCAATACTGCTGCGGCCCTCTCGCAGCATTTGCCAAAATTCTGCCGCATTCTCTGCCCCGGCGACCTTGATATCGATGCCGATAATGGCGATGTCGCCATTGCCGCTCTGCGCCGAACGCGGCGCAACGGCGGTTTGGCGCGGTGCTTTCGCCGCCGCGCCGCTCTGCATGCGTTCGGCAACCACACGCGCTAACGCCGCCGGCGTGGTGTAACTGAACAAATCCGAACGCCGCACTTTAACCGGGTACGCCGCCATCAGTCGGCTGACGAAGGCGGCAACAGAGACGGAGTCAAGGCCGAGATCGGTAAATGCCTGCCGACAGGCTTCGTCGTCCGCGCCCTTCATGCCCAGCAGGCGCGCGATTGTCGCGCGCACGTCGGCTTCAGCCTCGGTCAGGCGCCGGGCGTCAGGGATGCGTTCGGTTTGGGCTGGCCGCGCACTGGGCTGGAACCAGCAATATTCCCGGGCGAAGGCATAATGGGGCGACGCCGCCGGAAACTCGGCACCCGCAGGGTGAGCGCCGCGATATTCTTCAATCAGGATATGAGCATTATTGCCGCCGGAGCCGTAGCTATGAATCGCTGCGATCCTGGGATGTTCACCTGCCGGCCAGGCCTGCGTTTCTTTCGCAAAAACACAGGGGGTGTCTTGCGTATCGCAATAGTCATTCGGCTGTTCAAAACCCGGTATTTTATGAATTTTATCGGTTTGCAGACTACGGATGACTTTGAACAAGGCGCCCAGTGACGAGGCGGAATGCATGTGCCCCAGCAGGGGTTTCAAGCTGCTGACCCGGCAATAACCCGGCTCGAACGCCAGCCCCTGTTCATCGCAAAGCTGGCTCAGCGCCCGGTTGAACGCCGTCCATTCGGCAATGTCCGCTACCGGTAGCCCCATGCCCTGGGCTTCAATGTAAGACACGCTGCGTGGGTCAATAGCGGCTTCACGGTAGCAGTCTTTGATCAGTTCACAATGCGCATCCGTATTCGGCGACGCCATCGATACACCGCCTTGCCCGTTGAAGTTAACCCGGGTATGCTTGACGACGGCATAGACCCGTCGCCCGGCCTTCTCAACGTCCGCCAGACGTTCCAAAAGCAAGGTGCCGACCCCTTCGGATCGAATGAATCCATCCCCATTTTCGCCGAAAGAGAGTACCTGCCCACGGTGAGTGAGCTGGCTGGCGTCATTCAATCGGTTGGTCACGTCCGGAACCAGCATGATATTGGCTGCGCCGACAATGGCCCGATCAATGATGCCGGCTCTGAGCGCCAAAGTGGCGCGGTGAAGCGCGACGGCGAACCCGGCGCAGGTCGCATTGATTAACTCACTGGGCCCGGCCAAATCAAACTGGTAAGAAATCCGGTTGGCTATCATGCTGTCGGCCTGCGTCAGGCCGAACTCGGGCCGATAACCGTGGCGCGCCATCAGCGCGGCATACTCATTGGATTCGCAGCCGATAAATACGCCGGTCTGCGTTTTGCTCAGGGAGGCGGGAACAAGGCCGGCGTCTTCCAGCGTGTGATAGGTTGACATCAGCAACAGACGTTGCCGCGGGTCCATCTCTTCGGCTTCGATCGGTAAGATACCGAACTTTGCCGCATCAAAAGAGGCGATATCGGGAATAAATCCGCCTGCGAGCACCGACCACGGCGTTTCTCCCTCGGCCTCCCCTTGCCGATACCATGCTTCGCGTTGCGCCGGCAATGTGGTGATCAACGTATCGTCGGCATCGAGATGCCGCCATAACTCAGCAATGCTCATACACTGCGGGAAATATCCCGCCAGGCCGGTAATCGCCAAAGGCTCGATATTCCCGTTTGCAGCCAACAGCGTTGATGCCGAATCTGAAGAAGCAGTTTTATGATTATTAATCCACTGCGCAATGAAAGATAATTGTGCTGCTTGCTTACTCATAAAAAGACTTCTCCCGCTTGAGATTAAGTTCAACTAATTGCTGCAAATAACCAAGGGCGTTTTTGACGGAGGCGTAATCCATGCCGAAGTCCTGAAGAAAGGCAATTTCATTGACGCCGCACGCCACCGCCAAATCAATTTGTTTCTGGCATTCGTCAAGCGGGCCGAATATGCCGCCGGTTTTGAAAAAACGCGCATAGGCGTAATCAAGAATGTGATCAATTTGGCTGTTATCGAAATGCTTATCTCTGGCTTTCATCTGGGGAATAATGCTGCTACGGATATAAGCCTTGAACGGTTCGCAGACCACCCGCTGTACCCATTCCATGTCCGGATGAACGAAGGTGTGCATCATCAGCGTCACCCGGCCGCTCAGAGGATCCAACCCCGCTTCGGCGCGGGCAGCTCGGTAGCTGCTCACATACTTGCCGAACTCGTGCAGGTCTATCCCATGCAGCATGCCGAAGACGTTATACCCTTGCAGCCCCGCATAGCGAAAACCCGGTTCCGAGATGCTGAAGTACCAAATGGCGACCTCTTTTTGAATCGGGCGCGGATACACGACCGTTGGGAAACGCTCCCCGCCGGGGCCGGGAAAATCTACGGTTTCACCGCGCCAGAGCTGTTGAATAACCGGGATCCGCTGGTCGCGTATTTTAGCCCGATCGTCATAAGTCTCAGGTGACAGGATAAAGTCCGCTTTGTTCCAGCCGCTGCCAATACCCAGTTCAACCCGACCGTCTGAGAGAATATCCACCATCGCCCAGTTTTCGACGATCTCGACCGGATGGTGCAGCGTATTGGTCACGGCGGCTGAACGCAGGCGCACGTTTTTAGTCAGCGGCGCAAAATAAGCCGCAGCGATAGCGTTATTGGCGTAAATAGAACCAAATTCATAGAAGTGACGCTCAGGGAAGCAAACCGATTCAAACCCGGCCTGATCGGCAAACTCAACAAGCTCGCGGGCAAAACGATATTTATCCCGATCCGAGACATCTTTGCGAACATCAGAAAAAAACAGATAGCTAAAAGAAACGTCTGTCTCAGGCTTGCCGTTCCGCGCTTCGGTCTCTGAGGTGTGGTAACCGGAGAAAAAATTTTCCAGCTTTTGATTCAGCGTATTCATAACCGGTTCCCTCTTGCGCCAACCTGTTCACGCAACTTTTTCATCAATAAGTTGGGGGTCGGATGATCGATCAGCCAATTCGGCTGCACGGGAAATTTCATCTGTTTTTCCAATGTGGTGCTCAGCTGCATGGCGATAATCGAGTCCATCCCGTAGTCCTGCAGGGGTTTATCCCAGTCAAGATCGTCGCCCAGCTTCATGACTTTCTCGATCCCGAAGGCCAGCACGTTACGCAGTTCGCCGTCACCTTCTCTCTGCGTCGCCCCGCCGACATCTTTGACTGCTTCGATGGGCGCCGTGTTGGTGGCAGGCTCATTCAGCGCCGTCGCAATCGCGGCCCCAACCTCTTGTTGCAACTCGGCCGGCAGATCCTGCAAGGACAAGGTAGAGAGATAATCCGCAAACGCCGTTGGCGTTAATACCCCCAGTCGATAGCGTTCGATGTTTTGTCGCACCGCTTCTGCCGTCGCGTGCGCCCGATCGACGTTTACGGTAAGCGTCTGCTGTTCGTCAAACCCCAACAGCACTCTCGCCTTGTCGCGATCGGTCACGGCAACCAAGGCTGTGGCCCCCTCTGCAAGACCGGCTTGTATCTGCCGTACCGCCGCCGAGGCGTTAATGCTGCCCATACCCTGCCGCACCAGATGTGCCAAACGTGCAGGTAGCCGCTCGGCATCAACGGCGCCGTCAGTTTCCCATTGCCCCCAGCAAATGGATGCCGTGAGCCCATGCCGTTGTTTCTGGGCGACCCGTTTTTGCCGGTATCGGGCAAACGCGTTCTGGAACGCGGCGGAATAGGCGTAATCCGGAGATCCTTGAATGCCGAACGCGGCAACGGAAGAAAACATCATGAAAAACGCCAACGGTTCATTGGCCGTTGCCGCGTCGATGTTCAGGGTACCTGAGACCTTCGCCGCCAGCGTTTGTCGAAACGCATCCCAAGGCTTATTCACAATAGAACCGTCGCTCACCTGTCGGGCCAACTGCACAACCCCGTGGAGGGTGATGCCTTCAGATTTCAGCTGCTGCATCGCCTGGCTAATCTGGCCCATGTCCAGAATATCGACAGCATGATAAATAACCCGGGCGCCAGAGGCTCGGATGCGCATCAGAACCGGCGCTACCTGGCTTTCTGGGCGGCGAGAGAAAATCACCAACTCTGCCTGATAGTTCTGCCCTAAAACCCGGCAAAGCTGCTCCCCCGTTTCGCCCAGAGCACCGACCATTAAATAGGTCGCGCCCGTGCGAAAACGCGCTTCCGCCGTTTCAGGCCGCTCGGATTCACTGACACGCAACGCGTACTGCCGGCCGCCAGAGAAACGCACTGTCGATGCGCTGATCGCCTGCGTCTGTCTGCCCGCTTCAGGCGCCGTCATGCCATCGCACAGCCAAGTTTGCATCAACTGAAGCGCCGTCTCCCGGTGGGCTGTCTGCGGAGAAAAGATAACGTTCCGGTAGCTATGCCCCACAGTTTCCAGGATCGCAGATCGCAGCAATCCGCAGAGCGCTTCATATTGCACGGCCGCAGTTGTCAGGCCGCGATCATAGTCCGCCCGGTGACAGCAATAGAATTGCACCGGGTTGAGCCGAGCAACCGCCTGGACGGCCTGCACGCAAAGATAGGCAAGCCGCAGCCCATACTCTGCTTCGGCGTCCGGGCTATCGGGCAGGAACAAAAAAATAGCCAACGGTTTATCGGGATGGGGGATCGCTGCCGAGAACGCCTCTTGCAGCGTGGCTCTCTCGGCCTCCGCCGTTAAGGCTTCCTTCGGCAAGGCGATATGTCGTACATCCCAGAGTGGCTGAGTGTTATCGGTGATCTGCTGAATATGCTGACAAACCTGCTCAACGCTCCGATAGTCTGCCGCAGTCTGATCAAGCACCAGAATTTGCCTGTCGCGGTTCGCCTCGATGCAGTCAACCCATGGCGTGTCTTCATGGGCATTCAGGTCAACCCAAGCCTCTGTCGCCCGTAGCCATGGCGTTTCTTCTTCAGCCAGCCCTGTCCCGGTGGCGTCTGACGAAAGTACCGGCGAGACCCCGGTATCTACCTCTTCGAACCAGCACGGCTGCCGGTAAAACGGATACGTCGGCAAGCTGATTCTTTGGGGGAAACGGCGCTCAGCGCCTTCAGCAGGGTGCGGATAGAGTAAATCCCAGGGCAGCGGCGCCCCTGCGGCCCAGGCCGCCGCCAGCACGTGCAGATCCGCCGGGTTGACGCATTGATGGCGCTCAAGTACCGGTGGGTTGCCGTTCACCGTTTCTCTGAAGAACGGGGGTGCCGCGATATCCCCGGCGATAAACCGGCCCAGTTTCTCTTGCAGATCGCCGACCGAGGTGGCGACAAACGCAAGCCGTTCCGTCATGGCCTGGCGTCCTCTCAGCAAGGTATAAGCCAGCCGGTTTAAATCAACGGAATGGCCAGCCGTTTGCTCACCTTGGATCCAGGCCAGCAGATTTTTCGCCATCAGCGGCAAACGGTCGGCCCGCATCGCCGATAACGCGATCACGTTTGGTTTTTCCTCCGCCGCCTCAGCCACCGACGGCGACAGATACTCTTCAATCACCATATGCGCATTAGTGCCGCTGTAGCCGAAAGCACTCACCGCCGCTCTTCGCGGCTGGTTTTCATCATGTCTCCAGGGCTGGAATTGAGTATTGACGTAGAAAGGCGAATCTTCGAAGTTAACGTGTTGGTTCGGTTTGATAAAATGCAGCGATGGCGCGAGTTGCCGGTGTTTCATTGACAGCAGCGTTTTGTGCACGCTTGCCATGCCGGATGCCGCTGAGGCGTGGCCGATATTGCTTTTCACAGAACCAAGGCCACAGAAACGCTTGCGCGATGTATGCTCTCTGAAGACGGAGGTCAGCGCTTCAAGCTCAATAGGATCGCCGAGTTTCGTCCCTGTACCGTGCGTCTCCACATAGCTGATCGAATCCGGGTTAATTTGAGACTTGCGGTAGACTTCCCTCTCCAGCTCGATCTGGCTGTTGACGCTGGGCGCCGTAATGCCGTTGGTTTTGCCGTCTTGGTTGATGCCCGAGCCAATGATGACGCCATAAATATGGTCGCCGTCCGCCTCAGCCTGGGACAGTCGTTTCAACACCAGGCATCCGGCGCCTTCGCCGGGCACAAATCCATCAGCCGCATCATCGAACGCTTTGCACTGGCCCTCAGGGGACAACATGCCCGCAGAACACATGCCCATGTAAGTTTCCGGCATCAGATAGAGGCTGACGCCGCCGACCAGCGCCAGGTCTATTTCCTCGTTTTGTAATGCCGTGACGGCCAAATGGGTCGCGACCAGCGAAGACGAACACGCGGTATCGACAGGGATGGCCGGCCCTTTCAGGTTAAGGAAATACGGAATTCGCGCCGCGCCGATGGCGAAGCTGTTGCCGGTGCCGGACAGCGGCCGCGGGGAGTTCAGCATTAGGTGAGCATATTCATAGCTCATTATCCCCATATAAACGCCGCAGTTCTGGTGACTCAATTCTTCGGGGCTATAGCCGGCATCTTCAAATGCCTTGTATCCTTCCTGCAGGAAAAGTCGGTGCTGGGGATCCATGCCTTCCGCTTCGGCGGGAGAAATCGAGAAAAAGAGCGGGTCAAAACAGTCGATATCCGTTAATGCCCCTAACCATTTGCAATACACCTTTCCCTCCGCGCGACGATCGGCATCGAAGTATTGATCGACGTCCCAACGCGCTTTGGGGACCTCACGCACAGCATTGCGCCCGTTCGCCAGGTTATCCCAGTATTGCGCCAAATTGTCCGCATCGGGATAGCGGCTAGCCATGCCGATGATGGCAATTTTCTCTTGCCGGCGATGCGGGATGGCGGTCTCTTCCGAGCGTGCGGACGCGACGGGAGCGGCCGGTTTCAGAACCTCGGGACATGCGTCCTCAGGCGCTGAAACGGCCGCGTTCGGTTTTGGGCGCGGCGTTGCTCCATCGGATTGTGACGCAATATATTCCGCCAGAGCCTGAATGTTGGGGTAGTCGTACAAACGCGTGGCGGAAAGATCGGTGCCCAGCGTCTTGTTTATCTCATTGATCCATTCGGCGCCGATGATCGAGTCCAGACCTAACGCCGAGAAGGCGCGATCGTTCTGAATGTCTTCCACCGTAATGTAAAGTGCATCAGCCAGGCTGGCTTTCAGCAATGGCGCGATCGCCGCAGCCGGCTCGCGTTGCCGCTCTGCGGAGCGCGCCGATGCCGCAACTGCGCTTGGGGCGATAGTCTGCCGGCCGTCATGCCGAGGCTTATCCCCGGCATGACGCGGTTCCGGCACGCCACTGAGCGCGATAAACTGCGCCAGTTGCCGAACGCTGGAATAATCGTATAACCGGGTAGCGGATAAGGCGCTACCAAGTTGTCGGTTGATGTCATGCACCCATTCAGCGCCGACAATGGAGTCCAGGCCCATTTCAGCGAAGGAGCGATCCAGGTGAATATCCGCCTCGGCGCAACAGAGCGCCCGAGCCAAACTGGTTCGTAATGCTTCGGTGACGCTTTCCAGCGGCCTCTCTCCGCTGCGCGGGGAGCCGTTACCGTTCACCGTGGCAGCCCCGTTGTATTCATGGTCCTGGTGCAGTTCACCCCGCTCGTCGCGCCGCCACGCCTGCGCCGAAGCCGCGTCGCCGCCAACTGCAACCGGCGGATTAGCGTCCTTCTTCGATTTCAGCGGCTGCAGTCGGATCTTTTCTGAATGGCTGGCCCTTTTCATCGGTTCTTTTGCCGGCTGGATGGCCGCGACATTTACCGTCGGCTGCGGCTGCGTGTCCTTTATCCAGTAACGGCGGCGATCGAAGGGATAGGTTGGCAGCGCCAGGCGCGGATAATGCCGGCCCGCGTATAGCTGCCGCCAGTCAACCGCGCCGGTCGCCACCCAGGCCCGGGCGACTTCATTAAGCTGCCGATTCTGCCACCAACGCGCGATATCCTGCGCATCGGCATGGGAAGCGCGTTCCGCGCCTTCGTTGTTGACAAAAATGGCCTCGTCACTGGCGGCGGCCGGTGTTTTTTGCGCCAGAAGGGTCAGTTGGCGCAAAAGCGAAGCCGCATCTTCGGCCACGAATGCGGCCCGCACCGGCATCGCATCCCGCGCCGTTTGTAATGTGTAGGCGAACTGCTTGAAGTGTGTCGCGACATAAGCCGAATTTTGAGCGACATACTGCGTCAAATGCTGCGCATAGACCTGCAGCCTTTCGCTGTTCTTAGCTGACAGCACGATGATTTCCGGCTCCAGGACCAAGGACAACGGCTCGTCAGGTTCCTGACGGTATTCCTCAATCACCAGATGCGCGTTCGCGCCGCCGGCGCCGAAGGAGCTCACGCCGGCCCGCAATGGTTGCTGCGCGTCACCGATCGTCGGCCGTTGCCATGTTTGGCCCTCCTGAAGGACATAGAACGGGCTCTCTTCCAGCTCCAGCAAAGGATTCAGATTCTGGCAATGCAGCGATTTGGGCAAATATTCATCCTGCATCGCCAACAACACCTTGATGACGCCGGCAACGCCGGCGGCGGTTTCCGTATGGCCGATATTGGATTTCACCGAACCTAATGCGCAGTGTTTCGCCGCTGTGGAATGCAGCCCGTGTTCCTGATAGAGATTTTTAAAGGCCGTTTTCAGGCCGTTGACCTCAATAGGATCGCCCAGTGGCGTACCGGTCCCATGGCACTCGATATAAGTAATACTGCGCGGGTCAACCCCGGATTTTCTGTGCGCATCGCGAATCAGCTGAGCCTGGGCATTCGGGTTGGGAGCCATCAGTGAGGTGGCGGCGCCGCCGTGGTTCTCAGCCGAGCCGATAATGACCCCGAGAATACGATCTTTATCCGCCTGCGCGGCGGACAGCCTTTTCAGCATGACGACGCCAACCCCTTCCCCGCGGGCATAGCCGTTGGCCTGATCAGAGAACGTCTTGCAGCGGCCGTCCTCGCAAATCATTTCGGCCTTGCTGTACAGAATGTGCATTTTCGGGCTCAGGATCAGGTTGGCGCCGCCGGTTATCGCCATATCACAATCACCGTGCTGAATGCTCATCACGGCGCGATGGATCGCCACTAAAGAACTTGAACAGGCGGTGTCGATAATTTCGCTGGGGCCATGCACATCCAGCAAATAAGAGAGGCGGTTCGGGCAAAACATATGGGGGATCGCCGTGAGCTCGACAATATCGCGGGATTGGGCATTCAGGACGGTTTCGGCATAGTCTTGCAAATTGATGCCGGCAAATACCCCGACCTTTTTTCCGGCTAATGACGAAGGGGCATAGCCGGATGACTCGATGAGCTGCCAGGCCGATTCTATAAACAACCGATGCTGAGGATCCATGGTCTGGGCTTCACGCGGTGAGATGCCAAAAAAACCCGGGTCGAACTTATCCACATCCTGAATAAAGCCGGCGTATTTAACATTGGTCAACTCACCGTCTTTCGGGTTGCCGTAGATGGCTTTCCAATCCCAGCGTTCTTTGGGAATTTCACTGATGCAATCCCGGCCCTGGTAAAGGTGGCGTTGCAGCGCCTCCACCGAGGAAGACTGCGCAAATATTCCGCTCATGCCGATGATGGCGATCGGCTCATAACGCCCGTTTGCCGGTACGCCAATGGGCCGGGCCTCATCGCCCGGCGCAGCGCGCCGTTCCCGTTGTCGCTTGAGTTGATGACTTTTTGCCAACAGCGCCTGAAGGTGACGGGCTGATTTTTCACCGGCGGCGATGTCTGCCGCTGCTGCCGGCCCACGCCGTTGGCCCGCCGCCAATGCGGCTGACCGGCTGTCATCGCTGCGGACGGGTGAACACTCGTAGCGCGCCGCGACATTCTGGCCGAAACGCGTCATGATGATATCGGTCAGTTCCTCAATGTTTCTGGCCTCAAAGAAAATGGCGGCGGAAAGCGACACGCACAATGCACCGGCGATACGCCCCATGATTTCCGTAATGACAATAGAATCAACGCCGTAGGTCGATATCTTTTCCTCGCTGTCGATTTTTTCCGCCGGCAGTTTGAGGATCATGGAAAAAATGCTCAGCACCTCTTTCCGCAGTGCCTGGCGGTGGCCATCGCCGACAGCAGCGGCAAGCGGCCATTCAACGGCGGCACGAGCAGAATTGGCATCGGTAGGCATAGGTTTCCTGACGGATTGCATCAACTCAGCTTCCAGCGCATTCCGGGCTGACTCATGTAAGTCGTGGGTGTTGTTATCTTTGCCTGTCATCGCCTCTACCTTCTGTTGAGTACTTCACGGTACTGCGCCAGTAACTTAAGGAACTTCCAGAGATCGACTTCCCACTGATGCCGGAAAGATCCGATGTAATAGTTCTGCCCCAGATCGGGGTTTTGCTCTTTTTTCATTCGGGTAAAATCGTGCAGCCCTTGAGACTGAGCGAAATAAGCCTTGAGGTAATCCACTACGAACAAACCGTGAGAACGGGCGGAAACCCCCAGGCCCGTAGCGGAGTTGATATAACCGACAAAAAGCAGGTTATTAAAGTTTTTGGGAACGATGTGTAAGAAACAGTCTGGAATGCCGTTCTTCATATCCAGATATTTGTTGTCCAGGAAGGGGAAGCGGCGGTTATATCCTGTCGCATAAATAAGGGTATCGACCTCAACCTGCGAACCGTCTTCGAATATCACGGTATTACCGCGAAACTCGCTCACGTCTCCCTTGGGCTGGATATCGCCGTGGCCAATAAAATAGAGCAGTTGAGAGTTCATGATCGGATGGGAGGCATCCAACGGATAATCCGGCTTCTTTAAACCGAAATCCGTACCGTCGTAACTGGCGAGCTTGAAAACCTGTTGTATATAAGCCAGCGTTTCTTCGCGAGTGTTAAATTTATTCCCCAACCCTTCCATCCATCTTGGGGTTGGCATGCCGTTGATAAACTTGGGCTGATAGTAGTAACCGCGCCGCGTGCTATGGTAGACCGCCTGGCAATGATGAACTGCGTCGACCGCGATGTCGCAGCCGGAGTTGCCGGCGCCAATGATCAAGACCCGCTTGCCCTTGATACGCTCCGGCGTCCGGTAATCGATCGAATGCATGATATCGCCGGTGAAATGGCCACGATAAGCCGATTCAGGATAGCGGGCCTCTCGTTGCATGCCGTTGCTGACCAGAACAAAAGAATAAAACTTTCTTTCCCCCGTCGATAACTCAACCTGCCAACCCTTATCCTGCGGTTCAATACGGGTGACGGCGACATTGAAATGGGCTTTCTCATAGACCCCAAAGGTGCGCGCGTAATGGCAGATATATTGATGCATCAGTTTATGGTTGGGATAATGAGGGTAATCTTCCGGCATGGGGAAATCCGGATATTGGGTATTGACCTTCGGGGAGATCAGATGCAATGACGGATAGGTGCGGCCACAGCGGCTGTCAGCATTCCATACGCCGCCAAAGTCGGATTCGGCTTCATACAGGTCATAATCAATGCCGCCCTGGTTCAACTCTTTACCGAGGCTGACCCCATAAGGGCCGCCACCGATAATGCATACTCGTTTTCCTTGTACATCCATCAATGACATCACCTCTTTCAACGGGCTGGCAAAACCGTACGGGTTATTCGGTCAGTAATCAGTGTTCTGCGCGATCAGGGTTCGGACGATTCAAGGGTGAGCAAGGCCTCTTCCCTCACCATTTTCAAGTTGCTGAGCCGCAGGCAAAGCGCGCCCGATTCGTCGTACACGCTCAGGTCATATCCGGGGAGATCGCCGGTGATCACCAAAGACGCATGTTCCGCAGGCGCGGGTGAAATGCAGACCGTCGCGCGCTCTGGAACCGGCTTATAAGTCATGATCGAATCCAGCGAGAACGGGTACCACTGTCCATGCGCCGGGGTTTGAGGATGACAATAATGGTTTAACGCTGAGAGCAGCTGCCAGCAGGCGGTCAGCAGCGCCGGCCGTTGCGCAAAGGCGCTGAGTCGCGCCAGTAACTGTGTGCCGTCAAAACACATTTTTTCGGCCACCGCGTGCTTGTGTAACCCGCTTTCATCGATTGTCCGTTTGATTTGCTGCGCCGCCGGCTGGTGATGAGGCGCTTCCAGCCGGGCTTCTAGCGCCTGCAGATCCTGCACATGGCTGCCTACGCCGGCGGATGCGTTCAGGGCGACCTGGCCAAAATGATGAGTCACGGATTGATGCGTTTTCTCGGTCACGCACTGGAAATAGAGACCGTCATCCTCGCGG
This sequence comes from Serratia sp. NPDC078593, assembly GCF_050268245.1. Taxonomy (NCBI): domain Bacteria; kingdom Pseudomonadati; phylum Pseudomonadota; class Gammaproteobacteria; order Enterobacterales; family Yersiniaceae; genus Serratia; species Serratia sp. NPDC078593. The sequence continues at coordinate 321,229 of NZ_JBNNGK010000003.1, read as the reverse complement.
GCGAAATAGGTTTGAATATTGCCATCTACAGCGTCCTGTACGCTGGCCGGTTGTCCCCACAGCAGATAATTCAGTTCGGCCGTATGCCCGCGGGCGGATGACTCGCAGGCGCTCAGCACCTGTTCCAGCAACCATAATCCGGGGAGGCGGCCTTGCGGAGACATTGCGCCTGCCGCCAGCAGGTTCTCATAAGCGGTGAAATCCATCGGTGCGTCATGCATTTGCGCAAGCGTACCGGAAACGGGCGCCGCGTCTGCCGGCGCGCCCAGAGTACCCTCGGCAGGCACGGTGAGCAGATCGACCCAGTAGCGTTCACGGGCAAACGGATACGTCGGCAGAGACACTTTTCGAGGGCTGAGTGCCGACGTCCCCTTTAGATAGAGAATATCCCAATCGATATTGACGCCTTTGACCCATATCTCGAGGAGTTTGGCAAACTTGCCCTTGGCGGCCCAGGCTTGCACCAGGCCATGCATATCGTCATCGACGTTAAAGAGCGACAACACATCGCTCTGTGATTTGCTCTTGCCTCGGAAGATCGGATCGTGGGTTTGCTGCTCGCCGTCGAGCGCGGCTGCAAGCTGGCTTTGCAACTCATCAAGCGTGTGCGCGACAAATCCTAACCGCTCACTCATCGCTTCACGCCCGGTTTGCAGGGTATAAGCCAGTGAGTGCAGGTAGGCATCCGCTCCTCCGGCCTGGCCTTCTTGCGTTCGCATCCGGTCAGCCTGTTCACGTACATGAGCCAACAAATTGACGGCGCTTTGCCTGAGCTGCGCGTCGTTTTTCGCCGACAAGACGATCAGCGCCGGTTCGCGCGTGGCGGGTTGTCCGGTAACGATGGAGGGCGCATCCTCGCTTGAGAACTGTTCAATCACCAGGTGGGCATTGGTGCCGCTAAAGCCGAACGAACTTACGGCCGCCTGACGGCGGTGCCCCGCTGCCACGCTCCAATCCCGAAGCTCCCGGTTGACGTAAAAGGGTGAGCCGTCCAGCGCAATGTGTTCATTAAGCGCCTGATGCTGCAACATGGGCGGTATCTGGCGATTCTTCATCGCCAGCAACACCTTAAGCACCGAGGCGACCCCGGCGGCTCTCAGGGTATGACCGATATTGCTTTTCACCGAGCCCAATGCGCAGTAATTCGCTTGGCGGGTAAATTGCGCGAAGCTCTGCTTTAAACCTGCAACTTCAACGGGATCGCCCAACTTGGTGCCCGTCCCGTGAGCTTCTACGTATTGAATGCGCTCAGGATCGATCCCAAAGCGGGTGTATACCTTCTGCTCCAAGCGCGACTGCGCGTTGCCGTTCGGAGCCGTGATACCGTTGCTTTTGCCATCCTGATTGACACCCCATCCTCTGATCACGCCATGAATGACGTCCCGAGCTTCAATCGCCTCTTCAAGGCGTTTTAGCAGCACCACGCCCACGCCTTCTCCAGGAACAAAGCCATTGGCACGCTGATCAAAGGTAAAGCAGCGCCCATCTTCCGACAGCATTCCGGCTTTGCTGGTCATGATGTGCATGCTTGGGCCGGCCAATACGCAAACCCCACCGGCCAACGCCAGATCGCAATTGCCCAGCACTAAACTGTCACAGGCCGAGGCCATCGCCACCAAAGAGGATGAGCAGGCGGTATCGATAGCCAGACTTGGCCCTTGCAAATTCAGGTGGTAGGCGATTCTCGCGGCGAGAATCGACGCGGCATTTCCCATAAAGGTTTGCGCATTGAGTTCCATGCCAAAGCGCGCTTCATAGTCACCCTCGCCGCATCCGACGAAAACGCCGCATCGGCTGCCGGACAAATCGGCAGGGTTGTACCCCGAGTCTTCTATGCAGCCCCAACAGGCTTCAAGAAATACCCGCTGCTGCGGATCCATCAGTTCGGCTTCGCGAGGAGAAATATTGAAGAACAGCGGATCAAACTTGTCGGCATCGTCCAGTACCCCCATCCATTTGGAGTAGGTTTTTCCGGGTGCTTGAGGGTTAGCGTCAAAGAACGCCGTTACCGGCCAGCGTTCGGCAGGCACTTCTGAAATACAGTCGACGCCGGCGCGCAAATTCTCCCAGAACTGCTGCAAATTCTTCGCTTTCGGGAACTGGCCGGACATACCGACGATAGCAATCGCCTGACCTGCGGCAGACGCCGGTTCTGGCGCCGCCGGCGAATCTGCATGCGGGGTGCGGTGCTCTTCCGGCCTCGCAGCCGGCAGCGGCGCCTCATGCCATTGCGCCGTCGGTTCTGTCGACGTCTGGCTTAGCGGCACCGTCGCCACGGCATAGCGCTGCACCAGCGCGGCGAACTCTTGCAGCGTAGGATAGCTGTATATTTCCGCTGCATTCAGTGCCAGGCCGAAGTGCTGGTTGATTTTTCGGATCCAGGTGACGCCGGTTATCGAATCCAGACCCAAATCAACAAAAGCGATGTCAGGATCAATCGCCTGCGCTTTAATTTGCAGTTCTTGAGACAGCGTTTGGCTTAAAAACGCCAGCACGTTGGCTGACCGGGTTTCCACATGGCCGGCACGGTCTGCTGCTAGGCTGTCGGCGGACAGCGCCGGCAAGACGTCCGCGGCCTTATTCGATTTAACAGCATGATGGTCAGCCACGACAGCACTGAGGTCCGCTTTATCGATCACCAGCGCGGTGAAGAGTTTCAGATTGGGGTAACTGTAAATGTCGGCGGCGTTGAGCGTCAGCCCGTATTCCGCATTGACTTTTCTAACCCAGGTGACGCCGGTAATCGAATCCAGCCCAAGGTCGACAAAAGACTGCTCGCTTTCAACGTGCTCGGCTTTGATTTGCAATTCTTCGGTCAGCATCCGCCGCAGGAGAACATAAACTTTATCAAACAACGCCTGAGGTGCGTCTTGCGAGGGCTGCCCGGCACCGACGGAATGCGCTGCATTCACCATCAACGCATTCGCGCCTTGCTGTGGAGCGATCGATTCCGGCTGCTTGGCGCCCAGGTTAAAATGCTGTTGGATACGCGATAACACCTCTGGATTGCCGACAAAAGTCCGTTCATGCATCCGAAGCTCCTGCGCGTAGTTCGCTTCGACGCGATCTCGCAAAGGCTGCGAGCGTTGCGTTTTCCAGGCAACCAGCTCAGCTCGCGATTTCTGGGCGACCGCACTGGCGGCAGCCAGCGCAAAGGGCAACACCCGGGCGCGTTCAAGCACCGGATTTTTGAGCCCGCGTTGCAGGAACTCATCCCCTTTATACTCACCGGCGGTAAACAGCACTTCCCTAGCGAGATCCAGGCCCAGCCTGCTGGGAAGGATCAGCGTCGCCCCTGCTCCCGGGGTAAACCCGTAACGCATATACGGGCTGTAATAGACGCTTTCCAGACTGAAGATCGCCTCATCGCAAAACATGCCGACGGCCCATCCCGGACCAATGCCATGCCCTTGCATCGCGGCGATGACCGGAATTTCACATTCTAACGGCAAGGCGAAGATTTTTTCGTCGGTGAACTTCGCTTCGCCTTTCTGGATCGCCTGCAGCGTTTCCAGCGTGCCGCCGCTGGCAAAATAGTGATCATATCCGGTTAGCACCACCACTTTATAAACGTGATGTTGACGGATATGAGTAAAGATCTCTTCAAAACCGGCCACGAAGGCTTTCGAGAACTTATTACGGCTTTCACGCTCACATAACCGAACCAACAGCACGCCATTGTCATAAGCTTCCGCCTCGATAACCGTGGAACTGAGCGCCACTTTGTGCGGCTGGCCAGACGGCGCTGGCAATTGACCGTTTTCGAACGCCTGCACCCCATTTTCCGGCAGTAACGGAGCAGAAACCGCGGCGTCTGGCGTAAACGCGATCGGGTTATCTGCCGATGCGGCAGACAGTTCAACCAGCGTAGCCGCCAAATGCTGCTTCAATTGAACCAGCGCTTCTCTGGGCGCTTTCGCCAGCTCCCGCGCCAGTTTCAGTCCTTCCGCGGCAACCTCTGCCGACGGGAAAACCGGCATCAGCATCCCCAAGGTTTTCAACTGTCGACCCTCCCTCTGCCGCGTGTCGGTCAGCAAAGCCTGAGCCGCAGCTGGCGCAAAACGCTCGCTCAGCAGGTGATACAACGGCTGCGATACCCGTTGATCGCGGCTGGCGTAGTGATAGCGGGCCGTTGCGCTCAACACGGCAAAATCGCACAGGCAGGCGAGCAACCAGGCATACCCTTTGCAATCACCAGGCACGACAGCGATCACAGGAAACGGCATCATCAGCACGGTACGGTAGAGCGCTTGCTGTAAAAACAGCTCATGGTCATGCTCAAGATCGGTAAGGAAGCCATGCTCATCCCCGCAGAGCAACAGAACGCTGATGTCCGTGCGGCGTTTTAACGCCGTCAATATGTGGGAAAGATGATTGGCCGAAACCCCGTCGGCACCCTGGAGGCGCAGCGAGAATATGCCCTGGCCTTCATCCGTTAGCGGGATGGAGGCTATCTCAGCCTGCGAATCCGCCGACTGGAAGGTTTGCAAGGCGGCCAACACCCGCTTGCCCGGCGTGTTTTCAGTCAAGGGAGCGGCCGTGACTGCCGATGAGACATCGGCCGCAGATATCGTTCCGGCATCGCTCAGGGCATATGGCATGGCGCGGGTTTGGTTTTCGGGCAGCCAGTACCGTTCTTGTTCAAAAGGATAACGCGGCAGGTTGGCCACGCGTTGGCGTACCGCCGGATACCAAGCAGACCAGTCAATTTGCCGCCCTTCCAGCCACTGCCCGGCCAGCCCTCTCAGGTCGCGTTGCTGCATGGCGCGGTCGATTTCCGCCTGCTGCTCCGCGCTGTTGCCTCTATTCCGCTCGCCTTGCGCCACGGCGGCGGTGAGATAAGTTTGCTCAAACGCATGCCGGTTGAGGTAGTCCTCCAGCCCCGAGAGCATCTCCGCCTCACTTTTTCCGGCAACCGCCAGACGATGGCCCAAGGATTCTCGGCCAAGTTGCAACGTATAAGCGATATCCTTTAATTCGCCGAGAGTCAGCGGCGAGTGTTGCTGAACATACGTTTTCAGTTGTTGAGCCAGCAGGTGCAATTGTGCTTCACTTCTGGCGGAAAGCAACAACAAGGCGGGTTCGGGATCCAGCGCATTAAGCTGTTTTGTTGGTGCCCCTTCGTCACTCGCAGGACTAAACTCTTCAAGCACCATATGCACATTGGTCCCGCTAAAACCGAAAGAGCTCACTGCGGCTATCCGTTTGCCCTGAGCGTTCGGCTGCCAATCCTGAACCTGGGTATTGACGACAAAAGGCGTTTCTTCAAAGGGGATCAGCGGGTTCGGTTTGTCATAGTTGGCGCTGGGAGGCAACTTGCGATGTTTGAAAGACAGCAATAGCTTGATCAACGCGCTGACCCCAGACGCATGAACACAATGTCCGATGTTGCTTTTGACCGAACCAATGGCGCAAAAGCCGGCGCGTTGAGTTTGCTTGCGGAAGGCATCCGTCAGGGCGGTTATCTCTATCGGATCACCCAGTTTGGTTCCGGTGCCGTGGGCCTCGATATAGGTCAGTTCATCGGCGCTGAGATTCAGCTCATCGTAAACCTGACAAATCAATTCGGTCTGCGAACGGCTGCTCGGCGCAGTGATCCCGTTGGTTTTGCCATCCTGGTTCATGGCGGATCCTTTGATCACGCTATAAATTGGATCTTTATCGGTAATGGCATCCTGAAGACGCTTCAGGACAACAACGCCGACCGCTTCTCCCGGAACAAAACCGTCGGCCCGATGATCGAAAGGTTTACAGCGCCCATCGGCCGACAACATACCGGCCTTCGCGCATAAAATATGAAAGTTGACGGTAGTATGAATTGACACGCCGCCGGCGATCGCCATTTCGACCGCGCCGCTTCTCAAGCTTTCACAGGCCAAATGCACTGCGGCCAAAGACGACGAAGACGCGGTATCGATCGCCATCGCCGGGCCTTTCATATCCATAAAGTAAGCGATACGCGCCGCCAGAATCGACGAATCGTTCCCCATGAATGAAGAAGCGTCTAACGGAACACCATAGCGCCGCAGATTAGCTTGGTAATCGCCGGCATCCGCGCCGGCATAAACGCCCCACTTCTTGTTTTTGATGTCTCGGTTGGCATATCCCGCATCTTCCAGCGCGTGCCAGCTTTCCTGCAGGAACAGGCGTTGCTGAGGATCCATCTGTTTGGCTTCTTTACCGGAAATACCAAAGAAAGACGCGTCAAACTTATCAATGTCCTCGATAAAACCGCCCCAGCGACCGTAAGTTTTATTCGGTTTGGAACGATCTTCATCGTAATAGGCCGCAATATCCCAGCGTTCTACCGGCACGTCAGAAATGCAGTTACCGCTAGCCAGCAACATCGACCAGAACTCGTCAACGTTCGCAATGCCGGGGAAGCGCGCAGACATGCCAATGACGGCGATATCCCCGCCGTATTGGGCCTTTTCGCCGGCATCATTTGCGTTTTTTCGGTTTTGATTCACCGGCGCCCTGGCGCGACGGCCCGCATCATCTGCAGGCACAACGTTTGGTTGCATACGTGCCACAATGGCAGAGCGATAATTTGCCAGCAGATAACGGCGCAAATCACTGACACAGCCGTAATCGAAGATCACGGTGCTGGGTAGCTTGATCAAGAAAGTGGCGTTCAATTTGACCGCTAGGTTAATGGCGGCGAAGGAGTCGACGCCATACTCGGAAAAAGCTTTGGTCTCGTCGATATCAACCTTTGCCTTCAGGCATTCATGCAGGCTCTGCTCAATTGCAGTATCGATGAAATGCAAAACGGCATCGTTGTCGATGTTGTCTGGCTGGTGCACTGTAATCGGTGGGCATGCCCGTTCGGTTTGAGACAGCGAGAGCCGGCCGTGCTGTTCGGCAATCTGCTGCATTTGCCGCGTATCATGTGATTGCCCGTACGGAAGAGAGGCTGTCTCCTGCGCAGAAGGCGCATTGTCACTCGCTGAATCAATAGCCTGAGGCGAAGGAGTAAATGCCAGTTCGGCCAAGGCGGCGGCCGGTGCGGAATACGCCCAACTACCGGACGACTCCTGCACCATTACTGGAATGCCGCGCAGGAATTTTTCCGCCGGCTGGTTTTTATCATTGGCTGCAAAGTGGATCGCCACGGTGTGCTTCTTCCGTTCCAGAGCGGTACGCCCCAGCGCATTCAACACCTGATATTCAACACCGCGTCCCAGCACGCGGCAACTGAGCAACAGACCATCCACGGACAACGCGTGTTCGTGTTCGGAAAACAGGCACAGGCCGCAGATACCGTAATCGCCAAAGCGATCGGAAACGCGGATGCTCCAACACCCCTGCTCAGGATGCTGAATGCGGGAAAGGATATCGTCGGCGGAGTAAGGCGTTTTAACAAGGTTGAACTGGTTGGTGCGGAGTGTCAGCTGAGACAGCCTTTCCGCCTGATCCGGCGTTGCCGGCTGGAGGGCGACATCAAGGCCAAGCCCGTGAATGAACGTCTCCATGCTGAATGCACTTTGGCGGAATGCTTCACGCTGGACTTGCACCTGATAAAGATGGGTGCGTTTTGCATCCTCATCTGTCGTGCGGCTCAGGTGATCAAAGGCCCATACATGCGCCAGGAATCCGGGAATAGCGTCGCTATTCTCCGGCAATCGCAAACTGAGCACCTGCGGGCAATGCGCAGAGACCTCGGCGCATTCAATCGGACTGTCATCAAGAAAAACAAAGCTATCCAAACTCAGATTCAGCATTTTTGCCAGACGTTGCAAATTGTCAGATTTGGCGTTCCAGTTGATTTGCACATCAACAAAGTCATCCCATTGCAAAACCATGTCGTCACGGCTGTCGAAGACCTGCTTGACATCTTCCTTGTCATTCTTGCTCACCAGGCATAGCAGCATTCCCCGCTCTTTTTGGCGCAACATAAACTGCTGTAATGCGCGGAAATTCGCATCGATAGTGACGCCCGCGGCGCCCTGTTCGCCGACTACGCCAGACCACAGCGTGTTATCGCAATCCAGGGCGATCACTTTATAAGGCGGGCGCCGATTGGCATGGGTATGGCGTACGAGAACGGAAGCTATTACCTCGAAAAACGCGGGCGCATAGGGAATATGCCCCATTTCATCACGCACATCATCGTGATAGTCGGTGACACCATAAGCCTGCAGCTGATGATTCAGGTCAATACAGCGTATCTTCGCCTTATCGCCCTGTATGCGATGCATCATCTGAGCGACTTGCGTTAACAAGGCGGTGGAAAACCGCTCACGCATTGCGGGGGAAGGCGGGCAAAGCACGAAGAGCGTCGGGCCTTTACGACGGTGAGGTTGCTCTCCGACCAGGGTCATCAGATCGTTAAAGTTATCGTAGACGCCTTGTTCGAAGGGGGACAAACGCGGCACATTGTCAGCCTGAACTGCCGGACGTCTGGCATAAAAGTTAGCAAGCCCGGAAGACTTAAGCATATCTTCTTCCACTACCGCCAGCTCATAGCCTTTATCACGCAGCAGCCGGGCGATGTTGTCTGCCGTAGTCCCTTCTTTATCATGAACTTCGACTACGATCTGGCGAATATTCGGCCAGACATCATCAGCAATGCTGCTTAAAATGTCCCATTCACATTTTTCCGCGTCGACCTTCAACAGATCGATAGTCTTTATATGATGCTCTTGCATGATGCTGGCCAATGAACGCATCGGTACTTGATAAGTTTGTTTTTGCAGACGTTCGCCGATCATCGCATCCAAATGTTCGCGAATAACTTCACCGTCCATGGCGCCAAGGTGCTTGGCCACCTCATTTTCCATGGATTTTTTCAACGCTTCGCCATCTTCCGCGTCATCGGTATGGAACCCGGACCACACTGAAGAGTTGGGGTAAAAAACAAATTCGGCTTCACCATCTTTGTCGGCAATGCCCACTTGCAACGCTTTCGCTTCAGGCGCATAGAGTGCAAGATTCTTGCGAAGAATGGCGTGGGAGATCGGTGACGGTTCGCAAGAAAAAATACGTAAATCAGGACATTGAGTTGTAGCAAACAGGGAAAACATGCCGATGTTGCCGCCAATATCAACGACCACATCCCCTGGCGCAAAGGAAATACCGTGTTTCACGTATGTTTTCTCTACGAAAATTTCTTCGTACAGATAGCGAGTTTCATAGGGCTTCAGATGCGCGATCTCCATACCGTTAGGCAGGACGAAACGCTCGCAATCCGTTAAATGATGATTGATTTGTTCCGGTGAAACCTGAGGGACGCCATTTTTCCCTGTAGTGGGCGCTTGCGCCGCATCATTGGCGATCAGATCTTCTAATCGACACAGAATCGCATTTACACCTGTGGCGTTTGTCGCCAGCAAACTCTGCGGACTGAGCAGCTCCTGATAAACCTGATTGTACGGCGCAAACTTGATGCGATCATGCCAGTTCAGTTGGGAGAACCACGTTTGCAGAGGCTCAACGATCGGTTCTGCCGTAAAGGTGGCGGCGATCGCCCATGTTTGCCCCGCATCCATTGGCGTGGCGGCAAGCACTCCCTGTTCACCCTGCCCGCCTTTATGGTATGTCCGTATATGCAAGCCTTTCATTTCCACCAGTATGTCCCCAGATTCACTGACTATCAGCACGTCGAAAATCCCCTTGTCAGGCGAGTGTGAAGACGCCAGCCTTGGGATGGAAAAAACATCGCACTTTTCCGTTAATGGCTTGTAAATCAATATATTGTCTAACGAGAAAGGGACATAAACTTGCCCAGGGAAGTCACCCCACAGGGTTTTTCCGGCGCCAAGCAAAACCGTTTGTATTGCGGCGTCGAGAATGTAGGGGGAAGGAAGGCCCGTCAGGCTTTCTTCATCCGCATCTGCACAGATCTGGCCCCAAAAAAGCGTTCGGTTGCAGTGCAGCGCATGCAAACACTGAAAATTGCCCCGGTAATCGAGGCCGGCAGACAGAAACTGGCGGTAAATGTCATCACGGGTCAGCCTATGGGTGAAGGTTTGCGCTGTGATATCGGGCAGTGGAAATACGGAGCGTGCGGGCCTTTCGTTTGCTTCGACAGCGTTAAGATCGAATGACACTACGCCCGTCGCATGGCGCTTTGTCGCCTTGCCCGGCACCTTTGACGTAACCCAGTAAGTTTTATCACCGTCTTCTTCGCCAAAAACAATATTCACCTCGCAGGCCCCCATATCCAGGGGCATCGGCGAGAACCAGACTGCATTTTTTATCTGCATAGGGTAAATGCCGGTGGCATTATTAGCGTCGTTATTATTCAATAATGATGACGCAACAAAATGAACATATCCCATCGCCGGCAGAATAGGTTCATTTAATACCACATGCCCAGAAACAATAAGACTGCTGTCACTTAACCTGTACGCCGACATCACGACCCCTTCACCAATATGCATTAATATTTGGGTTAACTTTGGAAGGATTTTTCACTTAAAGTTCAATTTCAATATATTCAGAACCGAATAACTATAACCAAAACTTAAAATGAAACAGCGAGCTGCTGCGTAAAAATTATTTCAGTTAGTTTCATTATTAACATTTAATTAGTTTTTCTTAATAAAAACAGGAGTGTAAATATTAAGCCAATCTAAATATTTTTAACATACAACCCCGACTGACAAGCTCCCACCAGTATCGAGGGGTGTTGATGAAACGAACAGCGCAATTGAGTCGGCAGGGATAATAACCGTCTTGTTCTTACGCCGCGGGGTGCGATGCGGACAGCGTAAAGACGCTTGCCGAGAATGCATTTCCGCATGGTCAAGAAAGATACCTACGGAACGGCTGAGTAACGCGTGCCGCATAAAAAATATCAGAATAAAAACCACAATAAATTGATTTAAAATAAAAAAATAACACCAACATTGCACCTTTCGTTGCCCGATCACCCTGACGGGTATCGAATGCCAAAGAGCGTACGCGGCGAGAAACACGATAACGGGCGCCCGCAGCATGGTTCTGACAGTTGGCGTTGCGATGAGCCTGTTTCCTCCTGTGGGCAACTATCCGTCAGGCAGGCCGTGCCGTGAAAACATCTGTATTAGATACAAAAATGCGCAAAAAACAGGCGATCTCGGCAGGTTACGATACTGTAAAAAAATTGATAAATACTAATTGACACTCCTTTACCCTCCCTGATATAAGGTTGCACACAAAGCGAAAAGTTAAGTGTCCTTCATGGTTGATCTTTATTAATCCCTCAGGGTTAATAAAGGGAAAGCGGTTTTTAGATCGAGATTCATTATCAGAGAATGATTAACTCTGATGTTGTTCTTTGGCATTAAAATTAAGAAAATCCATTCTCATTCATGTTAATTCATACTCACCCATACAAGTAAGGAGTAGCGTATGAGCCCAAAGAGTAAAGAAGACATATTCAACATCATCGTAAAAAACCTATTGGAAACCTTGCCGCACCTTGACGCCGGTGATATTAAACAAGAACACAGCATGCGAGATTTAGGCGCCAACTCAATTGACCGTGCGGATATTCTCCTTTCCAGCATGGAAGCTATTGATGTCATATTCCCGCTCCACGAAGCCGCCTCTCTAAAAAACATCGGTGAGTTAGCCAGTTTCCTGCACGCCAAAGCGCAGTAACCATTTCATTTGCATATGCTGTTCTGTTGCATAAATGCACATTCAGTAAAGTAAGACCGGGGGCGTATGATGAACCATGTCGTTGTGACCGGCTTAGGCGTTTCTGCTGCCAATGGAATTGGAATACCCGCCTTTACCCAATCTCTGAAATCAGGCATCAGCGGCGTTAAGTGTCATATCAATGAATTTCCTGCAATCAAGGCCAGCCTGGCGGACTACAGTTACAAAACCGCACTGGCATCTTTACCCCTCTCACAGGACACACTGAATCATGCGCTGCGCCTGGGCGCCAAAGCGCCGCTAAGCGCCCATTTATCGCTCGCAACCGCGCTTGAAGCCTGGCATGACGCCTTCGCCGACGGGTGTCCCTATCCTCCCGACCAACGAGGGGTCATCATTGCCGGGCATAACATCGAACAAAAGTATCAATATCAAATCCGTCAGTCTTATGTTGAACGCCCCGAGTTTGTTCCCGCCAGCCATGCGCTGTGCTTTATGGATACTAACCAACTGGCGCTGCTCAGCGAACTTTTAACCCTCCGCGGAGAAGGCTATACCGTGGGTGGAGCGTCTGCCAGCGGCAACACCGGTCTTCTCCACGCCTACCGGCAAATCGCTTCAGGGGTTACGCAGGCTTGTCTGGTCGTCGGCGCGATGGCGGATTTGTCACCGCCGGAAATACAGGCTTTCAAAAACAGCGGTGCCTTGCTGACTGAAGGCGACGCATTCGATGCCGCGCGGCTTTGCCGCCCTTTTGACCTTAATCGGCAAGGTTTTGTCTATGGCCAAGGCTGCGCCTGCCTGTTGCTCGAAAATGAGCAAAGCGCCAATGAACGCAATGCGCCGATTTGGGGGCGCGTGCTTGGCGGCAGCCTCTGCCTGGATGCCAATCGCGGTAGCAATCCAAGCAGTGAAGGTGAGTCGCGCGCGATGCGCCAGGCGCTTCTGGCGGCGAATCGCCCTTATGACTCGGTCAATTACATCAATACTCACGGCACCAGTTCATTGCAGGGAGATGAAACTGAAATTGCCGCCATCAAGCACGCCTTTGGCCCCTATCATCGGCAAATTTGGCTAAACTCCACCAAAAGCCTCACGGGGCATTGCCTGTACGCCGCCGCCGCCGTGGAAGCGGCCGCCACGTTGATACAGATGAAAGAACACTTCCTGCATCCGAATTTGAATCTGGAAAACCCCATCGACAATGACTGCCGTTTTGTCGGGCAACAGGCTCAAAGCCAGCCGATCGCCATCGCATTGAATAATGCTTTCGGTTTCGGTGGCATTAATACCTGCGTTGTGTTGGAACATGTCAGCCAATAACGGCGTAAACCTCCCATGTAACCTCGCGAAAAGAGGCATTATGATTTCCGTTGGAATTGAAGCGATAAACGCCTTTTGCGGCTCAAGCTATATCAATGTCAGAGATCTGGCGCAACATCGTCAGCTGGATATATCACGCTTCGACAATCTGCTGATGAAGCAAAAAACAGTCAGTTTACCCTGTGAAGATCCCGTCAGCTTTGCCGTCAATGCCGCCAAACCCATTCTGGATGCTCTGAGTGATGCAGAAAAAAATAGCATTGAGTTGTTGATTACCTGTACGGAGTCAGGCATCGACTTCGGCAAATCCCTCAGCACCTATGTGCACCACTACTTGGGAATAAAGCGAAATTGTCGCTTGTTTGAACTGAAAACGGCCTGCTACTCCGGCGTCGCCGGATTGCAAATGGCGGTGAATACGATCCTTTCTCAGACATCACCAGGCAGCAAGGCGCTCGTTATCGCCACCGATATGACGCGTTTCATCCTGGATGAGGAAAACGCCGCAGCTACCAGCCAGGATTGGTCTTTTGCCGAACCGAGCGGTGGTTCGGGCGCCGTGGCCATGCTGGTCAGCGACAACCCGCACGTTTTTCAAATCGATGTTGGGGCGAATGGGTATTACGGTTATGAAGTGATGGATACCTGTAGACCCATTCCCGATATGGAAACCGGGGATTCGGATCTGTCATTATTGGCCTACCTAGAATGTTGCGAAAAAGCGTATCGGGAATACGAGAAACGTACCGCCGACATTGATTATGTGAACACCTTTGGCTATTTGGCCTTCCATACGCCGTTCGGCGGAATGGTCAAAGGCGCTCATCGCAACATGATGCGTAAGCTGGTTCACGCCGCCCCGCAGGATATTGAAGCCGACTTCGTCCGTCGGGTCATTCCCGGGTTAAATTATTGCCAGCGCGTCGGCAATATTATGGGAGCGACGTTAGCGCTTTCACTGCTCAGCACGTTGGCGAATGCCGATATTCAATCAGCACAGCGTATCGGCTGTTTTTCGTACGGGTCTGGCTGTTGTTCCGAGTTTTTCAGCGGCGTAGTCACACCTGAAAGCGCCCGACGCGTCAGGCAAATGGGCATCGGCGCTCACCTGGACAACCGCCGGGAACTGACCATGGATGAATATGACGCTTTGCTTTACAGCAACCAGCGTGTCAGTTTCGGCACCAAAACCGTCGAGCTGGATCTGAACCTATTCCCGCAAATTCATACAGGATCCCACGCACCTCACCGCCTGGTTTTGAGACGCATCAACCAGTTTCATCGTGAATATGAATGGGTTTGACCATGTCATCATATCAAACGCTACGACTGCGGCAGGAAGGCTCGGTCTTATATCTGCAAATATACCGGCCTGAAGCCAACAATACGATCAATGAAGCATTTGCCTTCGAGTGTCGGTCTGTCATCCACGAGTTTCGCGATAAAATCAACATATTGGTTGTTGAGGGCCTGCCTGAGTTCTTTTGCTTCGGCGCAGATTTACAGGCCATCGAACAAGGAAATATAGCCGGAAACGACAGCGGTGGCCGGCCTCAGGATCCGGAAATCCTTTATTCTGTCTGGCAAGATATGATGAGTGGGCCTTACATCAGCATTGCACATGTCAAGGGCAAGGCCAACGCGGGAGGATTAGGTTTCGTTGCCGCCAGCGATATCGTCATTGCCGACAATCGGGCTCTGTTCAGCCTGTCTGAAATGTTATTCGGCTTGTTGCCGGCCTGTGTACTCCCCTTCCTGATACACAAGATAGGCAAACAAAAAGCGCATTATATGACGCTAATGACCAAGCCAGTGTCGGCGGAACAGGCCCACGCCTGGGGATTGGTTGACGATTATTGCGATAACAGCGACCTGCTCCTTAAAAAGCATATTCAACGGCTTAGCTGTTTATCAAAATCAGCCATCGTGCGTTACAAATCCTACATGGCGGAACTTGATACGCGGGTTTGCGATCAAAAGTCAGCGGCTTTGGCGATGAATGTGGAAATTTTCTCAGATGAGGACAACATCAGAAAAATAAACCGTTACATACAAACGGGCAAATACCCCTGGGAGGCCTAGAAATGTCGACAAATGTCATTGATTTTCAGGAGATAGAACCGGGAATCGCCCAGATACGCATGCAAGATCGCGCCTATAAGAACACCTTTTCACGCGCTTTGGTCAATGAACTGATCACGGCGTTCAAACAGGTTGAAACGTCGGAGCGTTATAAAGCCGTCATTCTTACTGGCTATGATAACTATTTCGCCACAGGGGGAACTCAGGAAGATCTGTTTGCCTTGCAGGCAGGAAAAGGAAAGTTCACGGACACCAACATCTACAGCCTGCCATTGGAATGCCCTATCCCGGTCATTTCCGCTATGCAGGGGCATGCCGTGGGAGGCGGCCTAGTGATGGGGCTCTTTGCCGATTTTGTGATTATGAGCAAGGAAAGCATTTATACCGCCAATTTTATGAAGTACGGCTTTACTCCCGGCATGGGAGGAACCCTTATCGTACCGGAGAAACTGGGTCTGGCTTTAGGGGCAGAAATGTTGATGTTGGGGAATAACTATCGCGGCGAAGCGTTGAAACAAAGGGGCGTGCCGTTCCCGGTTTATCCTAGGGAGGACGTCGCCGCGGCGGCTTTATCCATCGCCAGGGATCTGGTAAAAAAACCCCGTCTGTCGCTCATCACGTTAAAGGACCATCTGACCCGGAATTTGCGCGCCCAATTGCCAAACTATACTGCGCAGGAAGTTCTCATGCATGAGAAAACCTTTTTCCAACCAGAAGTTCGGCAAAATATCGCCAGGCTATTTGGCAATTAACGCATGCGGCCCCTGCTCAACCCGGTTGAGCAACCGCTAAAGCATCATTGATACCAATTTGTAAAACATCGAAGTGGCAAAAAATGAAATAACCACTGAGGCGCTGCGATAAAAAAGCACGGGTTTTAACTTGTAATTTGAGTGTTCACTGAAATTAATGAGGGTACCTGAATAAGTTCATATGAGGGAAACAGGTAACAATGCCAATAACAAACAGAGCATGGCATGAAAGTAACTGTCTTGATAAAGAAAAGCCGATGGAGGGATAATCGAGTCCGCAAATAAAAAACCTTTGGATTGAGCAGCGTTGTAATGAATACCATGCCGAAAGTCATATTGCTGCGAACCTGATGAAGCGAAAAGCGCTACACTTTTATCGCCAAATAAGCCGAGTAAAATGAAGGCATCAATTTAATGATGTTTAACACCGGATTTCCGTGTTGCGCCAAACAGGTGAAAAAGACTCCCCATGCTGTAACCGCCCTATCCATTCCGATAAAATCAGTTTCAAGCTTTTCACGAAACCCTGCGTGTAACCTGCGCAGATAAGCAATGTATTGGTCGGACCAGGAACACTCAACAGCAATGCAATATATAATGTCACTCTTACATATTCATTTTTACTAAACATGCTTGAAACACCTCGATTAAAATTAACGGGGATTATTCTTGATCACGACAACCCGCCTAATTAAACATCAAGCTTTCAATTTACGCTCGGATGACTCATCTCGCCGCCAATGATTTCAATGATTGATACATGGCCGACATCATCAGAAAGAATGAACAGTATCCATTAGAAATTAAAATAAAACAACGAATGAGGTAAAATAAAAATGAAATAAAAACCGAAAGACGGCACGCGGAAATTTCCTGTGGCGCCATTATTCCCCCCTCAGTCTCTTAATGCCGATAGCATCCTGCGGCGGCCATATTCGGCAAAACGCGCTGAGGTAGTCGTGAGGATTAGACGAAATCATTGCAAGCTTAAATACGAACAGTAAAATCATAATTATATGTATTTAAGGTGAAAATTTTATCAACCAGCGTGTCGACGAAGGCACGGTCACGCCAGCTTTTCTATGCCGGGTATCATCTGCATGAAATCATAGAGCGCCATATTGAAACCGCTATTATTTTCAATGACCAATCCGTGTCCAGACTTCGGCACGTTGTAATACTTCGAAAACTTAAAGTCGCGAAGATAATCTTGCGCCTGATGTTCACTGACAAACGAGGAGAAATACCCTCTGATTATCGAAATAGGAATCGAACAAGCTCTGGTCTGCGATGTCTCATTTTCGCTGTGATTTGCACTACGATTTAAAATTCGTGGATCCGCATGAAAAAAATAGCTGCCATTCATTTTTACTAATAGTTCAGCCGCCAGCCACTTAATATCTTTTCCCGGCATTAATGGCCTGGCATTGCTGATGAAACCGGCATATTCATCGATTGACCATGATCTTATCACCGATTTTTCGAAATTTCTCGCTACGTAGTTTGATGGCGTACCGCCACTAATTTTCGGGCAGAAGTCAACCATCACCATTCCACACACTCCAGATACTTTTCTTTTCAGCAGTTCATTGGCAATTCTTCCCCCCATAGAGTGCCCAATTAAAATAAGCGAGTTTATATTCAACTCATTTATAACGAACTCAACGTCATCAGCATAATTGGCAATATTATAGTTGCCATCGTCACGCCAGTCTGATCGCCCATGGCCGCTCAGATCGATGGCAATAACATCGCAATTAAACTTACTCGCGGCTTCCTGGGCGGTTTTTGACCAGATAAAAGAAGCCTCAGCAAATCCATGAATCATCAGCAAAGTTGTAACGCTATTGCTCTTCGTGTAATGATAATAAAAAATCCGCCTCATAGAGGAGTGACGCAAAAAACCTCGTCTGGAATCAAACATTAATGCCACTCCTGATGAAAGTAGTGTTCAAAGAAAAGAGATAATAGCAGAAATTCATCCAGAAATTACCGCCCTACCTGATAAGAAGTGGAACTCTGTAAATGTTACCTAAAAATTAAGTATATTCAACAAATCAATCAGATAAACCATAATATTTTAAGGGGCTAATTATGAGATTACAATTTATGATAGTTCATGAACTAAAACTGACTGAGCCATGCAAAACAGCACAAAAATGGCTTGATGAAGTTATTGATTGATAATCATTGATGGAAAATAATGATTAAAAACAATGAGATAAAGCATAATCATATATGAGCTGGGGTTTCTTTCAACATAAGTTCAATTGAATCTGTTACTCCGCACCGGGATGTCCGTCCTGGCTATATAAGTCACCTCACCTCCAATACTCACCGGTTTGTCTCTACAACAGAGATCTATCAATGCCTGTTTTATCATTGCTAATTTGAACATTGTTGTTTCAATCTTCCACCGGTGTACCTTGGTGAAAACGTATCTGCCAGCGGTCATTATCCTCTCCTGACGATCGCAACATATTGCGACTCATACTGCCTTCAGCACTACGATGAAAACTGCGGTATGTCAGCAACACCAAACCTTCAGTTATTTGGGCCAGCTTGAAGCCATCGGAAAAAATCGTTGTCTGGCCACTTTCTATTTGCAGTGCCATCAAAGTATTACGCTTGTCGTAGCATTGACCGGAACGTCCAATCTCTTCAACGTCGTCATGCAACAATTCACTGACCGCAGCTATGTTGCTCCGGGTTACTGGTTGGTGCAGTTGAATTTCCATAGCTTTAATCACGGCCAACAAGTCGGCTAAATCGGTCAAAATGCCCTCCTTTTGTGATCGCGCTACGTGAAATCTGAAAACAATTGACAGTATCTCGCGTCAATTACTTTGGCCGGTCGGCGACAATTAAAATGGCGGCTTTTCTACGGCGCTATGATGCCGCTTCCGTTTTTACCCTCACCATCTTCTTTCGATAATTTTCTCCCCTTAGTTCAAATAGATAACCATGATGGATAAGGCGATCGGCGGCCGCTACCGCCATAGTCTCATCCACGAAGATTTCTCCCCACGCGCTGAACCCATGGTTGCTTGTGATGATCAGACTCCCATTTTCGTATCGATGTGCGATCAGTTCGAACAACACCCCCGTCTCCGCGTTATCGCGTTTCACAGCCGTTACCGTCAATGAAGCCAGCAAGGTTCATGGCTCGCTCGTGAAGTGGAAACACACCGCAAAGCGGCCGAAGCCAAAGGCGACACAGAACACGCTAAATACCTGGCCAGCCGTCTACGCCGTCTCACCGCTCTTAAAGATGAGCGTATAACCGCCCGTTCAGCATCCGAGGAGAAAGCACAATGAGCATCAGAGCCATCGAATTAGCAGCCGATTACGCTAAGTTGCATCAACTTGTTGAAACCTCCGACGAGATTACGCCGGAAACCCAGTCACTAAAAAAAAATTTCGCTTGGACAAATCACGCGCCGTGACGCCATAGCGCAGGCGGTCGAAGCAAACCACTATATTGAGCAGAACTACTCCCCTGTTCTGCTGCTGGAGAAGATTAAGGCACGCACGAATACACGCTAAACTCCTGGCTCGAGCGTTACTACGTCATTTTTAAGCGCCGTAACTTGGCCGATGCCACGTATAAAGTCCGCCGCGGTCAGCTAGCAATCATCAAAGAGAAATTGGGCGATATGGTGCTCTCTAAGATCACCACGCGCCACGTCGCAGAGTTCCTCGAACTCTGGATAGCACAAGACAAAAGTCCATGGCAGCAACAATGCGATCGGTGCTATCCGACATTTTCCGCGAAGCTATTGTTGAAGGCCATATCGAAAACAACCCCGTGGCACCGACACGCGCGGCAAAAATGGTAGTTAAGCGTGAACGTTTGGCACTGCCGCAATATACCGCCATACGTGCAGCGGCTACCGCAATGCCAGCGTGGTTTGGCTTAGCCATGAATTTGGCTCTGGTCACCGGCCAACGGCGAGAAGATGTGGCACATATACGATTTGATCATGTAGTTGGTGAACGCCTGCAAATTGAGCAAGGCAAAACAGGTGCCATGATCTCCCTGCCTCTTGATCTCGAACTAAAATCCGTGAGTTTACGTCTCGGCACAGTGATCGAGCGCTGCCGCTGGGCCAGCACCACAAACTTTATGATTAGTGCCGGTATCAGGAAAAATAGCCCTGATGGCTCACTGCATCCAGACGGTTTAACGAAAAAGTTTGTCGCTGCGAGAAAGGCTTCAGGATTGGTATTTGAGGAATACCCACCGACCTTTCACGAGATCCGTAGTCTGGCTGGGCGACTGTATGAGAAGGAAAAAGGAAAGAAGTTTGCGCAGAAGCTATTAGGGCATAAATCCGAAGCAATGACGGGAAAATACCTGTATTCACGGGGGAAAGAATACGTGATGCTATAAAAGACCGAATACAGAAATTCGTGGAAATTTCGTGTATTTTCGTGAATTCTGATTTTTAACTTTAAAAATCAATTACTTAAAAAAAGACCGAATACGATTCCTATATTCGGTCTAGGGAAATGGCTCTTGGGAGAGAGCCGTGCGCTAAAAGTTGGCATTTCATGCAAGGCTTGCTCAGCCATGCACTTTAAGAGTAGCTCACTCAGATGTTTTTGCCAGCCAGACGCACAGCAGTGATAGTTTCAACACAAAATCATTTGCGGGCATATTTTAACCGCTTGTTAACCCACGGGTAAATGCTGAGCGATCGGCATCTCAATGTGCACACAATTTTTCAGCACGCGCGCGGAAAGGGTCAACGCTCATTTTTTTACCGGGATTATTGGCATCATCCAGCAGAATAACGTCTAACGGTTGTGCACGTTGCTGCCCCATTTTTACCTGTTCTTGTGCCACTTCATTGAGTGGATATTGCATCAAGGTGCCGTTATTCAGCACAAATAATGCGCCGCCTTTGCGGCATTGCAGCGTCACCTCTTCTTTAACAAACGCCCACTGTGCGCCATATTCCAGTTTGGTGACATTGACTAACCCTTCCGCAGCCAGCGCACTGCCCATACTGCTCAACAGTGCGATGCTTAATAATGCACGTTTCATATTCTGACCTTAACGTTATTTTATGATGCTATTTTCCTGTAAGCCGTGTCTTGCCGCAAGACTGCGATGCTATCTCGGTGAATAGGTAGCAAATAAACTGACCAGCAATAGCACGATGCCACCCAGTGCAACTTCACTCCAGCACGCCAATAGCAATCCACGCTGCGCCAGTTTTGGCATGCTGCGCATTGCAGGCACGACCGCGTAACGGTTCGCTAACGCGATAACCATCATCAACGCGACCAGCGCTATTTTTAATAACAATAATCGCTGGTAGGGCAAGTCAATATCCAGTGACCCACTCCCCAAAATAACCAAGCTATTAATGATGCCAGTCACTATCACAACTGCCACCGCAAGATGCCCCCAACGGGAAAAACGAATCAACGTGGTCACGGCATCTGTTCGCCACTGGGGTAAATGCAAATAACGCAAACAATACAACAGCGGCAACAAACAACCAAACCAGTAGCCTGCCGCCAAAAGATGTAGGGCATGATTAAATCGATGTATGGTCCCAAGCGCCCCACTGTGCATAGCTGCATGGCCAATAAACGCCATACTTACCAACAGTAGCGCACTCAAAAACGCGCAGACTGCACTGCGGTATGTCGGCACCCACAACGCAAGTAACGCTAACAATGAAAAGACCAAATGCCAACGCCACACTTCACCGAAGGTGGTGCCAAGCACCGCTATCCATACATCAAACTGATAAGTATCCCGCCATCCATCTCCCATTTGACCTGCCTGAATGGCTAATAACGCTACAGCAGAAAGCGCCGCAAGCAACGTCGAAGATATCAACAAAGGGCGCAGATCGCGGGAAAGTATCGGGGAAAGGCGCTGCGGCGACAATAAGGCGGTGAATACGCTGACACCAAGCATCAGCATCACCGCCGCAAAGTGCACGAAGCGACATAGAACAAACAGCGTCGCCAACGTCATCGATTATTTTACGGTAAAGGTATAGTTGCCTTTGGTTTTATGCCCATCCACCGATACTACATGCCAACTCACTTGATATTTCCCGGCAGCCAGTTGGCCTTCGATAGGCACGTTGATCTGCGTATTGTTAGCGGCATCAATCTGCAACTTACCCGTTTTTATTACGCTATTTTCTGGCCCGGTAATTTTCACTCCGCTAAAGTTGGGTTCAATACCTTCAGAAAAACTCAGCGTTAACGCCTGTGGCGCAGGGCTTACGATAGTGTCCGCCGCCGGAGTTTGCATTTTTAAATGAGCATGGGCTAATGCCTGTTGCGAAGACAATCCAACGAACAGCACGAATAACGCAGAAAGCAGGCGATAAGAACAGCGAATTTTACCGATCACAGCGAAGTCCCTTAATGTAAAAGATGAGGGTGATCAGGGAGAGAAATAGCCTCATCCCTGTAGCGTATCGATAGAAATCATAACGATGGAGACTTAGCAAGTCGAGTAGAACACTGCTATTTTGCGATCCGGTAGCACATATCGCTGCATAACCCGCTTAACGGTAGGGTATAAAAAAACCGCGTTCTGCAAGCAGATACGCGGTTCTTACAAATGCTACGGTATCAATCAAACTTGGCCGTTGTTGCCTTCGGTCGCGGCGCCCATTTTCTTCAAATCTTTATCGATAAAGAACAATGCATTGCCGCTGTTACCCACTAGCGCTAGTTTATCTAATACAGATTTGAACAGTTTCTCTTCTTCATGCTGCTCTGCAACGTACCATTGCAGGAAGTTAAAGGTAGAATAATCGTGGGTGGTCATTGCCATATGCGCCAGTTCGTTGATCTGACGGGTGATCAATTGTTCGTGTTCGTAGGTTTGTTGGAAAACATCAGCTAATGATTCAAAATCAACGGGCGGCGCGCTAATCGTACCCAACAACGGCAGTGAGCCCGTGTCGCTCAGATAATCAAACAGACGCTGCATATGCTGCATCTCTTCTTGAGAATGCTCCTTTAAAAATGCAGCCGCGCCCTCAAAACCTTTGTCGCTACACCATGCACTCATCTGCAGATAAAGGTTCGCGGAATAAAACTCGAGATTAAGTTGTTCATTCAACTGTTTTGCCATTTCTTGCGTCAGCATTGGATATCCTTTTATTTTGCAGGTCACAATTTAATTTTGTGCATTATGCCTTGGCACATACAAAATAAAAACAGTTGATTTACAACATATATGAATTTATTTTTATTTTAATCTATATCAATAAGTTAAAAGCAATCACAAAAAAATAAAACAAGTAATTATGATAATTATTTCCATCCAGGAAAATAATTAAAAAAGAATCATTCTTATTTAAGATACTAAATAGTTTTCTTTAGCTAAAATAGAAAATAACACCAGCATTTAGTAAGGGCATTAGTGCAGTCTATTGAGACTTGCCAAGCTTGGCTGAGTGCATTACCTTTTGCGCTGTTTGTAGATGCGGTAACAGTAAGGAATAAAACATGGGATACAATCTGGCAGCGCTTTCTAAAGAAGAAATGGACAAGGTTAACGTCGATCTAGCAGCCTCCGGTGTGGCTTTCAAAGAAAGATACAACATGCCGGTGATCCCCGAAGTGGTGGAACGTGAGCAGCCCGCTCATTTGCAAGATTACTTTCGCGAACGCGTGGCACACTATCGGGTAGAATCGCATAAATTTTCTCGCCTGCCATACGAGCCTAAAATGAAATGAATCGCTGCCACGGGCGCCCTCTTGAGCCCCCGTGGTTTACATTGTTGTATGACGTTGACTTATTCACTAGCAAAACGATCGGTCGCCAACATCAACTGATGCAAGATCCCGGGTTCATCGAACGAATGCCCCGCACCTTCAACAATCTGCAGTTCGGCTTCAGGCCAGACCTTTGCTAAATCCCAGGCATTTTGTACCTGGCACGCCATATCATATCGCCCATGAATAATCACTGCTGGAATATGACGGATCAAAGGTATATTGCGCAGTAATTGATCGTCGCTGTCCAAAAAACCGGAGTGGGTAAAATAGTGGTTTTCAATACGGGCGAATGCCAGCGCAAAATCATCCTCTTCAAACGAGGATGAGGCTTCACTCGGCAATAACGTGACCGTTTCCCCTTCCCATACGCTCCACAGCTTGGCTGCCTCCAGTTGTACCGCGCGATTGGGCGAGGTCAGTCGTTCACGATAGGCTGCAATCACATCCTGGCGCTCTTCTTCTGACAATATCGACAATACGCGCTCCCATTTATCCGGGAAGAAACGCGACGCGCCGTCTTGATAATACCAACTCACCTCGTGTTTACGCAGCGTAAAAATACCGCGTAACACCAGCTCACTCACCTGTTGAGGATAGGTCTGGGCATAGGCCAATGCCAAGGTAGACCCCCACGAGCCGCCAAATACCAGCCACTGTTCGACACCGGCCATTTTCCGTAGGCGCTCAATATCATCAACCAAATGCCAGGTGGTGTTGTTATCCAGGCTGGCATGAGGTTTAGAACGCCCGCAACCACGCTGATCGAACAACAAGACCTTGTAGCGTTCTGGATCAAATAACTGGCGGTGATAAGCTGAGATACCGCCCCCTGGACCGCCGTGGATAAATACCGCCGGTTTACCATCTGGATTGCCGCTTAATTCCCAATAGATCCGGTGGCCATCACCGGTATCCAGCCAACCACTATCATATGCTGCTAACGGTGGGTACAAACCTCGTAATTGTTCCATGGCGCTTGCGTCTCTTTGTAAGTCATGCATTCATCAAAGCCCAAGCGCTGCATCAGGTCAACGGGAAAACCCGAAAATGCCGAACCACCTCCGCTTGATCGCGTTCGTTTGCTTAAAATGAACGCGACTTGCGCCTATTTAGACCAATCCTCACACATTTTCGCAAATTACTAACTCATTTAGCGGATAACCACTTTTAAACTTGCATCCGGTCAACGAAAGGTGATTAATGGTTAAGCAACCCACCCAACCATAGCTCACAGCGAGGTCATCATGAGTAAGGGAATGGATAGCAAAAAGAACGCGAAGAAAAAACCGTTGAAAAGCCCAGCAGAAAAACGCGCGGAGAAACGCGCTAAAAAGGATCAACCCACCAGCGGGCTGGGAATCAGCTAATATTTTTCTCATCAAAATGATAAGCCCGCTCAGTTTGCGGGTTTTTTATTGTCGTTAAAACGGGTTTGGCAATGCCCCGCCTCTGCCGTTAAGCTAAGCGCAGATAATTCTGCGAGGGCAATATGACGTTACGCGTGATAGATACAGAAACCTGCGGGTTAGACGGCGGCATTGTTGAAATTGCCTCAATTGATATCGTCGACGGGCAACTCACCAATCCAATGAGCGATTTGGTGTCGCCAGATCGCCCGATAGGGATTGAAGCCATGGCTATCCACCATATAACCGAAGCTATGGTGGAGGATAAACCCCGTATCGCCGTCGCGATCGGCCGTTATATCGGCTGTGAGTATTATGTTGCCCACAACGCTGCGTTTGACCGCGGCGTGTTGCCAGAAATGAATGGCCGCTGGATTTGTACCGTCAAACTGGCGCGCACCTTGTATCCTGGCATTAAATACGGCAATCAATATTTGCGTTATGCATTGAATCTCAATGTAGAACTCCCCCAGGATACAACGCTCTATCCTCATCGCGCGCTGTATGATTGTTACGTCACCGCCGCCCTGTTGCAACGCATCATGCACGATTCGGGATGGTCGCCAGAAGAAATGGCTAACCTCACGGAACAACCCGTGCTATTAAAAACGTTTAGGTTTGGCAAATATCGCGGGCAACCTATTGAGCGTATAGCTCAAGATGATCCCGGCTATTTACGCTGGATGTTAAAATCGGTCGCCGACCTTAGCCCTGATATGAAGCACACCTTGAAATACTATTTGATTGGTTAAAGAGATGGGCGACAACCCGCCGCCCATTCTAGCTTTACTCGGCCAACGCCAGAATGAAAGCATACTCCAGCGCTATATCTTCGTAGGCTTTGAAACGACCAGACTTTCCGCCGTGACCAGAATCCATGTCGGTGTACAGCAGCAGCTGATGATTATCTGTTTTCAGCTCACGGAGTTTCGCGACCCATTTTGCCGGTTCCCAATATTGCACCTGCGAATCATGTAAACCCGTGGTCACCAACATGTGCGGATAGGGCTGCGCTTGTACCTGATCGTAGGGGCTGTATTGCTTGATGTAATCGTAATAGGGCTTATCATTCGGATTGCCCCATTCTTCATATTCACCGGTGGTTAAAGGAATCGACTCGTCCAGCATGGTGGTAACGACATCAACAAAGGGAACCTGCGCAACAATGCCGTGATAGAGCGTCGGAGCTTGGTTAATGACTGCGCCCATCAGCAACCCCCCAGCACTGCCGCCCATTGCAAATACCCGGTTAGCATCGCCATAGCCTTGGGCTATCAGACTATGGGTAACATCAATGAAATCGCTGAACGTGTTCTGCTTTTTGAACAATTTACCGTCTTCGTACCACAGTTGCCCCAACTCACCACCACCACGAATATGCGCCAACGCAAAGACAAAGCCACGATCTAACAGGCTCAATCGGCTAGCGCTGAAGGCCGGATCCATGCTGCTGCCGTATGAACCATAACCATAAACCAACAGCGGATTAGCACCTTGGGTAAAGCGATCGGCACGATAAACCAGCGACACCGGCACCTCAACGCCATCTTGCGCCTTAACCCATACCCGTTCACTGCGGTAATTATCGGGGGTGAAGTTTTTCACTTCTTGCTGTTTGAGCATCACCCGCTCACCGGTGTCGAGATTCAACTCATACAACGTTGTCGGGGTAGTCATCGACGAGTAGCCATAGCGCAGCAACGCTGTTTCGGGCTCAGGATTGTACGCCAACCAGGTCGCATAGGTCGGATCGTCAAACGCGATACGCTTTTCTTCTGCACTGTGCCAATGGAGTTGCCGTAATTGCGTCAACCCAGCCGCGCGTTCTTCTACCACCAGCCAATCGCGAAACAGGTTAAACCCTTCTAGCATCACGTCAGTACGCGGTGCAATCAGCGTCTGCCACTGCGTTTCATCAGCCTGAGCCGTTTGATAGAGGCCAAAATTCTTCCCATCTTTATTCGAGCGGATGTAAAAATTCTGACGATAATGGTCGATACCATATTCATGATCTTTACGGCGTGAGACAAACACCTGCGGTTGTGCATCGGATTTATCAGCATCCAACAGCAAAATTTCCGACGTAGTGGTACTACTGAGATGAATCAGGATATAGCGTTCAGAAGTGGTTTTTTCCAAACTGACGTAAAAAGTGTCGTCCGTTTCCTGGTACACCAACACGTCATCTAATGGATTGGCGCCAATCACATGGCGATAGACCTGATACGGCAATAACGTTTGCGCATGTTTACGCACATAATAAATGCAGGAAGAGTCATTAGCCCATTCAAAACTGCCCGAGGTATTTTCCAGCACATCATCCCCCCACTGCCCATCCAGCAATGACTTGAAACGGATGTCGTACTGGCGGCGCGAGAGAAAATCTTCCGCTACCGCCATCATCTGGTTGTTCGGGCTCACCTCTAACCCGCCAAGGGTGTAAAACTCACGCCCCTCGGCACGTTGGTTGCCGTCCAGCAGCGTATCCCATTGCTCGGTTTCAGACGCAGGCTGGCGCACATACAGCGCATATTCATTACCCGGCTCATAGCGCGTTTGATAACGATAACCACGACGCACGTAAGGTACGGAGTGTTCCTGCTGCGGAATGCGCGCAACCATTTCCTGATACAAGGCTTCACGCAATGGCTGCTGTGGTTTCAATGTGGCATCGGTAAACGCATTCTCCGCCTGCAAATACTCCAGCACCTGCGGATCGGTACGTTCGTCGTCCCTTAGCCAATAATAGTCGTCAACGCGGGTATCCCCGTGCGCAGTCATCGGGTACGGTCGTTTTTCAGCCTTTGGGGGTGTCATCATTACGTCATCATCCGCTTACAGAATTTGCTGTAAGGGTGTCATGTTTTCCCCCGAATTAACAAGCAGAACGCTTATGCTAATGCGCGCTTTTTCTCAGCCACATCGCTTTCAATCCCTTGCTTAACATCGTCAGGTATTTTCAGTGATTGCGCTAAGGCATCAAGATAGCCACGCTCCATGAAATGATCGACGTCAATCACCATACAACTCAAGTAATACACTTCTAACGCTTCATCTTCGTTTTTAACGCTGCTGGTGATCAAGTCCGGATTAAGTGGTTGATCGATCGCCTGCTGAACCCAAGCTTGCGCCTCTTCCCCGACGTGTAATTGCTCAAGACTGTGATCGATAGCGCGACGCTCTTCATCATCAATGTGACCATCGCTTTTAGCTGCAAACACCAATGCCTGAACCAAGCGCTTGGCACGTAAATCGACCGGCGTGATCGCCTTGCCAAACTGAGGTTCATCTTGATGGGTTTCTTTGACTCGGCTTTTATACTTGTTCCACAGTACGGCGCCCACCGCCGCGCCGCCGCCAATAACCAGCGCGTTCTTGCCCCATTTCCCAACTAACTTACGCGAGGATTTATTAGCCAATAGCACACCCACCAGACCACCCAATGCGGTAGGCGCTAGCAGTTTACCTATCCCTTCCGAGCCCCCCAACGTTCCGGCTTTTTGACCGAGCATCGATTGAATCTGCTGCATCCAGTTATTCTTCATCATGTCCCCTTGTATTAATTTCAAGCACGCAGGCATAACTGAGCCTAGGCGCCAGCCTGTCATCAGATTAGGGGATATTTTGTCAAGTTGCGTATGGGGATGAAAACTTGTGTTGACCGAATCGCGTGCTGCGCGACAGTAGAAGGCGCTAATCAGGGCGCACAATGTTGCGCCCTCAGCCGGCAATGCTGCCCCGGTGGTATTACTGCGGAGCGGTGTAGCTAATCTCGCCTGATTTGCAGTTGAGTGTCACACGGTAGATTTTATCCAGTTTGCTGCCGCGTACCGTCAGCGGTAACTGCCAGACATCATCTTTACTCACTATGGCATCGGGGTTAACCCAAGCTATCGGCTTGTCCGTGCCGAGCTGTTTTTTGTCGGCGTCCCAGCGCGTAATCCGATTTTGCAGAAAATCGCGTTTTACCTGCGCGGCAATATCTGGCGCCTGTAGCCCGGTACAAGGTGCGACTTTAGCGGTACGTACCTGTTGCGCCTGCGCGCTGGTTGCCATCGCCAATAGCGCTACAGCCAATATTGATTTCATCTGGTTCATTTGCCCTCCCGTTGTGGTTATCACTATCCGGAAGGTGCAGGCTTAACGTTTGATAAACGCGATCGCAAACAGCTCATCCAATCCCGGATAGATTTCCTTGATTACCTGCTTCAACTCGCTGAGCGACATATTTTCCTGCTTGGCGTGCTGTTCGGTCAGCGTGTCCAGACGCACTGGCGTAACCGACAAAACTTCAATAAAGCAGAAAAACACGCCATCTTCGTTACGGCTAACGCGCAAGACTTCCCCGGGTTGAAAGTGTGACTCACTGGCATCCCGAAGGGTGATAGTTTTACGCCCAGCCAAAATATCCGCTTCAAAACGGCTGAAGAAAGTGATGTCACGGCTCATTCTAGATCCTTTTCCATTACATTGCTGCAACATAAATCATTATGCTGCCTGCTTTTCCGCCGCAGAGTCTTCTTTTCCCGAGGTTGCAACTTTTTCACCTTTCGCTTTAGCCGGTTTTTTCACCGCCTCGTGCGGTGCCGCACCGCGAAGAATATGCGTCAGTACTTCTTTATTTTCAGCGAGATAGAAACTCAATTCTTCACGTTGCTGCTCATCCAACGTGAGCGGCGCCTGTTGCAGCCATTCGCCTAAACTGTCAGCCAGATCGAGCATTTTGTCGTAGGCATCGGCTTCTTTCTTGCTTGCGAACGTCATTTTTTCCTCACCGTTTCTGACCACCACGAATTTAACTTCAACTGCCATATGCGTATTCCTAAAAAATCGAGATACTGTATTTATATACAGTATAATGCATTATACTACGAGGGCACAAGCGCCCTCGCCTTTATTATTTCAACAAGCGTACTTTGCAATTTTTACCTTTGATTTTACCCTGCTGTAACTGCTGTAACGCTTTACGCGCACAAGACTTGCGAATAGCAACGTAAGCATGTACCGGGAACATATCGATTTTGCCAACGTCAGCCGCAGTCAAGCCTGCATCACCGGTCAGCGCACCAAGAATATCACCGGGGCGAATCTTCGCTTTGCGCCCGCCGTCAATGCACAGCGTGGTCATCTCGGCTTCCAGCGGCGTAGTTGGCGCACCACTCAGTTCGCTGACCGCGGCCCAGTCGAGTTTCATCTGCAGATACTCTTCCAGCGCATGAGCTCGCGTCATCTCCTGTGGCGTACAAAGACTGATCGCCAACCCGCTCATGCCCGCGCGGCCGGTACGACCAATACGATGGACGTGGACTTCCGGATCAAACGACAGCTCATAGTTGACGACCAGCTCCAACTCTTTGATATCCAGACCGCGTGCGGCCACGTCAGTCGCCACCAAAACGCGGCAACTGCGGTTAGCAAAACGTACTAACACCTGATCGCGGTCACGCTGTTCCAGATCACCATGCAGGGCCAATACGCTAATACCGCGGGCCTCCAGCGCCTCAAACACGCTTTGGCAATCCCGTTTGGTATTGCAAAATACCACGCAGGAAGCGGGTTGGTAGTGACGAATGGCGGCGACTAACAGTGCCGGACGCTGATCGCGGGTGGTTTCGTAAAAACGCTGGGCAATGGTGGTTGGCTCATCACCGTCTTCGACTTCCACGCTCAGCGGCTGCCGCTGTACCCGGCCGCTAATACGCTCGATGCCGCTCGGATAGGTTGCGGAAAAAAGCAGCGTTTGGCGTTGCGGTGGCGTATAACTGATTACGTCATCAATATCATCGGCAAAGCCCATATCCAACATGCGATCGGCCTCATCCAACACCAGTATTTTCAATTTATCCAGCTTCAGCGTTTGCTTGCGCAGGTGCTCCTGAATACGTCCCGGTGTCCCGACCACAATGTGTGGTGCATGAACCAACGAATCGAGTTGTGCCCCCATCGGCTGACCACCGCACAGGGTAAGAATTTTTATGTTCTGGGTAAAACGCGCCAAACGGCGTAACTCTTTGCTGACCTGATCGGCCAGCTCGCGAGTTGGGCATAAGATCAGCGCCTGCACGGCTACCAGGCTGACATCGATTTTGTCCAACAGACCGATACCGAACGCCGCCGTTTTACCGCTGCCGGTTTTTGCTCTGGCGCGCACATCTTGCCCTTTCAGGATGGCAGGTAATGCGGCAGCCTGTACCGGTGTCATTTCGGCATACCCCAATTCATTGAGGTTGGCCAACTGTTCGGCTGGCAGCGGTAGGGAAGAAAAAGAAACTGTGCTCACGGCAATAACTCTTATAGGAAAAATGGAAAGGCGGCGCGGCCTACTGGCGGACACCGTAATAGGCAGTGATGATAACAGAGATGGCGGGATTTCTGGATTGCGGCCATAAAAAAACCCGCCGGGAGCGGGTTTTTTTGGCAGCTTACGTTGCTTAGATAGCAATCACGTTGACTGCCGCAGGGCCACGTTGGCTGTCTTGGATGGAGAATTCAACCTGCTGACCTTCTGCCAGCGTTTTGAAACCATCGCTAACGATAGCGGAAAAATGTACGAAAACATCTTTAGAGCCATCGGCCGGAGTAATAAAACCAAAGCCTTTGCTTTCGTTAAACCATTTTACGTGACCAGTGATCTTAGTCATTTGACGTTCCTTTACTAGATAAACCTGCCTTAACGGCACTGACGGCGCGAAAGCATGGCGTGCTATAAGCCTTCTGTCACCATGGATTATTAACGCATAATCGTTCGGCGAGGGCAAATTTTTTCGTTCCTTATGAAAACAGCAGGTTACGATAACTCCATTACCCGTAACACTAGATGAAATTGTGCAAACACTGCCAGCGCAATCGTTTTCCTATATACTGGCCGCATTGGTTCAGACCGCTTCAATTTTCATATCAGGTACGAAATTATGTTAACCATTGGAACTGCCCTTCGCCCCTCAGCCACCCGCGTGATGCTGCTTGGTTCTGGCGAACTGGGCAAAGAAGTCGCCATCGAGTGCCAACGTTTGGGGCTAGAAGTCATTGCCGTCGATCGTTATGCCGATGCCCCCGCCATGCAGGTAGCCCATCGGAGCCATGTTATTAACATGTTAGATGGTGATGCGCTCAAGACCCTTGTCGAGCAAGAGCGTCCCGACTACATCGTGCCAGAAATTGAAGCTATCGCCACGGATATGTTGGTCACCTTAGAGCAACAAGGGCATCACGTCGTGCCCTGCGCAGAGGCGACTCGCCTAACCATGAATCGTGAGGGCATTCGCCGCTTGGCGGCGGAAACGCTCAACTTACCGACCTCAAGCTACCGTTTTGCTGACAATGAAGACAGGTATCGGCGGGCTGTTGAAGAGATCGGTTTCCCTTGCATTATTAAACCGGTGATGAGTTCCTCCGGTAAGGGCCAAAGCCTGCTGCGCGAGGCCTCTCAACTACACACCGCCTGGAATTATGCACAACAAGGGGGCCGTGCCGGCGGTGGCCGAGTGATTATTGAGGGCTTAGTCACGTTCGATTTCGAAATCACCTTGCTCACCATCAATGCCGTGGATGGTATCCATTTCTGCGCCCCCATTGGCCATCGTCAAGAAGACGGCGACTACCGAGAATCCTGGCAGCCCCAGCAGATGTCGGCATTAGCATTGGAACGCGCGCACACCATCGCCGAACGCGTCGTCACCGCGTTGGGCGGATACGGCCTGTTCGGCGTTGAATTATTCGTTTGTGGTGATGAAGTGATTTTCAGTGAAGTTTCCCCCCGCCCTCACGATACCGGGATGGTGACCTTAATTTCACAGGATTTATCAGAGTTTTCGTTGCATGTACGGGCATTTCTTGGGCTGCCGGTGGGCAACATCCGTCAATTTGGTGCCGCGGCCTCGGCGGTCATTTTACCGGAACAACACAGCAATGACCTGCGTTTTGGTGGCATTGAACACGCGGTTAAAGACCATAATCAAGTACGCCTGTTCGGTAAGCCAGACATTAACGGTAAGCGCCGTTTAGGGGTTGTGCTGGCTTACGCTGACACTACCGAACAAGCGATTGAACAGGCTAAACGAGCGGCGTCCCGCATCAAAGTACACGGATAAGCCAAAATGACAAAAGCTCGGTTACCCGAGCTTTTTTTAAGCAAACGCGATTTCTCACGCGCTGCGATTATCATCAATAACGATTAATAATCGTCTTCATCATCTTGCGGATCGGCATCCAGTTGCGCGATCGGTTCTTCTTCATCGTCTTCGTCATCAAACATAACGGCAACGTGATCGCCCTGATGCTTTTCACGGATCTCCTGCGCAACGCGGGCTATTGCCTCCCCGCTGCTCATGCCCTGCTCCATCAGTTGATGAATGCGATCCGCAGCTTCTTGCTGCTCCAGATGACTCAGTGACGGCATACCTGCAAGCATGTGTTTATCTCCAGCTAATTGGAGTGGGATTATACCCTTGCTGCGCCATGCTGCAACCACGCCATTTCGCCAAAATTAGGACGCCCGTTCAGGGCTAAGTTTCCCCATGGCAAGATACTGCTTTAATCTGCGTCGCCACAAAAAAACATGCCAGCGCTGTTTAAGCCCTCGCGCATTAGCAGCCATTATTTTGTCAATGCCGCGCTCATAGACGTCACGGATAATCCGCTGCTGCGCCGCGCTCTCTGGCTCACGCCGAATGCAATGGCATATGCCTAAAGCTTCACGGGTGATTTGCCAGTGGAAAGCCGGACAAATAGCGATTTTATCGGCATAACGCCGATTAAGCGCCACCAGCATCTCCACAATCTGCATATAGTGTCGTTGGTATTCCACATTGGCCTGGCCGATACGCCGACGGTTACTGATTGAACGGTCATGAACCCGTTGGCGATAAAGCGGTTTACTATAATATTTTACGCGCTGCGCATTGAACATGACTTCGGTCGTCCAGGGTATATCTTGATGATGTAGACCGGGTTCAAAATAAAGCTGATGTTGCTTGATAAAATCAAGCCGATATACCGCTAACCACACCACGTGAATAAATTTTCGTGATTTTAATGCGCGTTCAAACCACTGTGCCCCACTTATCACCCTCGTGGATGATAAACGTGCCTCAGGAATAATCGATTGCAATTCATCATTATGAGTGAAATAACGTTCCCCGTTGCACTGCATCACGTCTACATTATTTTTTTCTGCCATCTCAATCAGTGTGGCATACATCTCTGGTGCTAACACGTCATCAGCGTCCGGGAACGCAACATACTTTCCGCGTGCCAACGCCAGCCCGGTGTTTCGCGCAACAGAGACACCAGAGTTAACTTGATCAACTACCGTAATATGTGGATGCGCGGCAGCATAGTGATGCGCTATTTCGCCGGAGCCGTCTGTCGAACCATCATTAATAATAATGATCTCCAACCGGCGTTCCTGTTGCGCCAGCAACGACTGCAAAAAAGGCTTCAATAATTCACCCGCGTTATACATTGGGACAATTACGCTCAACATTAATGACATAATTTACTCACCACTTCCCGTATCGGGAGCGCGTTTTATTTTTAATGGGTTGTGTATATTTAACCGAAATAAATAAACCAAATTCATAATACCCGTGAATAATTATAAAATTGGATTTATTGGATTTAAACGACATTCATTGAATAATGGATTCTCACATATTTAATTTTAGTGAAAGGCGCAAAAAGTGCTTAGTATACTAAGCGTTGATGTAACGTTTAAGTGACCTGTGCATTCGTCCTGGCTTCAAGACATGCGTCAACGCGTGAAGTATGGCAAACTGAGTCATTCAAACAGCATTGTCGTTAGCTAGGTTTATTGCCACTCATGCGTGTAACCACCCCAAACTTCAAATCTCTGCCATATCATCGCGAAGCCATGCTAAGGCTGTTTGCGCCTTTATCGCCGCAACCGTGGGCGATGTTGTTGCACTCGGGGTTTGCCGAGCACTCGCACAATCGCTTTGACATTATGGTCGCCGATCCCCGCGTCACGCTCACCACGCGTGGCGCAATAACAGAGCTCGTTCGTGACGCAACGATCGTAACGTCATCCGAAGACCCATTTTCTTTGTTGCAACAACAACTGTCAGACTGTGCATTTTCCCCTACGGCGCAGCATGATTTACCGTTCCAAGGCGGGGCTTTGGGACTATTTGGCTATGATTTGGGTCGCCGAGTAGAAACACTGCCCCAGTT
Source organism: Serratia sp. NPDC078593 (assembly GCF_050268245.1). Lineage (NCBI taxonomy): Bacteria > Pseudomonadati > Pseudomonadota > Gammaproteobacteria > Enterobacterales > Yersiniaceae > Serratia > Serratia sp. NPDC078593. The sequence continues at coordinate 286,119 of NZ_JBNNGK010000003.1, read as the reverse complement.
AGCGCAGGCCGATATTGCATTACCTGATATGGCGGTAGGCATCTATGACTGGGCACTAATTGCCGACCATCAACAACAACGGCTAACTTTACTAAGCTATGGCGACGTCGATCAACGTTGGCAGTGGCTGACAACACAATCCCCTGCGCCAGCGTCGACATTCCAGTTAACCAGCCCATGGCAGGCGAATATGACACGGGCGCAGTACGGCGAAAAATTCCAAAAAATTCAGCGTTATCTGCGCAGTGGTGACTGTTACCAAATCAATCTGGCACAGCGCTTTTCCGCGTCCTATCAAGGCGATGAGTGGCAAGCCTTTCAACAGCTCAGCGCCAGCAACCGGGCACCGTTCTCGGCATTTTTACGTCTACCTGAAAATGCAGTATTGAGCGTATCTCCAGAGCGTTTCCTATGGTTAGAAAACCAGCAAATTCAGACTCGCCCAATCAAAGGCACGCTGCCACGCTTGGCTGATGCCGCGCAAGATGCTCAACAAGCCGAGCGGTTGGCGAATTCGGCAAAAGACCGCGCCGAAAATCTGATGATTGTCGATCTGCTACGCAACGATATTGGCCGCGTCGCGCAGCCTGGCAGCGTGGGTGTACCTGAGCTGTTTGTGGTTGAACCCTTCCCTGCCGTGCACCATTTAGTGAGCACTATCACCGCTACGTTACCTGCCAGCACCTCGGCTACCGCGTTATTACGCGCCTGTTTTCCCGGCGGTTCGATCACCGGAGCCCCTAAAGTCCGGGCAATGGAAATCATTGAGGAGCTTGAGCCTCAGCGGCGCAACGCCTATTGCGGCAGTATCGGCTATATCAGCGCCTGCGGCACGATGGATACCAACATCACGATCCGCACGCTGATGAGCGAGAACGGGCAACTGTACTGCTCAGCAGGAGGTGGTATCGTCGCCGACAGTCAAGAACAGGCGGAATATCAGGAAACGTTTGATAAAGTAGGTCGTATCTTACCGCAATTGGGGGAGTTTCTCGTTTCGTGAACCAACCGACTTATTCGGCTTCACTGGCCTCGTTTATCAGCCGCTTTCAACTGCAAATGCCGCAGGCGACGCAAATTGCGCATGGCGTAAAACCTGCGGCGGTGTTAATCCCGATAATCTGTCGGGAAGAGCCCACGTTGCTGCTGACCCGCCGCGCCGATACTTTACGCATGCATGCGGGTCAAGTGGCATTTCCCGGCGGTAAAACGGATGCCGAAGACCGTTCTGCTATCGCCACTGCGCTACGTGAGGCGCAAGAAGAAGTCGCTCTGCCGCCTAATAGGGTAACCGTACTGGGCCAATTGGCACCGCTCGATAGCAGCATCGGCTTTCAGGTCACCCCTATCGTCGGTTTAGTGCCGCCAGATGTGCGGTTTTATCCTAATGAAGGTGAAGTGGCAGACGTTTTTGAAATGCCGTTGCATGAAGCATTAAATATCTCACGTTATCATCCCTTGGATATTCATCGTGCCGGGCACGCCCATCGCGTTTATCTGTCTTGGTATCAAAGCCAGTTTGTCTGGGGATTAACGGCCGCCATCATTCGCCGTCTGGCACAACAAGTGAGCATTTAATCCCCAACGCCGTGACAGCTATCACATCTTATTACTGCCGTTTGGCTATTTTCGACGCTAAAGCGATCGCCATCACTTATTCTGTTTGCCTTTTTAACTACCTTTTATCTATCCAGGGTTTTAAAAAAACTGTAAACCCTCTCTTCAACCTTACGAAATACCTGTAAAATATCCGTGCCTGGTATAATCCACTGTAAAAATAGGGTTTAAACTCACGGCACAAACCTAAAAAAGTAACACCAAGGATTATTTTATTTCATGCGAAAAGGGCAATCAAACCCGTACGACCCTTTTACAATATCGCCGTTCCCTGCGCGGTTTTTAACCGATGCAGCCATAATAATATGCCTCTTTAAGGAGTTTTAGCGTGATTAGCGTTTTCGACATGTTTAAGATCGGTATCGGCCCGTCCAGCTCTCATACGGTTGGACCGATGAAAGCCGGCAAACAGTTTGTCGACGATCTGGAAACTAAAGGCCTGATGCCTTCTATCACGCGTGTTGCTGTAGATATTTACGGCTCACTTTCATTGACCGGTAAAGGCCACCATACCGATATCGCGATTATCCTCGGTCTAGCTGGCAATATGCCGGACACCGTTGATATCGATAGCATCCCGGAATTTATTCGCGACGTTGAACAACGTCAACGCCTGATGTTGGCTAACGGCCAGCATGAAGTTGATTTTCCGCGTGACGGCGGCATGGTGTTCCGTAGCGACAACCTGCCGTTACATGAAAACGGCATGCAAATCCACGCCTTCGCAGGGGATAAACAGGTCTATAGCAATACCTACTATTCTATCGGCGGCGGTTTCATCGTCGATGAAAAACACTTTGGCATGGCTGACACCAATGAAGTCACGGTGCCCTATCCGTTCCATTCCGCGCGTGAAATGCTCGACCACTGCCACAACACCGGTCTGTCACTCTCTGGCATGGTCATGCAAAACGAGCTGGCGCTGCACAGCAAGCAGGATATCGAAGCCTACTTTGCCGATATTTGGCAAACCATGCGCGCCTGTATCGATCGCGGTCTGAACACCGAAGGTGTATTACCTGGCCCGTTACGCGTACCACGTCGCGCATCTGCGCTGCGCCGGATGCTGGTATCTTCGGATAAGTTATCTAGCGATCCGATGAACGTGATTGATTGGGTAAATATGTTCGCCCTCGCCGTCAACGAAGAGAACGCCGCGGGCGGGCGTGTCGTTACCGCGCCAACCAACGGTGCCTGCGGCATCGTACCGGCGGTATTGGCGTATTATGACCACTTTATCGAATCGGTCAGCCCGGATATCTACATTCGTTATTTCTTAGCCTCCGGCGCCATCGGCGCACTGTATAAAATGAATGCGTCTATTTCCGGTGCAGAAGTCGGCTGCCAAGGCGAAGTGGGCGTGGCCTGCTCAATGGCAGCCGCCGGTCTGGCAGAACTGCTCGGTGGCAGCCCAGAACAGGTTTGTGTCGCGGCAGAAATCGGTATGGAACACAATCTGGGTCTGACATGCGACCCGGTTGCAGGCCAGGTTCAAGTACCGTGTATTGAGCGTAATGCTATCGCATCGGTCAAAGCAATTAACGCGGCGCGTATGGCGCTGCGCCGTACCAGTGAGCCACGTGTTTCGCTGGATAAGGTGATTGAGACGATGTATGAAACCGGCAAAGACATGAATGCTAAATACCGTGAAACATCACGCGGTGGCTTGGCGATCAAGGTGCAATGTGATTAAGCGATAATGACGCCAGTTAGCGTCATCGGTATCCGTTAATTTTGCACACTATTGGCCGTTGTTGTGTAATATTTTCCTGACCTAACTGCATTATCCGAAAGGCGTTTTTCACCATTACATCGGGCAATTATCGGGGCCGTACATATGGCGCGGCCCTGATAATCATGCCCAGTCCACTTGGCTTCCGCGCGCATTCAACGTTCCCCAATCTGTTGCCGCCGAACCACGTTAGATACAGTTTTAAGTCAAGGTTGCCAGATGACCGATAAATCAAAAGCTTACGCCTGCCCAGCCCACCATGCCGCACACAAACCACTTTAATCCCTCCGGCTATCCGCGATTTAACCCATAAATTACCCTTCTGTTTATCGAAATTGAAATAATTTATTGCGTTACCATCAAGGCTTAACGATGACAGGCTAGAATTAGCCGTGAATGTGCTCTAGGGCATAGCCGGATGCTGGCGTCAGGCTGGCCTAGCCAACAAGGATTGACCCGATGTTGTTGACCCAACTTGCCGTTGCAAAGTACCGCTACTACCGCTGGCTCTTGGCCGGTTCAGTTGGCGTGGTGGTGCTGTTGGTGTCACTTTATATTCGCTATTATCAACAAGTTAAAGCCGTTGAACAGGCCCAGCAGGCTTTTGTCTCTCGAACCATCAATAAACTGGATAGTTTGCTACAACCCGCAGCCCTACAAGCCAAACGCATCATGCCCCTCATTGGTCAGCGCTGTGAGCTAGTGACTTCAACCCTGCGTTTTCAGGCAGCGCAGAATCAGGCGTTGCGATCGTTGTTACTGGTCGATGAGGGTGATATCTATTGTTCCAGCCTATTTGGTCAGCGCCATTATCAATTCGCCAACCTTTTCCCACACATGGATAAACGTGCAGGGGCGCAACTGGCGCTGCGCCCCTCCGTCGTTGTCGAGAAGGGGTTGCCAACCCTAATTATGTGGACACCACAATCCAGCACTAGCATCAAGGGCATACTTCACGTATTTAATATTGAGTTGCTGGCTAATTTCTTGCTAGAGCCGCAACCACCTTTCGCGCAGAGCGTGGTGTTAAACGTTGCAGGCAACAGCTTAGCCTATGGTGGACGTGAAATTGTGCGTGCCGACTTATTGACAGACGATCTGCGTTATACCGCTACGTCCCGGTTTTATCCCTTTTCCATTTCGCTGTTTGGCCCCACACCCCGTTCACTGGCGCTCGCTGAGCTACCCAGCCATCTCCCATTGGCATTGTTAATTAGTTTGCTGACTGCCTATGTCAGTTATTTGGTTACCGCCAACCGAATGAGCCTGTCTTATCACATCAGCCACGCCATTAGCCGCCGCGAGTTCCGCGTCTACTGCCAACCGATTATCAACGGTACAACCGGGCGCTGCATTGGTGTAGAAACGCTGCTGCGCTGGAAGAATAAACGCCAGGGTTGGATATCACCGGACGTATTCATTCCGTTGGCTGAAAAACACGGTCTGATTATTGCGCTAACGCGTTATCTGATGAAAACCGTGGTAGACCACTTGCCATTATTTCCACCTCGGCCGTCGTTTTACATCAGTATTAACGTCGCCGCCGAGCATTTTAATTCGCAGGGAATTATGGAAGATATTCGCAACATTTGGTTGCCGGCAAACCCAATGCCTTCATTAATGCTTGAACTGACGGAGCGTTCTGCGCTATCTGAAACCCAGCACGAACAAATCAACGCGTTAAAATCACTCGGCATTATCCTGGCAATCGATGATTTTGGCACCGGCCACAGTTCATTAAGTTATCTGAAAAACCTCAGTCCTGACGTCTTGAAGATCGATCGCGGTTTTACCGCGGCCATAGGCACTGACGCGATTAATGCCACCGTCACCGATACCATCATCACCTTGGCGCATCGATTAAAATTAAAGCTGATTGCAGAAGGTGTGGAAACGGCTGAACAGGCCGCTTACCTGAGATCGCGCGAGGTGAATGCTATGCAGGGCTATTATTTTGCCAAGCCGATGCCCATAACGGTTTTCCCGCGATGGCTACAACAACATGAAGCGCGCCAAAGAGCGGTGCATCGGCCTGAGGAACGGCAAAACCAGCCGAAGAATAAGCCGGAGGTCTGACCCCCGGCTTAGCAAGTTACGCGTGCTCGTCGACAGGCGGAACAACTTTACTGATACGAACCATTTCAATGCGGTAATCAGACGCTTCAAGGATCTCAAATCGTAACTGATTGAGTTCCAGCACATCACCCACTACCGGCATCTGTCCATAGTGTGCCAACAGCAAGCCGGCCAATGAGGCATAATCCGATGTCGGGCTGACCAAATTGTCACAGTTGAGTGCCTGCTCCAAGGTGTGTACATCGGTTCCCCCCTGCACTCGCCAACTGTCACCTTCGACCACAATGTCTGGTGTTTCATCCTCATCAGGGAATTCACCGGCAATCGCTTCCAGTACATCTAGCGGTGTCACCAGACCTTGCACCACACCAAACTCATTGGAAACCACCACCAGGCGACCTTTCGCACGGCGAAGCACCGGCAGCAGGTTGATCACATCCATAGTGTCCGGCACCACAATAGGCGGGGTTCGAGCCGCAAACTCGGCGATATCATCCCCTTGTTCCAGCGCCACCAGCAACTCTTTGGCTCGTACTACCCCAACAATGTGGTCCAATTCATCACGACAGACCGGGAACAGACTGTGTGGCGTATCCAGTAACTGCGCGCGAACCTCTTCTACTGCGTCGTCGCAATCTACCCACGATATTTCGGTTCGCGGGGTCATCACACTACGAACCGAGCGCGAGGCCAACGTCAACACGCCGCTTATCATATATCGCTCTTCTTCAGCGAAGGTTTCATCCACTGGTTGAGGCAAGTCCTCGGCCATTTGCTGCTGGGCTCGCTGCTGCCCCATCAGTCGCATAATCGCCTCAGCGGTACGCTCGCGCATTGGGCGGCGCGCCTGATGTTTAATGAAGTTACGGCGTGCAATCTGGTTGAACAGTTCGATCAGTATCGAGAAACCAATCGCCGCGTAGAGATAACCTTTCGGTATGTGCAGGCCAAATCCTTCCGCGATCAGACTTAAACCGATCATCAGCAGGAAACTCAAACACAACACCACGATAGTCGGATGTGCATTAACGAAATTCGTCAACGGTTTGGAGGCGATCAACATAACAACCATCGCAATCACTACCGCTGTCATCATCACCGGCAGATCGTTCACCATACCCACCGCAGTAATCACCGCATCAAGCGAGAAAACGGCATCAAGAATGACGATTTGCACCACCACGGCCCAAAACTTGGCGTACCCCCGGTTGCCGCCGGCCTGATGCGGTTGCCCTTCAAGACGCTCATGTAACTCCGTCGTGGCTTTAAAGAGTAAGAACACGCCACCAAACAGCAGGATCAAATCACGGCCAGCGAAGCTGAATCCACCGACGCTAAACAACGGCGTGGTCAACGTCACCATCCACGAGATCACTGATAGCAAGCCTAACCGCATGATCAGCGCCAACGACAAACCAAGAATACGCGCTTTATCCCGCTGTTTTGGCGGTAGTTTGTCCGCAAGAATGGCAATAAATACCAGGTTATCGATACCCAGTACAATTTCCAATACCACTAAGGTTAATAACCCCGCCCAAATTGAGGGGTCCATTAAGAATTCCATTTATCAGACTCCGAAACAAAGACAGGATTGCGAGATCGCACGCAGGCGCGGCGCGTCAGACGCAGAAGATGAGTTAAATTGGGACTGAATTAGCGAGGAATAACTGAGTGGTCGTGAGCAACATATAACGCCGGCAGAGGGCGGGAACAACCTTGAAAAGCAGCAACTTCGATGACGGTCCATAGGGTGGGCTAATGCCCTTCACTCCTGAGTAATGAAAGAGAAACTCACTGTATCAGGATTTTTTTTACCGTCAACACGCTTTTAAAACAAGTTCTGCACCTTTTTTGTTGGCGTTGGTACCTCGAGAGGAATCTTAACGCGTAATAGCCGAGCGTCGTCACATAAATTATTTTTTCGATCACTAAAATAAATGACGCACAGATGAATTTCCGCGCTCAGGTTTTTGATACTGCGCGACTAATACCCAATGTGCGTTTTTAAATTTCCACCATAATGGATCTGAATAACGCAAGTGACTGCCAGGAAGGTAGCGAAGACGACACAATCCGTGCCTGAAGTTTAATGAGGAGGTAGCGAGTGGCAATAGCTATTATCATCGGCACTCACGGGGCTGCAGCGGAACAATTGCTGAAAACAGCGGAAATGCTATTAGGTGAACAAGACAACGTCGCCTTTATCGATTTCGTTCCCGGTGAAAACGCCGAAACACTAATTGAAAAGTATAACGGCAAACTCAGTGAATTAGATGCCAATGAGGGCGTTTTATTCCTGGTTGACACATGGGGCGGCAGCCCATTCAACGCGGCCAGTCGCATTGCCGTTGATAAAACCAACTATGAGGTTATCACCGGCGTTAACATTCCGATGTTGGTTGAGACATTCATGGCCCGCGATGACAACCCAGGCTTTGATCAACTGGTCGCACTGGCCTTAGAAACCGGCCGTGAGGGAGTGAAAGCACTAAAAAAACCGGAAGAACAACGGGCAAAGCCTGCTGAACAACCGGCCTCCCCGCCTTCCGCAGCCGCGGTAACACCGGCTCCATTAGGCCCCGATGACCACATGAAAATCGGTCTGGCACGGATTGACGATCGCCTGATACATGGCCAAGTCGCGACCCGCTGGACCAAAGAAACCAACGTGAGTCGCATTATTGTCATCAGTGACGAAGTCGCGGCCGACCATGTACGTAAAACCTTGTTAACCCAAGTCGCCCCGCCGGGTGTCAGCGCCCATGTGGTTGATGTCGCTAAAGCCATTCGCGTGTGGAATAACCCTAAATATGCTCACGACCGCGTCATGCTGCTATTCACTAATCCAACCGATGTTTGGCGCTTGGTCGAAGCAGGCGTGGATATCAAATCGGTCAACATCGGTGGTATGGCATTCCGCCAAGGTAAAACCCAGGTTAATAATGCCGTTTCGGTTGACGCACAAGATATCGAGGCGTTTAAAAAACTCAACGACCGCGGTATTGAATTGGAAGTTCGTAAAGTGTCGTCCGACACACGTTTAAAAATGATGGATCTGATAAACAAACTTAATTAATGGCAACCGCCAGTCATTACACTTACTCAGAGCGCTTAGTTATAGGAGAAGTACAATGGAGATCACCACTCTTCAGATTGTGCTGATATTTATCGTCGCATGTATTGCCGGAATGGGTTCCGTGCTGGATGAATTTCAGTTCCACCGCCCGCTGGTCGCCTGTACGCTGATTGGCTTCATTCTCGGTGATATGAAAACCGGTATCATTATCGGCGGTACGCTTGAAATGATTGCCCTCGGCTGGATGAATATCGGCGCTGCGGTAGCACCGGATGCCGCATTGGCATCAATCATCTCCACCATTTTGGTTATCGCTGGCGGGCAAAGCGTCGGCGCCGGCATCGCACTGGCTATCCCGCTGGCCGCCGCCGGTCAAGTGTTGACCATAATCGTGCGTACGCTCACCGTCGCCTTCCAACATGCCGCTGACAGTGCGGCAGAACGGGGTAGCCTGCGTGCTATTACCTGGATACATATCTCCGCTTTACTGCTGCAAGCCATGCGCATAGCGATTCCCGCCGTTATCGTGGCAGTTTCGGTGGGCACCGCGGGCGTTCATGCGCTGCTCAATTCGATTCCTGAAGTGGTGACCACCGGTCTGAACATCGCAGGTGGCATGATCGTCGTCGTGGGTTACGCCATGGTGATCAACATGATGCGGGCCGGCTATTTGATGCCTTTCTTCTATGCCGGTTTCGTCACCGCGGCATTCACCAATTTCAACCTGGTGGCTTTGGGGGTGATCGGCGTGGTCATGGCCGTGCTGTACATCCAACTCAGTCCGAAATACAACAAGCCGCAGGTGGTTCCGAGTGGCGCCGCTAAACCCAACGATCTTGATAACGAATTGGACTAGGAATAGGTGAGAGAAATGGTTGATACCACTACAACTCAAAAGAAATTGACGCCTGCCGATGTTCGCGGCGTATTCATGCGCTCTAACCTGTTCCAGGGTTCGTGGAACTTCGAACGAATGCAAGCGCTCGGTTTTTGCTTCTCCATGGTGCCTGCTATCCGTCGGCTGTATCCAGAGAACAATGATGAACGTAAACAGGCGATCAAACGTCATTTGGAATTCTTTAATACTCATCCTTACGTCGCCGCACCGATCCTTGGTGTGACGCTGGCGATGGAAGAACAGCGTGCGAACGGCGCCCCTATCGACGATGCGGCCATCAACGGTATCAAAGTCGGTTTAATGGGCCCATTGGCTGGCGTCGGCGATCCGATTTTCTGGGGCACCATGCGGCCAGTTTTTGCCGCTCTGGGCGCCGGTATCGCCATGACCGGCAGCCTGTTGGGGCCGATTCTATTCTTCGTCTTGTTTAACGTGGTGCGTTTGTTAGTGCGTTATTACGGCGTTGCCTACGGGTATCGCAAAGGCGCTGATATTGTTAATGATATGGGCGGCGGCTTCCTGCAAAAACTGACGGAAGGAGCGTCTATTCTCGGCCTGTTTGTCATGGGGGCACTGGTTAACAAATGGACGCACGTCAATATCCCGCTCGTCGTGTCTGAAATTACCGATCAGACCGGGCATACCACCATCACCACGGTGCAAACCATTCTTGACCAGTTAATGCCAGGTCTGATCCCACTGCTGCTGACCTTCGGTTGTATGTGGCTGCTGCGTCGAAAAGTCAACGCACTGTGGATCATTTTGGGTTTCTTTGTGATCGGCATCTTCGGCTACTGGATTGGCCTGCTGGGTCTGTAACGTCGCCTGACCGCCGGGGGGAAACCCCCGGCTTTTTTATTATGAGGTTGAACAGATGTCGCTGACGGATATTGCACTGGTTGTTTTCATCGTGCTGTTACTGGCCTATGCGTTTTATGATGAGTTTGGTATGGCGCGGATGAAAGGTGAAACCCTGCTGAGCATTAAACTTAAACGCAGCAACCGCGTCGATTGCCTGATTTTCGTGGTGTTGCTGGCAATTTTGCTGTATCACAACATCACCAACCATGGCCAGCCGTTAACAACATGGCTACTCTTATCATTATCATTCGTTGCAATTTATATTTCCTATATTCGCTGGCCTAAATTGTTATTCAAAGCACAAGGGTTTTTCTATGCAAATACCTTTATTGAATATCGAAGAATAACTGCCATGAATTTATCGGAAGACGGCGTTTTAGCGATCACTCTGGAACAGCGACGCTTATTAATTCACGTTACTCATTTAGACGATCTTGAACGAATTTATAATTTTTTCATTGAAAATCAACAAATAAAAACAAACCCCTCAACAAAAATGCTAAAAAAACGCGTATTTAGATTAATAAATAAGCGTGAAAGGTGCTTTTTTTGTTTATTATTCCCGCAATAATACTGTCACTATTTCAATTAATGCACCGTCCAATACCGTAATTGAAAATAATTATCACTTTCATTTTTGCAACAAGTGAAATTAAACGTTGTCTCCGTAAAAAATATTATGGTATGGTTGCGCCCGTCATTGGGGAGTAGCCGGTTTCTGGATAATCATGACCAGAAACGCCCGTATCAACATACTCGTTTTGCAGTCTGAAACGTGGTGCGGGCAGCCTGAAAGGTTTGGCGAGACCATAGGCACGTAACTCCGTCGTTTGGTTGGGGGTGGGTTACGTGTGTATGGAGCCGCCCGGCCGAGACTATTTCACATGAATCTTTCCGCAACACTTATTCTGGCTTTTGGCATGTCTATGGACGCATTCGCAGCGTCAATCGGCAAAGGCGCTAGCCTGCATCAACCGCGCTTTCGTGAAGCACTCCGCACCGGTATTATCTTTGGCGTCATCGAAGCCATTACGCCGCTCATTGGTTGGGCATTAGGGTTCTATGCCAGCCAGCACATTATGGAGTGGGATCACTGGGTCGCTTTCGGCCTGCTGTTTATTCTTGGTATGCGAATGATCGTCGAAGGCGTACGCAATCGGCCTGAAGAAACCGTCAAAGTAAAACGACATGGTTTCTGGGTGCTGGTTGCCACCGCCATTGCGACTAGCCTCGACGCGATGGCCATCGGGGTTGGCTTGGCCTTTTTGCAGGTAAACATTGTGCATACTGCGATGGCGATTGGCTGCGCCACTATGATTATGGCCACGCTGGGCATGATGATTGGCCGCTTTATCGGCCCGATATTGGGTAAACGTGCAGAAATTATTGGTGGCGTCGTCTTGATCGGCATTGGCGTGAATATCTTGCTTGAACACTTGGGTTATCTGGCTTAACTCGCTGACCGCCAAATATTCACCCGCATCGTTAGCCAAAACTTACCAAGGGCGTAGCGTACGCTGCGCCCACTCATAATGAGATGTGCCTAACCAGATAACGCAAAAATACAGCAATAACCGCCACGTCGCTCACCGGCCAACCCGTTAGCCCTGACGACGATGCACCCTAATCGCGAAGTCCGCCTCACAGAAAACGTTTTCTTGCGCGCGTAAGCGTTGTTGAACCTCAGGTGTTGCTCGCCAGGCAAACGGCGTCATTTGCAATAAATTAGCCGCTTGCTCACCCGGCAGAGACATCGGATATGCCAAGCTTTCACTGCCTTCCAGTTCAAACCCCGGCAACGTCTCGTCTAACTCAGCATGTTGCTGCGCCTGTTGATATATCAGCTCTTTTAACTGATATAAATGCCGTGGCCCCGGTGATACCGTCATCACCACACCGCCAGGCTTAACGACGCGTGCTAACTCCTCTGCCTTACAGGGCGCATAAATGCGTAGAACCGCATCCAACGCGCCATCAGCAAACGGCAGGCGATGACTTGATGCCACACAGAACGACACCGCCGGATAGCGTTTCGCCGCATAGCGAACCGCAACTTTCGCAACGTCTAACCCATAAACCGTCATTGCTCGCTGTTGGTTAAGCACCCCGGCTACCGCTGAGGTGTAATAACCTTCGCCACAGCCAATATCTAACAGCGATTGCGCGTCGTCACTCAGTGCACCACTTAGCCATTGCGCGACACGTTGCTGCAGAGGCTGATAGAAACCGCCATCAAGGAATGCGCGCCGCGCCTGCATCATCTCCACGCTGTCGCCTGGCTGTTTGGAGCGTTTATGCTGCACGGGCAACAGGTTAACATACCCTTCTTTCGCACAATCAAACTGATGATTGTTCTCACAACGCCATTGCGGATAAACAAAAGTAAGCGGTTGATGGCACAGGGGGCAAACATAAGACATGAATTAATTTCCAGAGAATGCGGGCGCGATTAGTCTAAATAAGCCCAGACCGTGATGCAAGATACATCCCCATCGACACTAGCCAAGCGGGGAAAAAGCCCGCTACACTGAAATTCTGCCCCTAAACAGGTTACTTCAGAATTATGACCGATCATTCTACCTTGCTTAGCGCCATCCCGACCATTAAACACGGTTTCGGTAATAAAAGTGCTCTGCTGCCGACACCACTGCAACCCTACCTCACTACCCAGCCGGAGAAGGTGCAGGTACATGGCACACGCATTGTTGACGTGCTTCATCCTGCGCAAGCCTGTGGTGACGCTGACGGCGTTTATACAACTCAGCCCGGCATTTTGCTTAACATACTTACCGCCGATTGCCTGCCGGTCATTTTCAGCCGTAATGACGGTGGTGCAATTGCTGCCGTACACGCGGGTTGGCGGGGGTTACTGGACGGTATTTTAGAAGAAATGGCGGCACGGATTGAACAGGATGACTCAACCGCTAACTGGGTGGCAGCGATTGGTCCGGCGGCCGGCGCCTGCTGTTATCAGGTGGATGAAGCGTTAGTTGACCAATTTAAACAGCGGTTGCCACTGCCCGCCACACTGATCAGCCCACGATACCGATACCTTGATCTGACGGCGATCGCCGAATACAAGTTGAAAGCGCTCGGGTTTGCTGCCGTCGACACCGTAGGCAGTTGTACTATCTGTACGCCAAACAGCGATCCGCACCTACCACAGCACTTTAAATACACCAGTTTTCGCCGCAATAGTCATCGACGCCAACAAGATCCGCACCATCCGAGCATCAAAGGGCGTAATCAGTATGCAGGGATTATCATTACGGCTGAATAACGCAAACGAAAAAGCCCGCTTAAAAGCGGGCTTTTTGTACAGCTAACGCAACTTAGATAGCAGTAACGTTTACTGCAGATGGGCCTTTCTGGCCATCTTGGATTTCGAACTCAACGTTCTGGCCTTCAGCCAGGGTTTTGAAGCCGTTACCCTGAATTGCAGAGAAGTGTACGAACACGTCTTTGCTGCCGTCAGCTGGAGTGATGAAACCGAAACCTTTAGACTCGTTGAACCACTTAACTTGACCTTTGATCTTTGCCATCTTGAGTATTTCCTTTGGATTGTTTAAACCGCCCGTAGGCGTTACATAGACAAACTAGAGTCGTTACTGCTTGAGGCACTAAGATAAGGATCGGCAGAGAAGCGGTATTCAACGCTAACGTCTTTACTCAGAACTTCTTTACTGAAAATGCCACACATATACAGAACTGTACCTCGTTTTACCCAGATGCGTTATCACATACTCTGTATTCGATGGCAAGCCATTTTTAATCACTGGTGGACGTGTCGCACATAATTGAAACGGTCGAGAGCAACAATGGTATAAATAGACTAAAATCTATTGAAGCTTTCTCTATTTTCTGCTTTATAACATGTACCGCAACACGGCGCATCCTGACTGAAATCTGGCAAAATCGTCAACCACTCACGCGTTGTGATCAGCCGCATATACCGCGCATCGACGCTTAGAACATTAAAAAATTTGAATCTTTATGAGTTTTGGTATGTATTGATCTATAGCGATGAACGGCAGGAGAAACACGCTGAACACTATGCAGTGTGCGACCAGCGCCCTACCATAAGTCTATGTCGAGCAGATGACACCCCCGCTTTATGTGGTAGCCACCGCCCCACATCGGTGCATAAGCATGCATTTTTGCAGAATAACGCACCAGAAGAGAACGTGCGTGCCATTATATATCAACCACCTGTATATTTATTTAATGAAAACAATAAATGGCAATCTATATTATATTTCATACATTAATTTAGATAACGTACGATTTGTTATAAGTAATATCAATGTTAAAGAGTGATAATTAACTTTATGATTAATCCTGAAGCAAAGTTATTATTGATAAATAATGTTACGCGGCTGTTCAATATGTTCCGCTCCCGTCGGCAAGCAACAGCCCCTCCGTACGAGAGGCCGCGTAACAGGCTGAGGGCAAAAGCATCAGCCTACCCATTCGGGGTTAGCACCAAGTTCAATACGCTGCCCTATTTTGAGTAAATCAAATTGATGATGATGTATTCCTGCTGCACTCAATGCCTGTTTTAATTGCTGCGGCGGCTCATCCAGCGACTCATCAGCCAATTCAAATACTCCCCAGTGAATAGGAATAACGCGTGGCTGCTTTAATTGTTGATAAAGCCTGACTGATTGTTCCGGCGACATATGCTGTTCTTGCATGAACCAACGTGGTGCATAAGCACCTATCGGTAACGCCGCCAGGTCGAAAGGCCCTAGTCGCTCGCCAATATCCGCCAGCCGCTCGGAATAACCGCTGTCGCCAGAAAAGTAAAAACGCAGATTCGGATGATGGATCACCCAACCACACCACAATGAACGGTTTCGATCCCAGAGCGAACGCATGCTCCAATGGCGTGCCGGAGTCGCATGGAAGGTCATATCACCGAATGATCGGCTTTCCCACCAATCCAGCTCCTCAACACGCGTGGTACGATAGTGCCGGAACCAGTTTTTCAAGCCCAGCGGCACGATAAACGTGGCGTTAGGAAAACGCTGGATCAGTTGCCGTACCGTACGTCGATCAAGGTGATCATAATGATTATGCGAGATCAACACGACATCCACCGCTGGCAATTGCCGCACCTTGAGTGGCGGCGGCGTACGGCGCTTTGGCCCATAAAAACTTAGCGGTGAAGCGCGCGGTGACAAGGCGGGATCAATCAGCACATAACGCCCACTCAAACGCAGTAAGAGCGCAGCATGCCCTAACCACCAAACGCAATCATGCTCACCACTGAGATCGGCAGATTGCCACCAGTTAGCGGTGAACTGCTGATAACCACCACGTGGCGGCTTCGGGAGTCCCTGTTTTTTACGTTCATCCTGCCAGCGCTGCAGATCGCCTTTCTGACGTAGTGAAGGCTCCAGATTACGAAAGCCGTGCGGCGTGTGATGCGGCTTATTGGCGTCGTAATAGCGATTGTTTACCCTTTTACTCACTTATTTTCCCCATGACAGCCCCTCCAAAGGGCACACGATTGCTGTGACCACGTTAAAAGGTTTACCGCCTGATGAACAGCACTCAATTTATCTGACCTTTTTGCTTATCCCGTTGTCTGACTCCCCAAGAGCAGTCAAAGGCCAACAAGAGCCCGTTAAGCCTCTCTTAAGATCATTATGTTTTACTTGTCAGGACAATCAGAGAAGGAGAAGTTATGGGCCGTTCTACATCACGCCAATCGCGTGTTCGCAGGGGCAAGATCCGCAGCGCGATACTGGCAAAAATTCAATATTGGAAAATGTATGCCGTCATGAAACTACGCCGTATACGCATCCCTACCGCATTAATGGCGCTGACTGGCGCATTGGTGAGCTTTTTCGTGTTGGGGTTATTGATGCTCAGCGTGGTCGCGATTGACATCATTACCACGCTATTGCTGTTGTGCAGAAAAGTGCTGGGCCGCGGTCGCCACCACGGTAACGCCTTTATGCCACGCAGTTAGCACGATGAGGAGGCGATAACCCGCCTCCTCATGTTGTCTACGCGCGGTTGCGTTGTGCTTTCTTACCCGGTGAGGCCTTACGACGCGTTAGCATAAAACCAATCCAAAGCCCCATCAGCCACACCGGCATCAGCATGACCGAAATACGGATTCCTTCGGTGAGATACATAATCACCAAAATCATCGACAAAAACGCCAAACACAAATAGTTACCGAACGGATACCATAACGCTTTGAAGTGTGGGATGACCCCCTGCCGATTCTTCGCCGCACGGAACTTCAGATGCGCCAAACAAATCATCACCCAGTTAATGACCAACGTCGAAACCACCAGCGCCATTAACAACTCAAAAGCTTTTCCCGGCATCACATAATTAATCAGTACACCAATCGACGTCACTAAGGCTGATAAGGCAATAGACAGCACCGGTACGCCACGTTTATTGACGCGAGTCAGCACTTTCGGCGCATTACCCTGAGTTGCCAAACCAAACAGCATCCGGCTATTGGCATACACACCGCTGTTATACACTGACAACGCAGCGGTCAGCACCACAACGTTCAGAATAGTCGCCACCAGATTACTGTTGAGTGCGTGGAAGATCATCACAAACGGGCTACCGCCCTCCACCACTTTACCCCATGGATAAAGTGACAACAGTACGGTCAGCGATCCAATGTAAAAAATCAAAATCCGGTACACCACCTGGTTGGTGGCTTTCGGGATACTGTGCCGCGGATCGGCCGCCTCTGCGGCAGTAATACCCACCATTTCCAAGCCGCCAAATGAGAACATGATCACCGCCATCGCCATCACCAACCCTTCAACGCCATACGGGAAGAATCCACCCTGCGCCCAAAGATTGCTGATGTCGGCTTCCGGCCCCCCGCTGCCGCTTGCCAGCAGGTAGGCGCCAAATACGATCATACCCATAATCGCTGCAACTTTGATGATGGCAAACCAAAACTCCGTTTCACCGTAAATTCGCACATTAACCAAATTAATCAGGTTAATCAGCACGAAGAACACCGCTGCGGAAACCCAAGTGGGGATCTCTGGCCACCAGTATTGGATATAGATACCCACCGCAGTCAACTCCGCCATGCCGACCAGAATGAACATCGCCCAGTAGTTCCAACCAGACAGGAAGCCAGCAAAATTGCCCCAGTATTTATAGGCAAAATGGCTAAACGATCCGGCGACTGGTTCTTCCACCACCATTTCGCCCAGTTGGCGCATGATCAAAAAGGCGATAAAACCGCCGATCGCATACCCCAGCAATACCGAAGGCCCGGCCATTTGAATCGTTTGGGCGATACCCAGGAATAAACCGGTGCCGATGGCGCCCCCAAGGGCAATGAGTTGTATGTGTCTGTTTTTTAAACCGCGTTTTAGCGGGGTATCCTGCTGCTGACCGCCCATCTTATCCTCATATGGCAACATACCTTGCCGTTAGTGGGCAAGATTTAGCCAATCAATAAATGTATCTGCGGGCGGCTTTTTAACACTTAACCCCGGAAGCATCAAGGACTAGCGCCTGACAGCATCGCGATCGGGCGCTAATTTGGGCAGCAATGGTTGTGAATGGCGTCGCCTATCAGCCCGGCAGGCCACACAGTTTGCTCAGGTTACGCGCGCCGATCATCAACGTCGCGACGTACGATTGTCGGCGCGTCACGACTTCAACAGCCACACAGTCATTTTGATATTTAATCAGATAGGTTGAAGGCCAGCCCTCTCGGCGCTGGCCGAAGCTTTTAGCGTGATGGTCAATGGCCGCATGAGCAACCACCAAATGAGACAAGTTTTTATCACCTTTAATAATGCGCTTCATAAACAGGCTCCGCCAGAGACAGTTCCCTTGTCTAATTATGGAAAACATTAATGGGTTATCAGAACGTCAGTTTCAGCGTGCGGTGTCTTGGTTTTGTTGGCTTTGTTGACTGAGTAGAAAGCAAATCATCGCCGCTCTTAATGGGCTGCTGCTATCCGCTTGCCACTCACCCATTGACGTCGAGATGCGCGCTTGCCATTGCGGCGTATCACTTTGGTTATCCGGGTTAAGGCTAATTTTATGGGCGCAAATGATCGGCCAAGCGTCGGAAGGATTTTTACAATAATCTTTACCTTTCATGCCGCCGTAAGGATACCACTTATCCGGATTTTCTCCGGTGATCAAGGCAATACTGCGGTTAACCTCGGCGTCGCTCTCTTCATACCATTTAATCATCAGCTCAATCCATCTTTGGTAAGGTTCGCGCTACCATACGACGACAATACGACAGTTTTATGACAGTTCACTGCTTTTTTACATTATCCATGCTGATGTTTTTATCATATTGAGGTGATCTGTACACGATGATGTTAAGTGCGGGTGCAGCATCTCCTCAACGGAGAGCTGGCGGGTAATAAGCCATTGAACGGGGTACATTAGGGGAATGGTGAGAAGGCCTTGCGGTTAAAACTGAAACTGAGATAACCAACGTGTCCTTAACCTTCTCACCAAATGGAGGCGCGGTTAACGCTCGGGGATAAAACCTTTGAAATCCAACACCGGACTGAGATCGTCATCATCTAACGGGACGTTATCGCCACGCGCGTTATGCACCATGTTTTTCAATAGTGCAATTTGTTGACGCTGTTGGTCAGCAATATCCTGCAGTAGCCGAATTTGCTCGTTGGCGCGCACGCTAGCCCGGTTGACCATAAACCACACCCACAGCCCCACGATGAGCGCAAGCGGCGCAATCACCCAAGAGATGAGCCCGGACGCGCTAAAACCTAAATCAAACATGGACTATCCTACTACGGCTAAAAACAGGCTTATATCTTACCATTCCCACGACAAACACGAACATCCTTGTGCAAAATTGTTCTGTACTGGCTTTACCATGGCACCAACCGGGTGATTGAACAAACCCCCAAGGTAAAATTACCGCCTTGATCGCAATAGCTGTCGAGCGCAAGCAGATACAACAGTAGGCCTGCCAGCAGGGTCGCCACGATCATCAGAATTTTATTTCGCAACAAACTTAGCAGCCTCATTGTTATCTTGTTAAGTTCTTACCAGAATACCATACGAAACTTAAACGAAGTTTAACTCGTCGTTTAGATTCCTTTTGCCAATGATGCTTTTCAGAATGTTGCCGTTGCTTCTGATTAGCCGCCATGGCTATATCAACAGTATAAGAACCAATAGGAGTCGAGATGGGTAAATTAATCAAACTGGCGCTCGTGTTAGCCGTGTTGTATGGCGTCCTGCTTTTTTCTGGCTATGGCATACTGATTGGCAGCAACCAGAACGTAGGTGGGTTGGGATTACAGTGTAAATATTTAACGGCGCGCAACGTGGTGATCGCTCAGTTTATTCATGGCAACAACGGCATTATCGGTATTTCTGATTGCCCTATGTTAAACAAGAGCATACCTGCAGCATAATCAGCACTGCGGCAACGCCGCAGTGCTTCCTCCTCTCCTTGGTACAGAACTCGGCACAAGCGCAACCGCGTATTATTTTCTTCTCCAACGTAATAATGCCAACACAAGCAGTAAGACGACGATCCCGCCACTAGCGAGCAAGTAATTAACGTAGCGAACGATAAAGGGCGTATCACCGCCGTTACGTATCGCGTTAACTTGTTCAGCCGTAATCGTCTCATCGATATTGCCAAACTGATGGCGTACATAGCGACTCACGGCGGCTATCTGCGCATCATTCATTTGTTGGTCAAACGCCGGCATCGCGACATCGCTATCACTGCCTTTGCGCTCAATGCCCTGCGCAATCACCATCACCAGATTTTGCGGCGTAACATGAGACACGGTCGTGTTGTTGATGAGCGAAGGATAAAAGTTATCTTTCGTTCCCTGCCCGCCAATACCGTGACAACTGGCGCACGCACCGCTATACAATTTAGCGCCGTCGGTGGTGCTGCTGTCCGCCAACGCGGACTGGCTGCTTTGACCAGTGAGTACCATATTCATGTCGTTCGCGGCGATTGGCCTGCCCACCTTAACGGCAACCGGTGTTTCGATGGCGGGGATCTGTTTTATCCACAGCGCGATAGCATTGAGATCCTCCTCGTTAAGGTAGCGGAAACTTTTCTCCACCGCCTCTGCCATTGCCCCCGCCGCCTGCGCTTTGCCCGCTACATGCCCGGTTCGAAGGTAGGTCACAATATCCTGCTGACTCCAGCGCCCAATGCCGCTGTTAGCCGGGGTAATATTGGGCGCATACCAGCCGCCCAGTGCGCCACCGGCCAGATTTTGGCTGCTATCTTCGGCCATCATCATATTGCGTGTCGTATGGCAGGTGCTGCAATGGCCAAGCACTTCAACCAAGTACTTACCCCGATTTAGCGTATCGCTCACGCCCACCTGTTTCTCAAACGGCGCGTCGCTGCGATATAACAGATTCCAGACCCACATAACCTGACGAAGATTAAACGGGAAACTCAGCTGCGTTTTCGCAGAGGGCTGAGCATCGACCGGTTTCACCCCTTGCATAAAATAGCGGTAAAGCGCATGGACATCTTCATCGCTTAAGCCATGATACGCCGTGTAAGGCATCGCGGGATAAAGGTTACGCCCATCGGCAGCCACGCCTTTACGTAGCGCGTCAGCGAACTGTTGCTCGCTATAATTCCCGATACCAAAGCGTTTTGACGGCGTGATATTGCTGGAAATGATCCGCCCCATGGGCGAATCAATGGCAAAACCGCCAGCAAAAGGTGCCCCTGCCTTAACTGGGCTGTGACATGCGCCACAGTCGGCAGCCAGCGCCAGATATTCACCGCGTTTAATCACTTGCTGAGGCGTAGTTTCCGTCGCCAGTGCCGAGCCCGTGCTGAAAAAACCGGCGGCCAGTACGGCAACGCTTAAAAGCCTTAGTGTGGTTTTCATCATTGCCTCAGCTCATATTTCTTTATCGATGATTGCAGCCGCACGAATACTCAACGCGACACCCGTTAACGTTGGGTTAATCACCCCCGATGCGGGAATGACGCCGGTGGTGGCGAGAAACAAATTGTCGTGTTCCCATGTTCGGCACTCATGATTAACCACCGAACTCTGCGGGTTATCGCCCATAATCACCGTCCCCATCAGGTGATCCCGATTTTGCCAACCGGTATTGTCTTCAATCAGCGTGCCACCCATCAACCCGACGAATTTTTTATAATCGTTGTCCACTACCTGCTTTGCTGCTTTTACGTAGTCATCAACCTCGTAATGAACGGTAAGCATCGGAATACCTAATGCATCTTTACGCGTAGTGCTAGGCCTTACGGTGTTGGTGGCATGCGGCAAAATTTCAAACACGGTTGAAACATCGATCCAGCGCGCAGCCTGATGGCGAATTTGCTTATCCAGTTCACTGCCAATAACCCCTTGTGCGATCAATCGCTGCGCCACCGCCATATTGGGAACGTTATTGGATAGCGCATGCTTAATCGCGGCGTGTCTTTTACGGAAATCGCCGTCACGATAGTTAAAGATACCGCCCTGCTGCACCGCCCCACGCCCCGGCCAAACGGGTTCATCGGCCAAGAATTGCAGCCCCATACCGGTGTGATCCATCAAGTTACGCCCCACTTGATCCGAACCGTTAGCCACATCGGAGAGCAACAGCAGCTTGGGCGTTTCCAGACCGTGTGCGGCCACGATAAAATATTTGGCCGTCAGACGTGTGTCTTCTCCCTTCGAACTGCGCACATGCACGGCGACGATTTTACCGCCCGTTCCTTTTTCCAATTTCCACGCGGTAGCATCGGTGAGCAATTGGGCCCCGGCCTTTTGCGCGTGTTGCGCATGGGTTTCCCCACTGTACATGGCACCTATCGGGCAAACCGGCATACAGTTATTGTTACCGCTACAGGCGGGGCGTCCGTCATAGGGCCGGGTCGCGCGGCCGTTGGGTTCATGGATAAAATGGTAACCGGCTGGACTCAGGCGGCTTTTTACACGCTGAAACAGATAGGTTTCCCCTTCGGGCTCCATCGGATAGGGTTTGGAACGCGGTGGAAACGGCAACCCTGCCTGGCCGCTCTGATCGTCGGTATTACTGCCACACACCCCTAACGCCTCTTCAGCTTGCTGATAAAAAGGCTCGAGCTCGCTGTATTCCATCGGCCAATCACGCCCCACGCCATACAGGCTCTTATGCTTCATATCGTTAGGAAGATAACGCCAGCAAGCAGCGGCCCAGTGCCAGGTTGTTCCCCCAACCAGCTTTAACATGCCGGGGCGGAAATCGAAGGAGCCCGTATTTTCGATGTACTGTTCATCATAAGAATGATGCGCCCACGGTGCGTTAGGATAAGGCGAGTTATAGTTGCCTTTTTTGGGGGAGTTACGAAAATTTTCGACAATTTTCCAGCGTGGAATTCTTTCACCGGCTTCAAGAATTATTACTGAACGCCCTTTCTGGGCTAAGGTATGCGCGGCATTGCTCCCTAACGCACCCGAACCGATCACAATAACATCGGCATCATATTGTTTAGTCATGTTTGGCTCACATAAAAAGAAGCGTTAATTAATCGTTTTCTCGGGTTACGGGCGGTTGCGTCCAATAATTGGTATGACCGCGTGAATAGGTTGGAATAACGGTGGCGTCTAACGTTGGGGAGTACATGAGGGCATCGGTATAGGTCACGAAACGGGTGTTATCGACCGACCGCAGGGGAATGGGTGTACCGGTAAAACCAAGATACCAGGCTGAAACAATTTTCTTCACGGTATTCTGGGTTTCGTCATCAGTCAGTATCCGATGCCCCAAGAGTTGATCCGCGTGAGTAATGTTCGCAACAGACATGACGTTCATCAATTGGCGCATTTTTTCCACAAACTGCGCATCCTCTGAGCAAAGGCAATCGAGGGCCCTTTGTGCAACCAACGGGCTCAACTGTTTCCGACCGGTAAGCAGCAAAGAAAGCTGATAAAAAGAAGTGCTATCACTGAATTGAGAGGGCATTTTCGCCCATGAGAGAACGGGGTTGAGCACGGCAAACCCGGTTAAATATGCCCCTGAAATCAGGAGTTGCCTTCTGGTTAACATCAAATATCCCTTCCTTGTGTGATGATATTTCCTATTTGATGCTTATTTAATTAGCGAGTAAATCATTTAATTTTAAATTATTATTACACTTTGTTAACCATGACACTAAAATCAGCTTTGCAAAAATAGCGAAGTAGTCAGGCGTACCAAGAAATCGACCGCTGGAACACCTGCACCTGACACAAAACCGGAACCAAAACGATACCCGCGTTCTCTCCACGCGGTTCGTGCCAAAAGGGTTCACGCTGGCGCACGCACCGTTGCGCTAGTTAATCGGCAGGGATGCAAACGGCAAAGGGTGTGTTACGGGGCAAAGAAATGGGGAAGGAAGAAAATAGAAACGGTGGCTGATGTGGCGCACCACCGCTTCGTCGCACAATGCGTTAATCTGGCTTAATCACGCTTGAACTTAAGTTCGATGAGCGCAATGGCTTTTTCAATTGCCCGCTTGGTCACAGGATCGGCCCCTGCGGGGTGGGTCGAAAAATCAATATTTTTAAGCTGGCTGGACATTTTGTCACGCACCTCGGTCGGCGCAATCACATCAATCACGTCCAGGATCTGCTTAATGACCAGTTGACAAGCGACCAGATCGGACACGAACTCCTGATCGTTGCTTAATGTATCAGACATAACATACTTCCTCTCTAGGCAAACGCCGCACAGAATATCACGCAGCCCAATACTTTGCCGCCTCAAAGCCATGCAACCGTGGCCTCTCCGGCCGTATTCAGCATTCAACGCCAATAGGAAAGCAGCGTTTCGCCTATACTGAATCCATCATCAGCTAAAACTAAACCGGAGAAGAGTGATGGCAAATCACAATGTAAAATCGTGGGCAACGGTACGCGAAACCTCTGTCGAGATCGCTGAAGCAATTTTTGAACTGGCAGGTAATGATGAGATCCTGGCGCAAAAAATTTGGCAAGAAGGCAGCGATGAAGCGCTGCAAATTGCCTTTGGCAAAACGAATGCCGACCAATTATATTGGGGCGAAGAAAGGGTAGAACGCAAAAACGTGTAATTGCTGTAATGCAATAAAAAGCCCGGGTGCCGCTCACTAACCCAGGCTTTTTCACTTTCGCTTGGCGGTATTCACTTAGCGCCGGTTTTACGGCACAACGGTCATCCGTTTCACGATTCGTCACCTCCCACACTGTTCGCTTTATTCACCTTCATCGCGGGTGCAACCATAAATACGGCAACCCCTACGACGACAACCAGAGTAATAATCACTGTCATTAACATGCGATCACCTCATCAAAGCTAGGTTGCTACGGCGGTAGCCCTGTCATTGGTGTGTCTCTGCCTGGCCGAACTAACAATAGCCGGGCAGCAAGCCGATTCAGATTAACGGGTTTCGCCCACCAATAACAAGCAGCTCATAAGATTAAACATCACGCTTTGCGCGGTGCTTTTTGTCGCAAGCGGCAAGTTGTGTATACTTCGCTGTATGTAGATCTCACATAGACGCACTGATGATACAAGAACATCACCTCTCATTGGTCTGCGCCCTGAGCAAATGGGTTGAAACTCACCTTGGACGAGCGATCCATCTTGAAGAGTTAGCCAACTATTCCGGTTACTCCTTGTGGCACATGCAGAAATTATTTAAAGAAGCGACAGGGATCTCTCTCGGTAAATACATTCGTGAACGCCGGTTAGCGGGGGCGGTTTATCAATTACGCAGTAGCAACGCATCGATTTTTGACATCGCACTGGATTTTGGCTTCGGCTCACAATCCCATTTCACTTATATGTTCCGCAAGCGTTTCAACATCACACCGTATGATTTCCGGCAAGATCTGAGCGTAGATTTACACATCTCGCCGCCGTTGCACATCATTCACCAGAAAATGGCCTGAATCCCACCCGCCGGTTACACCTGGCGGGTTAGCCCGTTACGAACACCGCCCCTATCGCGATCAACGCTGGCAATGCCTGAATCCATAGAATTTTGCGGCTGGCCGTCAAACCACCAAAAATACCCGCAACCAGTACGCAGCCAAGAAAGAACAACTGCCATGCCGGCTGTTGTAACCAACAACTCCACAGCAGCCCCGCGGCTAAAAAACCGTTATACAGCCCTTGGTTGGCCGCCAGCGTACGCGTCGCGTGTGCAAACTCAGGCGTTGTGCCAAACGCCCGCATACCTGCAGGACGTTGCCAAAGAAACATTTCCAGCAGCAGAATATAAATGTGCAGTAGCGCAATGGCAACGATCAGAATATCCGTAATATTTGTCATTGTATTTAATGTGGTTAAGCGTAATGGATAATTATTTAATCTACATCCTTGTTAACTAAAAGCAATGATACCCTTCATACTTCAAATTGCTTGGGTGTTGACTGCCTTCCTCCACCTCGGCCACATAGTGGGCTATGTTCCCAAGGGTTCATTCAGTTGCCGCCTACAAGCAACTCGAATTATCTTGAGTATCTACATATTAAAAAACCGCCTAAGCGGTTTTTTAATATAATCATTCAGAGTTAGTGTAGAGCAATGACTAACAGGGCTGCGAGTGAGACCCAAAACACCGCCGTTGCAATAACAACATGGTATAATCTTGCACGATAGAGTATTTGGCTCATAATAACCTCTCTTGCTTTTTACTAACGAGGAACCGCTGTATCCCCACAAGAAACATCTTAGCTATCCCCTCAGCATAATAATCTGCTGTAGATCACTATTTTTCTGTTCGAACACTATTCGTTGATAAACTCAGGCGTTCGATCACATTAATCAAAATTTAATAGAGCGATTTGCATAAAAAAAATCATAACCTATAACCATTAGGAATCGAGCTAACCGCCAAGACACGACTAACGCGGCGTTTCCTCTTGTGAGGAATCCTTCCTCTCACCGTTTTGTATTTCTTTATCTACCGCATCGCGCCCAAATAAACCGCTCATCATCTGGCGTAATGGCATCACATCGAGCCCAGCTTTAATCACTGCTTCTTCAATCAAACGAGTGTGATAACTCATTTGCATTATCGGCGAATAACTTTCCGCTCACGCACAAATTATTACGCAATCATACTGAAAGTTTTTCATTATTAACTTTCACTGCCACCAGATAAGGGTTTAAATAACTGTTAAAGGTAATACCAAATAGCCAGTCAGCATGGAATATAAACAATAGATAACGGGATGCTGTAAATCATCCAGCGATGAACGTTAACACTGGCCGGTATAGAATCGCTGCATAAGATTGACCCGCTCCCCATTGATGATATTTCGGCAAAACACGGAGCAACGGACCATGATCATTGCAATGATAACTGACGACCGCGCCGTGAGCGATTGAAGGATGAAAGACAGAAATGACTCACGGATACTATCCGAACGTAAAAATACCTCATACACAACCCTTGAGGATATTTTTGTCCAATCGAGACGACATAAGGTGATGAGCGATTATGGAATTAGCTAAGGCGCTTTAAGATAGCAATTTTGAATACTGATCGGATCATTCGCGTGTTTAAGATCGGTTAAATAGGTCACGCCAAACAAGACGGATACCACCAACAGCGCAGAAACCAGTAGCCCGATAATGGCAATCAGTTTCGTCTCATGATGGAGATTATGCTCCATGTCCTCTCCTGTTGTTACAAAAGTCACGCCAGCCATAAGATGACCACTAACGTAAAGAAAATCAGTGAACAGGAGGCGATCGCCAACACCAAAATGGCAAACTGCGCATCACCCAACGTTTCACGGTATTTTTTATCCTGCGAGGCGTGATCACGCCGTTGTTCTACCAAATTTATCTAGCTCATCATATTGGAATGTTGTTATAGATGATTAGCACCGCGCTGACGCTACCAATTTTCCCTCAGAGGGTCAACACACGTCAGCTAAGATCATAACGAAAGATCAGGCCTCTCTCTATGCCATGCAACGCACTACACTAAAAAATACGCTGTTAAGCCATAAAAAAGCCCGATCGGCGATCGGGCTAGTCGGCTACATGCGATTTATTGCGGGATACGCAACACCTGCCCAGGGTAGATTTTGTCTGGGCTAGACAACATCGGTTTGTTCGCTTCGAAAATCTTATTGTACTGATTCGCGTTGCCATATACTTCTTTCGAAATCGCGCTCAGGGTATCGCCCTTCTTCACGGTATAGAACGTACTCTCGGTTTCACCCGGTGCGACGGTCACCTTATCTTCCACACCGCTAATACCCGCAACGTTACCCACAGCAACCAGAATTTTTTCTTTCAATTCTTGGCTAATGCCGTCACCCGTCACCACCGCTTTACCATCAACTACCTGCACATCAACCTTGTCGGTATCCGGCAAGCCGCTTTTGTTGAGATGCTCCTTCAGTTTGGCGCTTTGATCGGCAGTATCGGTGTTACCGGTCACTGTATCCCACAGTTTTTCGCCAGCTTCTTTGACGAAGTTAAACAATCCCATATCCACTCCTGTTTGATGGTCATAAAATTACATTTACTTAATGCCTGTTAAGCTTAGCATTGATGGGCAGATATTCAATTAGCTTAGTGGCATTAGGCAGTTAGAGAAGTCTGAAAGTGTCACGCTTGATGGACAAACATTATTCAGCATAATGATTTAAGCGGAAAAACGTGCCAGAATTATGAAACTAGCCATACTGATAACGGCCGGGAGGAAGTTGAATTTATGTACGCACTGGTGATGTTTGTCTGTTATCTGGATGGGGGTTGCGCCGATATCATGGTGGACATCTTGCGCGATGAACAGCAATGCCTGGTGGCAATGAAAGAACAAAAGCTACGCCACGCTGGCTGCTATCCGGTCGAGGATTTTATCGATGGATTTTGGCTACCAGCCAGTGAGTATGCCGCGTTCTGACGCCAGAGCGGGCCACTCCTCTACGCTAAGGCAGAGCCTAAGCCCTGCCTTATGCGGCTATCACGCTGAATGCGCTAGCACTCAGAAACGATAAGTCAGGCTGACCGCCACAATATCGTCATTGTTTAGCTTCAGCTTATTGTCGTCACTCAGTTGGTTGATCTGGTAATCAACATAGGTATACATATTCTTGTTGAAATAATAGGTCGCGCCGATTTCAACATACTTCACCAGATCGGCATCCCCCACGCCTTCAATATCTTTGCCTTTGGACTGCACATAAGCCAGTGAAGGGCGCAGACCGTTTTCGAACTGATACTGTGCAACCACCTCAAAATTTTGCGTTTTATTGGCGAAACCTTTGACACTATTCACGCTAATCGGCGTCATGTTACGCGTTTCAGCATACATGGCGGCCAGATACACCTGGTTAGCATCATATTTAACGGCGGTGGTCCAGGCTGACGCGTTATCGCCTTTACCAATAGCGGACTTTTTCTGGTCAGCGGTGCGGTTGGCATCAGAATAGGCGGCGGCAAAACCGATGCCCGAGCCGCCAATATCCTGATAATCCAATGACATGCCATAACCGTCGCCATTTTGACGTTGCAGTTCACGGCCTTCATTTTTGCCTTGATATTGCAACGCGATATTCAAGCCCTCAACCAGACCGAAGAAATCGCGGTTACGGTAGGTGGCCAAACCGCTGGAACGGGCGGTCATAAAGTTGTCGGTATAGCTGTATGAGTCACCGCCGAACTCCGGCAGCATATCGGTATAGGATTCCGCATCATAAACCACGCCGTAGTTGCGACCGTAGTCAAAAGAGCCATAGTCGCCAAATTTCAGCCCGGCAAAACCAAGACGCGTTTTCGTCCCGTTGTTGGCATCCGCCCCTTCCGAGTTGTTAGCTTGGATATTGTATTCCCACTGGCCATAACCCGTCAGTTGATCGGAAATCTGCGTTTCCCCTTTAAATCCCAAACGCACATAGGATTTATCGCCATGACCTGAATCGTTATGAATAAAGTAATGCTTGGCATTCACCCGGCCGTAGAGATCGAGTTTATTGCCCTCTTTATTATAAATTTCTGCCGCATTGGCAAAAGAGGAGATTGCGCCGATCGCAACCGATAAGGCTAAAACACTACGTTTCATCATTAGTTTCCTAGATATTATTATAAACCCTGCCTGTCACGCCCAATTTATACTTTGGGCTGTGATTTTCATTATTTAGTCTTTTATGAGCCCTTTTAATAAAGGGTCATGTGACATTAGCATCATGAATCAAAAGTTAAAATAAAAAAGTTCACAAAATAGCGTGAATAATACACGCTTAATTGTAACAAAATATTAAACTTAAACATTTTTCAACATGATGATTTATCTGATTTTTTATGCATTATGTTATATCCAACATGGTGCAATGCACTATTTTGGTGCATGAAATCGAGAATGGTTTATTTTTTAATCGAAAAAAATAATAACGTCATTCTTAGTGTGCTAATGAAAAACGTTATTTATCTCACATCTCGCTTAAACCAACGAAATGACATCGCCATTGCGTATTATTGAGTTAAATCCGCATTGTTTTACCTATTCAATCCAACAATGGGTTTCAACGCGATGAAATAGAAAAAAGACAACGTTATCGCGTGGCGATATTGTGTGACCTTCAGCAATATCGAATATTACCTGGAAAATAACAGAGACGATTAGCACCGCCGATAAGCTATCGGCGGTGAGATAATTTAATACAGTGCGCTGCGCGCCACCTCAGTCAGCACCATGCCGGCTCGCAAACCCAGTGCCACTTGCGGATTCGGGAATAGAATCCATTCTTTATCATGTTGCACCCGGTACGTTTCACCCGGCTGCTCGCACAGCAGCGTCCCCTGCGGCAGCTCAGTAAAGTTGGCGGTATCCTCACTCAAGTACAGTTTAAAGGGTTCATTGCGCTTGATCAGCGAGTGCTCAACGCGAAACACGCGCATCGCCGTGCCACCGCGTGGCGGCAATGCCTCACGGCTGACCAACGCCCGCAACGCACGATTAATGGCAGCAAACTGCTGCAAATCATTGTCGCCAAACGGCCGCGCCTTGCCAAGTTCCAGCGTACAGCTGGCCGCGTTAAACTGCTCGCTGGTAAAGTGACTGAAGGTTCCGCCCGGCTCACGATGAATCACCAGCGCATCCAGTTCGGCGGCGTCCAGCAGCGATAACAGCGCGGTGTCATAGGGCCGTGGCTGGTACGGTAAAATACCAAACCGCGGCAAGCGGGAATCACGGATAGCGGTATGCAGATCGTAATGATAGCGCGCTACGGTTTCCGGCGTAAAAAAGCGCGCTGTCACCTGCTCCAACTGCTGCGCTCGCGCCGTTTCACCACTGGGCGGGAAATGGACGGCTCGGCCAGCAAACATACGATTCATGTCACTATGTAGGTAGCGCTTACCTGCGCGCATCGCCGCTGGATTGCCCAGAATCACCAATAATCGCACCGCTAACCGCCGTGAGCCACTCAGTAAATCACTGACCAACTGATTGAGTAATTCTATCGGTGCCGTTTCATTACCGTGGATCCCTGCCGACAGCACGACAGCGTGTTGATAAGGCTGCACCGGACACATTTCCAGCAGCCCTTCCCCCAGCCAACGCCAGCGTAACTGACCTGTTTCACCCTGCTGACAGGGCGGAACCTGCCCCGCCAACGTCAGCGCCAAAAAATCCAACATGCCGCCCCCACTTATTGCTGGAATGGATAGATCGACCCCAAGCCCAGAATCGACGTTAATGAGTCTAACGCCTCACGGGACTCACGTAACAGCTGCGGATCGGCCAAGTCCTCCGCCGTCAACCGATCGCGGTAATAGCCGTCAACCCAGGCATTGAGCGTGGTAAACAACGTATCATTCATCATTACCCGCGGATTCACCGCCCGTAACTCCGCCTCGTTAAGCGCGACTCGCAGACGAAGGCAAGCTGGCCCACCGCCATTGCGCATACTTTCACGCAGGTCAAAGACCTTTATCTCATCGATTGGCCCCCCGCAGGCGAGCATGTCATTCAAATACGCCCATACTCCGGCATGCTGGCGTGACTCTTCAGGCACCACAATCATCATCTTGCCATCGGGCTTGGTCAAAAGCTGGCTATTAAACAGGTAGGTTGCTACCGCATCCGCGACGGAAACCTGCGCCGTTGGTACTTCAATTGCGTGCAGTTCCTGTTCCAGACTGGCCATTTTTCGGCGCACTTCATCCAAGGCCTGTCGTTGATGCAAAAATGCCTGTTGATGATGGAACAACACCCGTTGATTACTGACCGCAATCACATCATTGTGAAACACGCCCTGGTCGATCACCGCGGGGTTCTGCTGAATAAATACCGTGTGCTGCGCTTCCAGTTGATGCAGCCGGGCAATGGCCTCACTGGCTTCACGCGTTTGACGCGCCGGATAACGCGTTGGCGCAGCCTCACCGCCAAACGCCTGCTGACCATAAACAAACACCTGCACGCTGCGCTGGCTATACTCGCCCCCCAACCGGTTATGATTGGCCGCCCCTTCGTCACCCAACAGCGCCACCTGCGGCAAAGCCGGGTGGTGTACAAAGTGGTGTGGATCATTGAAGATCGCTTGCAGTGCAGCGGAGGTGGTTTCCGCCTCTATCGCACGGTGAAACTTATTGTTCAAATTGGCGGCGGTAAAATGTACCTTGCCGTCGGCGCTGTCCGCCGACGGCGAAACGGTAGCCGCGTTGGCCGTCCACATTGCCGAGGCCGATCCCAGAGCCGAGAGCAAACGCGGCGATGTGCGCTGCACCTGCGCTAACACCGCCTCATCGCTGCCGCTGAAGCCTAAGCGCCGCAGCATCGGCAAATGCGGCCGTTCCTGCGGCGGCAAGACGCCCTGCTGGAAGCCCAAATCTGCCAACGCTTTCATTTTCAGCAGCCCTTGCTTCGCGGCCAACTTCGGATTGGAAACGCGGTGCTGATGCAACGTAGAGGCTTCATTACCAAATGACAGCCCGGCATAGTGATGCGTCAGCCCCACCAACCCGTCGAAATTGACTTCATATCCTGCCATACCGCTCTCCTGGGCCGGCGCCAGACCAGCCCTTTATACCCGGCATACTTCACGTTGCCTGTGTGTTGGCTGCGCTCGTTCACCCGAATCACTGACCCGTGTTAGCTCGTCAGGATTCACTTCCTTGCCGCCTTCCTGCAACGCGAATTATTTTGGGTATAGATGATTAATTAAACGACAAACCGGGTGATAAGCTGGCGGGTAACGTCAGGCTTTCACTTTCCAACGAGGCCATCGGCCAGGCACAATAATCCGCAGCATAATAAGCACTGGGTCGATGGTTGCCGGATGCCCCTACGCCACCGAACGGTGCCGCACTCGAGGCGCCGGTCAACGGCTTATTCCAGTTGACAATACCGGCACGCGCCTCCAGCAACAGTTGTTCAAACTGCGCTCGCTGTGGCGACACCAAGCCCACCGACAGGCCGTAGCGCGTTTGATTCGCGATACGCAACGCCTGCTCAAAATCGTCGTAACGAACGATGGTGGTCAATGGCCCAAAGTATTCTTCGTCTGGCAACTCCGCCACATCGGTGACATCGATAATGCCCGGGCTGAGTAACGTGCTGTCGTTGTCCAACCGTTGCAGCGTTAACAGCGCTTTCCCGCCAAGTGATAACAAACGCTGTTGTGCTGCCAGCATATTTTCTGCCGCCGCCGAAGAGATCACGCCGCCCATAAACGGTTGCGGATCGGCATCCCAGCGGCCAATGCGCAACGCGCTGGCAACCTGCACCAGCCGGGCAATAAATGCATCACCCTGCTCGCCACGCTTAACCAAAATACGGCGCGCGCAGGTACAGCGCTGCCCGGCAGAGATAAAAGCAGACTGAATCGCCAGGTTGACCGCCGCATCGCGATCGTCGATGTGCTCAACAATCAGCGCGTTATTACCGCCCATTTCCAGCGCCAAAATTTTCTCTGGTTGACCGGCTAACTGACGATGCAACTGATAACCGGTACCGGCGCTGCCGGTGAACAAAAGACCATCAATATCCTGATTCGCCGCCAACGCCTCACCGGTTTCTCGTCCACCCTGCACCAGATTGATCACCCCAGCCGGTAGACCGGCTTCTAGCCACAGTTTC
Source organism: Serratia sp. NPDC078593 (assembly GCF_050268245.1). NCBI lineage: Bacteria > Pseudomonadati > Pseudomonadota > Gammaproteobacteria > Enterobacterales > Yersiniaceae > Serratia > Serratia sp. NPDC078593. Next base: position 252,809 of record NZ_JBNNGK010000003.1, on the reverse strand, counting down.
AACGTCACCTCCGCCGTCAACGGCGTCAGCTCACTCGGTTTGAAAACCACGGTATTCCCCGCCAGCAGCGCGGGGACAATATGGCCGTTCGGCAAATGGCCGGGAAAATTGTAGGGGCCAAATACCGCCAGTACCCCATGCGGCCGGTGTCGCAGCGCCGATACGCCGTCAGCCATCGTCGTTTGGCTCTCACCGGTACGCGCCTGATACGCCTGCAATGAAATACCCACTTTACCGATCATCGCCTGGACCTCGGTCAGCGTTTCCCAGCGTGGTTTTCCGGTTTCGCGGCTAATGGTGGCCGCCAACTGCGGTTTATGTTGCTCTAACAGTGCAGCAAAACGCTTAACCAGTTGCTCACGCTGTTCAAACGCGGTGCGCGCCCACTGAGGGAAAGCCGCGCGTGCCGCCTCACAGGCCGCAGCGACATCGCGACCATCGGCCGCATTAGCCTGCCACAGCGGCTGATTATCCACCGGATCGGTTTTGTTAAACGCCGCGCCGTGGCCCGGTTGCCAAACGCCATTGATAAGCAGTGCAGGATGAGACATTAGGCTTTCTCCTGTGGATTAAGAGGAACCACGCGCACCGGGCTGCCTTGCTCAACGCCCAGCGCCGCCGCTGTTTCAGCATCAAGATGGAGCCGGTCATCATACAGATCGGCCGCCACTAACAGTGCGCGGTAATATTGATAGTTATCGTTAGCCACCAGATACAACGGGGCATCGGCACGCATCGGTGTGGCGTCCAGCACCACTTTCACCTGTTGGCTGCATCTGATCGCGCGGATCTGGTCAAGCTCCGCCTCCAGGGTTGGCCCGCCATCAAAAATATCGACATACCCTTGATAACTCAGCCCCTCGGCTTCCAATAGCCGACGCGCGGGTGCGGTTTGCGGGTGCACTTCACTAATCACACTTTGCGCATCCTCCGCCAAGAAATCGATATACAGCGGATGCTTAGGCATTAGTTCGGCGATAAAGGCTTTCTGCCCTGTACCGCTCAGGTAATCCGCCTTGGCAAACTCGATCGAGAAAAAATGGCGGCCAACGCTTTCCCAAAACGGTGAGCGGCCATTTTCATCAGAAAAACCGCGCATCTCGGCGATCACTTTACGGGCGAAATGCTCGCGAAAAGCGGCGATAAATAGAAAACGCACCTTTGATAGCAGTTTACCGTTTTCGCCGTGGCGGTAATCGGGATCGAGAAACAGCGTACACAGCTCAGAGTGGCCGGTGTGATCGTTACTGAGGAACAGCGTCGGTACCGTTTTGTACACGTCGAGCTGCTTGGAAGCGTGTACCAGCGGCCCCACGCGGAAGCTGTACCATGGCTCCGTCAGACCGACGGCCACTTCAATCGCGCTGACGCCAACCACCTGTTGACGCACCGTATCTTCCAGCACAAACAGATAACACTGTTCGCCGGGAGGAAGTTCGCCTTGCCAGGTTTTTAATGCCCGCTCAATACGCGCTAATAAGGTGTCTTCATTTTGCGGCAAAGAGGTGAGACCAATGCCAGACTTACCGGCAAGCTGATATAAATCAGCCAGATCGCGACGCTCTATCGGGCGAATAATCATCATAATGCGAACCTCTAATTCTTCCGGTGGTGCCCTTACGCGCACCACCGTGGTCTCAGCTGCAAATGCGGGCTACCGCTCGCGCAAATCGCGCCAGCCCCTCTTCCACATCGGCTTTTGGAATAATCAATGACGGAGTAAAACGCACCACATTCGGCCCGGCGATCAGGGCGATCACCCCTTCTTCGTTGGCATATTGGGTAATCTGCTTGGCTTTCCCAGCATAATCCGCTGTCAATACGCAACCGATGAGCAAACCGCCCCCGCGAATTTCCGAGAAAATCGGGTACTGCTGATTAAGCTCATTCAACCGTTCGATAAACCACTGATGACGCTGCTGAACGCCTTCCAAGACCTCAGGCGTATTGATGATTGAGAACACTGCCTCCGCGACCGCAGTCGCCAGCGGGTTACCGCCATAAGTGGTGCCGTGAGTACCCACGCCAAAGGTTTTTGCCAGAGCATCCGTGGTCAACATCGCACCAATCGGGAACCCGCCACCAAGCGCCTTGGCGGTAGTCAGTACATCAGGCACCACGCCATAGTGCATGTAGGCGTACAGACTGCCGGTACGACCCATCCCGGTTTGCACCTCATCAAAGATCAGCAATGCCTGATGGCGATCGCACAACTCACGTAAGCCGCGCAGGAATTCAACATCGGCCGGCAACACACCGCCCTCACCTTGAATCGGCTCAACAATCACCGCGCAGGTGCGATCATCGATCACTGCGGCGGCCGCAGCCAGATCGTTATAGGGGGTATGCGAAATCCCGGCCGGTAACGGCGCGAAGTCCTGAGAGTATTTCGGCTGCCCACCGGCGGAAACGGTGAACAACGTGCGGCCATGAAACGCGTTATTAAACGCCACGATTTGGTTTTTCTCGCCGCCGTGATGATCCATCGCATGTTTGCGTGCCAACTTCAGCGCCGCTTCGTTGGCCTCTGCACCGGAGTTACAGAAAAACACTTTTTCTGCAAATGTGGCGTCGATCAGACGTTTTGCCAAACGCAGTACCGGCTCGTTGGTGTAGCCATTACCCAAATGCCACAATTTATCGGCCTGCTCGTTGAGCGCCGCCTTCACGATGGGATGCGTATGCCCCAGCGCATTCACCGCAATACCACCGGCGAAATCTATATACTGCTTTCCCTGCTGATCCCAGACGTGAGAACCCTCTCCGCGTACCAGAATAAAATCTGCGGGTGCGTAAACCGGGATCATCCAGTCATCGAAAGACTGTCGGGTAACTGCGATTGGCTGTTCCATAGTGACCTCAGAGCATCAGCGAAAAGCTGAGTTTTGACTGTAAGGGCCGTTCCTGCGTCATAAATGCGGCAACATAACAAAAAACCGGCGAGTAACGGCTTGGATCTGACCGATGATAATTCTCCTCACCCACGGCCAGTTAGATACAAATATGTTACATAAACTCGATTTTTCGCTATTTCTGCCGCATAGCGCCCCCGGAACGGGGAATAAATGTTAACGAACAGTTAAAATACATGCCGTTTGATAAAGAGTGTAGAGCAGCTATCGTGCCAATGCGGAATTTGGGAGGCATTTCTCATTTTTTTGCGTGAAAACAACGAGTTATAGTGCATAAATATTCATTTTTTATGCATTAGTAATGAATAATTGCAAAAACACAGCCTAAATTCATCATGGGCCGCGAAATCCTATTCATTGACAAAAAGATTCGTTTTTTCTGATCGCGCTCGCAAAAAATAGTCAGTCAGAAAACGGCACTCTCCCACTTTTGCCCCAATAAAGGGCGCGAGCGCGCCACGCTGGGGCAAAAGTCGGTGCCGTAAAGCCAAGAGGGTTAGGCTGTTATGCCATCGGTTTCAGCTTGCGAATCAGCTTGCCAAGCGTGGCAATTGCCGCATCAAGCTTATCGTTCCATTCGAATGAAGCGTTAAGCCGGAAGCAATGATTGAAATGGTTGCCGGTGGTGAACATACGCCCCGGGGCGATACTGACGCCCAATGCCAACGCACGTTGATACAATGTCATCGCCGACAGCGAGGGCGCCAACTCCAACCAAAGGAAATAGCCGCCATCAGGCTGGCTAACCTTTACCGTCGGAGGGAAGTGGTGGGCAATCGCCTGACGCATAGCACTTTGCCGCTGGGCTAACAGCCGGCGTAAACGCCGCAAATGGGTGTCATAACCGCCATGTAGCAGGTAATCGGCAATCGCCAACTGAGTCGGCACGCTGGCTGACACGGTGCTCATCAGTTGCAAGCGTTGGATCTGCGGTGCGTGTTGCCCGGCCGCCACCCAGCCCACACGAAACCCCGGCGCTAAACATTTGGAAAACGATGAACAGTGTAAAATCTGCCCATTTTGGTCCAACGCTTTCGCCGGTAACGGCCGCTCAGCGCTGAAGTACAGCTCGCCATACACATCATCTTCAATCAACGCTATCTGCCGCTGGCTCAGCAGCGCGACTAGCCGCCGTTTATTGGCCTCCGGCATACTGGCACCCTGTGGATTTTGAAAATGCGTCATCAGCCAACAGGCTTTAATCGGGTATTGCTCCACCGCCTGCTCAAGCGCGTCCAAATCAATACCGTACTGCGGGTGAGTGGCAATCGCCACCGCCTTCAATCGCAGCCGCTCTAACGCTTGCAACGCCCCATAAAAGGCGGGGGATTCGATCGCCACGTAATCGCCCGGTTGCGTTACCGCTTGCAGGCTGAGGCTAAGCGATTCCATCGCACCGGCGGTGATCACAATTTCGTCAGGTGCCACCTGCATGCCGCTCAAGGCATAGCGCTGGGCAATATTACGCCGCAGTGCATCATTGCCCGGCGGCAGGTTAGCCAGCGAACTGTGCGGGGTAAATTTGCGTGCGACACTGCTTAGCGCACGCGCCAATTTAGGTTGGGCAAAAAGCGTCGCGTCGGGAAATGCCGAACCAAAAGGCACAATCGCCGGATCCTTACAGGCCTGTAACACCTCGAAAATAAAGGCGTTGATGTCTACCTGTTCACTTAACAGCAGTTTCTCGCTGCGTTCGGCCTGCGGTAACGGCTGCGGCCGCGCCGCCACGTAATAACCGGACTGCGGCCGCGCGACAATCCATCCCTGGCTTTCCAACAGTTGATAAGACTGCACCACCGTCATCAGGCTCAGTCCCGCGCGTTTACCACTCTCACGTAGCGAAGGCAGTTTGTCACCGGCGCGCCATACGCGGTTTTGAATTTGCTCGCGGATCTGCTGCGCTAATTGTTCATATCGTGTCATCTGCCTTACCGCCAAACTGTTATAGATAAAATTAAAATAACTGTCACTATTATAGTTACTGTACTCCATGCTTAACTTAGCGCCAAGCTTTCCTAGGTAAAATCCACGCCACACACAAGAGGTTAAATTATGTCCAAGCTAAGGGGGCGCCATGCTGGGTCTTGATGCACTGGAACTTGCCAGAATACAGTTCGCCTTCACCGTATCCTTCCATATTATTTTCCCCGCCATCACCATCGGTTTAGCCAGCTATTTAGCGGTATTGGAAGGTTTATGGTTGAAAACACGCAACCAAACCTATCGCGATCTGTACCATTTCTGGTCGAAAATTTTCGCCGTCAATTTTGGTATGGGGGTGGTTTCCGGTTTGGTCATGGCTTACCAGTTCGGGACTAACTGGAGCTTTTTCTCCGAATTTGCCGGCAGTATCACCGGCCCGTTGTTGACCTATGAGGTGCTGACCGCCTTCTTCCTAGAGGCCGGTTTTCTGGGCGTGATGCTGTTTGGCTGGCACCGCGTCGGCCCCGGACTGCACTTTTTTGCCACCTGCATGGTGGCACTGGGCACGCTGATATCCACTTTCTGGATTCTGGCATCGAACAGTTGGATGCAAACGCCGCAGGGCCATGAAATTATCAATGGCCAAGTGGTGCCGGTCGACTGGCTAAAAGTCATTTTCAATCCGTCGTTCCCGTATCGGTTATTGCATATGTCCACCGCCGCCTTCTTATCTTGCGCATTTTTTGTCGGCGCCTCTGCCGCTTGGCATCTGCTGCGCGGCCGCGATACGCCAGCGATACGCACCATGCTGTCGATGGCGATGTGGATGGCGCTGATCATTGCCCCTATTCAGGCGGTTATCGGTGATGCGCACGGCCTGAACACGCTGAAACATCAACCGGCAAAAATCGCGGCCATTGAAGGCCACTGGGAAAATCGGCCGGGTGAGGCCACCCCGCTGATTCTGTTTGGTTGGCCCGATATGCAGCGGGAACAGACCCGCTTCGCGCTTGAAATTCCGCTGCTCGGCAGCCTGATACTGACACACAGCCTGACCGAACAAATTCCGGCGTTGAAGTCCTTCCCACCAGAAGATCGCCCCAATTCAACCCTTGTGTTTTGGTCTTTCCGCATCATGGTGGCGTTGGGTATGTTGATGATTATCGCCGGAATATGGAGCCTGTGGCTACGCTGGCGCGGCGGGTTGTATCACGCCAAACCATTCCTCTATTTTATTCTTTGGATGGGGCCGTCCGGCCTGATCGCGCTGCTGGCCGGTTGGTTCACCACGGAGATCGGCCGTCAGCCGTGGGTGGTGTACGGTTTGTTACGCACTAAAGACGCCGTTTCCGCGCACGGTGAGTTGCATATGAGCATCAGCCTGCTGGCATTTATCGTGGTGTATTGCTCGGTGTTCAGCATAGGTTACGCCTATATGATGCGCTTGATTCGTAAAGGGCCACAAACGCATGAAGGGCACACGCCTGACGACACTGACGGCAGACCGGCGCGCCCCCTGTCCGCAGTGAAAGACACTCTAGATGGCAGGAGTTGAACATGGGTATCGATCTTCCACTGATTTGGTTTTTGATCATCGTGTTCAGCACCATGATGTATGTGGTAATGGACGGTTTCGATCTGGGTATCGGTATCTTATTCCCATGGGTGAAAGCCAGCCGCGACCGCGATGTGATGATGAATACCGTCGCGCCGGTTTGGGATGGTAATGAAACCTGGCTGGTATTGGGCGGTGCCGGGCTTTTTGGCGCATTTCCGTTGGCGTATGCGGTGATCCTCGATGCATTAACGATCCCGTTAACCTTGATGCTCATCGGGTTGATTTTTCGTGGTGTGGCGTTCGAATTTCGCTTCAAAGCCAGTGAAAAAAAACGGCATGTCTGGGATAAAGCGTTTATCGGCGGTTCGCTGCTGGCAACGTTCTGCCAAGGCGTTGTCGTCGGCGCCATCCTAAATGGCTTCCCGGTGGAGAACCGCAGCTATGCCGGGGGCCCGCTCGACTGGTTAACTCCGTTCGCACTGTTTTGCGGGCTGGGATTGGTCATCGCTTATGCCTTGCTGGGTTGCACCTGGCTGGTAATGAAAACCGCCGGTGACTTACAGGCAATAATGCACCGGTTAACGCTGCCGTTACTGCTCATTTTGTTGACGATCTTAGCGGTGGTCAGCCTCTGGACACCGCTAATGCATCCGCACATTGCCACACGTTGGTTCAGTCTGCCCAATCTGTTCTGGCTGTTACCGGTGCCGGTCATGGTGCTGCTCAGCGCCTGGGGGATATGGCACGGGGTACGTCGTCATGCCCATTATTCCCCGTTTTTACTGACGCTGCTGCTGGTCTTTCTTGGCCTGAGCGGGCTGGGGATCAGTCTTTGGCCGCTGCTGATCCCACCGTCGATCAACCTGTGGCAAGCGGCTGCACCACCGCAAAGCCTGGGCTTTATGCTGGTCGGTGCGCTGTTCATCATCCCGATTATTCTGGTTTACACCTTCTGGAGCTATTATGTCTTTCGCGGTAAGGTCAATCACGAACAGGGGTATCACTGATGAAGAGTCATCATGCAGCACCTTGGTGGAAACGCGCCGGTTGGTTAGTGATTATCTGGAGCGCTAGCGTCGTGGGGTTATTTATCGTCGCGTCGCTTTTCCGTCTGCTGATGAGCGCGGCAGGCATGAAGTCTCATTAATTCGTGCTCGTCATCACGCCGTCGACATCATCATTCGACGGCGTGTATTTTCCTTGGTTCATTTACTGCATGGCGCTAATGCCGTGCAACGTCATCAACTCGTTAACCATGCTTTGATGATCAGCCACCCATTTCCGCGCGGTTTTATGTTGCTCCCATTTAATATCGATTAAATGCGCCATATCAAATTGCGGTTTATCACACTGCGCCAGTGGATACAGGTTGGGACGGATAATTTCAAACATCGCCTGACCACATGCCGCAATGGCCGCCATACCGATGGGATCCGCGCCGTCCAACGGGTCTTTAAAATAAAAGCGGAACGGATAATCGCTACTGGCTGGGCGTATAGTTTGCGAATCTAATCCCAAACTACTGAGGTAAATGTGCGTCAGTGAGGGACGGCTCTCATCTTGACTGCGCGGGATCATAATCACCGGATAGCTATCAAGGATACCGGTTTCCGGCGAATCCTTACGAAAGATGGATTTGAAGAAAGCCTGATCGACCGGGATTTTTGACGTATCCAAGCCCTTCTCTAATCGATCGCGATAATACTCGCGCATCTGTGATGAGAACATAACGCCATAACATTGCTGTCCCCCCGGCAAGACTTCCACTTTAAGAAAATCGTAAACGGGTAACGCCTGCTCGTCAGGTTCGCCTGCGGCTTTACAAAACAAAGAGAAATAATAGACCCGCAGCTTGCCACTCACGGGCTCATCCGCACAGTTTTGTGCAAATAAAACATTAGCACGATTTAAGAACCATTCGATGGCGTTAGGGCCAGAGTGCGCCATATCATTAATATTGTTATAACGCAGGAAATGATTTGCATGACGCTGTAAGTCACTGACCTGAAGTTCGGGGGTAATCTCAAGTTGGCGGGTAAAAAAAACGCATGTCATAGCTAGGCTCCACGATTAAACATAAACATTAATTATGCATAACATGGGGAAATTGCCAGTGACAGGGCAGGAAAAAGTATCGCTCATTCAATAATAAAATGATGGCATGGCTGCCAGCACAGCATCGGGGGGGAAACACGTAATGAAGGTTCGCGAATCAGGCCGCCCCTGATTGAGGCGGCCGATTCATTAACGACGGTTACGCACAACTTGATAACGGCGCGTCAGGTATTCCACCGGCGCACTCCAGATATGCACCAGACGACAGAATGGGAACAGCACAAACAGCGTCATGCCCAATACCATATGCAATTTGAAGATCAAAGCGACGCCCACCAGATGTGCTGAGGCACCGGCGTGGAATGTCACCACCGCCTGCGCCCATCCCACCAGCTTCATCATCTCGCTGCCGTCCATATGTTGGGCGGAAAACGGAATGGTCAACAACCCCAAGCACACCTGCACCACTAACAACGTCAGGATCAAAATGTCACCGGTGCTGCTGGTGGCGCGAACCCGCGGATTGGTCAACCGGCGTTTCAGCAACAACCCGCCCCCTATCAGCGTCATCAGACCGCACGCGCCCCCGGCAATCATCGCCAATTTTTGCTTCACATCAATCGGCAAGAAAGCCTCATACATCCAGTGCGGCGTCAGCATACCGAGAAAATGCCCGGCGAAGATGCCGATAATGCCGACGTGGAACAGATTGGATGCCAGCCGCATCCCTTTTTTATCCAACATTTGGCTCGAGCCGGCACGCCAACTGTACTGGCCATAATCGTAACGCAGCCAACTGCCGATCAGGAAAATCGCCCCCGCCAGATACGGATAAATATCGAAGAAAAACTGATTGATAAATTGCATGATTATCTTCCTTTGGTTGCCGTTGCAGCCAGATCCAGATATTGCGGCGCGACCGCACCGGCAAAACGCCGCTGATGCGCAGTCTGTTGATCAGAACCGCAGCTCGCTTGTTCGCCCAGAAACTTGATTTGCTCTTCCTCCCAAACGGCATCCAACGCCTGCGGCGTATCATCGCGGGTTTCTTTCGCCACCTGTGTTGCCAGCGCCTGCGTCTGCACATCACTACCGGACAACACCAGTAGCAGGTCGAACAGTACGCCATACGGACTTTGGCGCTGGTGCAAGCGCGCGCCGAGCAATGCCAGAATCGGCGCAATATCGCCTAACCCGCCACGCGCCTCATCGATATTTCGGCTGGCGAGGTACTCAAGATACAGCGGCAGAAAATCCGGGAGCTCGCGGCTATCTATCGCCAACCCGGCGGCACGATACTGCTCCATCAGATCAACCATCGCCTGGCCACGGTCGCGGGATTCGCCGTGAACATGTTCGAACAGCAGCAGCGACGTGGCGCGGCCGCGATCGAACAGCTCACAATATTCCGCCTGTACGTCCAACAGCGGTCGGCTGCAAAAACCACGGATAAACTCAATCAGCTGCGCGCTGTGATGCAAATCCAACTCGCTGGCCGATTCCAATGCCGCCAGCAACTCATGCTGATGATCCCACAGCGGCTGATCTGGATAATCCAGCAGGCGGGCTATCACCTGTAAACTGATCATGAGGCATCCCCCTTACCGGCAGTTTTTTGCGTCACGTCAATGGCATCGATACGGCGGCTATTGAACAGATTGAACTTACCGTCGCTGCCGTGGCAGCCGTCACCAAAGCTAAAGCCGCAGCCTTTACTTTCCGGGAACGCTTCACGCGCCAACTCACGGTGACTGGAAGGCACCACAAAACGGTCTTCATAATTGGCGATAGCCAAATAGCGGTACATTTCCTGCGCTTGCGCTTCGCTTAAGCCCACTTGCTCCAGCGCCGTGGTGTCCACAACGCCGTCTACCGTTTCCGCGCGCTTGTAGTGGCGCATAGCCAGCATACGTTTCAACGCCAGCAGCACCGGCGCGGTATCACCCGCGGTGAGCAGGTTCGCCAAATACTGCACCGGAATACGCAGGCTTTCGACGTCCGGCAATACCCCGCTGTGTGCCAGTTCACCGGCATCGGCAGCCGACTGAATCGGTGACAATGGCGGCACATACCACACCATTGGCAAGGTGCGATATTCAGGGTGCAGCGGCAGCGCCAGCTTCCAGTCCATCGCCATTTTGTACACCGGCGACTGCTGTGCCGCATCGATCACGCTTTGTGGCACACCGTCGGCCAATGCTTGCGCAATCACCGCCGGATCGTTGGGATCGAGGAAGATGTCCAACTGGCTTTGGTACAAATCTTTCTCGTTTTCCGTCGCCGCGGCCTGTTCGATACGATCGGCGTCATACAGCAGTACGCCAAGATAACGGATGCGCCCCACACAGGTTTCTGAACACACGGTCGGTTGACCGGCTTCAATGCGCGGATAACAGAAAATACATTTCTCCGACTTGCCGCTTTTCCAGTTGAAGTAAATCTTTTTGTACGGGCAACCGGTCAGGCACATACGCCAACCGCGGCATTTATCCTGATCGATCAGCACAATGCCGTCTTCACCCCGTTTGTAAATCGCACCGCTCGGGCAGGTCGCCACGCACGCGGGGTTGAGGCAGTGCTCACACAGGCGCGGCAAGTACATCATGAAGGTGTTCTCGAACTGGCCGTACATCGCCTTTTGCATGTTGTCGAAATTCTTATCTTGCGAGCGCTTTTCGAACTCGCCGCCCAGAATTTCCTCCCAGTTCGGGCCGTTTTCGATTTTCTTCATGCGCTGGCCGGTAATCAGCGAGCGCGGGCGCGCAATCGGCTGATGCTTGCCCTGCGGTGCCGTGTGCAGATTCTGGTAGTCGTAATCGAACGGCTCGTAATAATCGTCTAACGCCGGTACGTCTGGGTTAGCAAAAATCTTCGACAACAGGCCAACCCGGCCGCCCATGCGCGGTTCCAGTTTGCCGTTAATTTTACGGATCCAGCCGCCCTTCCATTTTTCCTGATCTTCCCAGGCGTGGGGATAGCCAACGCCCGGCTTGCTTTCCACGTTGTTGAACCAGGCGTACTCCATACCTTCCCGGCTGGTCCACACGTTCTTACAGGTAACCGAACAGGTATGGCAACCGATGCATTTGTCCAGGTTCAGCACCATGCCGACTTGCGAACGAATTTTCATTTGGTTTTCTCCTGCTGGCTACCCTGAGTGTCATCATTATCTTCACCGTCCAACCAATCGATACGGTTCATTTTACGCACTACCACAAACTCATCACGGTTAGAGCCAACGGTGCCGTAGTAGTTAAAGCCGTAGCTCAGTTGCGCATAGCCGCCGATCATATGCGTCGGTTTCGGACACACGCGCGTGACGGAGTTATGAATACCACCGCGTTGGCTGGTGATTTCCGATCCCGGAATATTCACGATACGTTCCTGCGCGTGGTACATCATGGTCATACCGGCCGGAATACGCTGGCTCACCACCGCCCGCGCGGTTAGCGCACCGTTGGCGTTAAAGGCTTCGATCCAATCGTTATCTTCAATGCCCAGCTCGCGGGCATCGTCTTCACTGAGCCAGACAATCGGCCCGCCGCGTGACAGCGTCAGCATCAACAGGTTGTCGCTGTACGTGGAGTGAATCCCCCACTTTTGGTGCGGCGTCAGGAAGTTCAGCGCCTTCTCTTTGTTACCATTCGGCTTCTGATTCAGCAGCGGTTGCGCGGCACGGGTATCGATCGGTGGACGATACACCAGCAGACTTTCACCGAAAGCACGCATCCATTCGTGATCTTGATAGATCTGCTGACGGCCGCTAAGGGTGCGCCAAGGGATCAGCTCATGCACGTTGGTATAACAGGCGTTATATGATACGTGCTCATCTTCCAGACCCGACCAAGTCGGGCTAGAGATGATCTTACGCGGCTGCGCCTGAATATCGCGGAAGCGGATTTTCTCGTCTTCTTTATTCAGTGCCAGATGCGTATGGTCACGGCCGGTCACATCGCTCAGTGCCTGCCAAGCTTTCACCGCCACCTGACCATTGGTTTCCGGCGCCAGTGACAGAATCACTTCGGCTGCATCAATCGCCGTTTCGATCTTCGGCCGTCCCGCTGCCGGGCCGTCCGCTTTCACGTAATTCAACTTTTTCAGGAAATCGACTTCGGTCTGGGTATTCCAACTGATCCCTTTACCGCCGTTACCGAGCTTATCCAGCAATGGTCCCAGCGAGGTGAAACGTTGATACGTCGCCGGGTAATCGCGTTCGACCAGCATGATATGCGGCGCGGTTTTGCCGGGAACCAGCTCACATTCGCCAGTTTTCCAATCCTGCACGCCAAACGGCTGCGCCAGTTCAGCGGCGGAGTCGTGCTGAATCGGCAAGGTAACCACATCGGTTTCTTGCCCCAAATGGCCGACACACACTTCCGAGAAGGTTTTCGCGATACCTTTGTAAATTTCCCAATCGCTTTTGGAATCCCAAGCCGGATCGACCGCCGCCGACAGCGGGTGAATAAACGGATGCATATCCGAAGTATTCATGTCGTCTTTTTCGTACCAGGTCGCGGTCGGTAACACGATATCGGAATACAGACAGGTACTCGACATACGGAAATCGAGCGTGACCACCAGATCCAGTTTGCCTTCGCCACCGTTATCTAGCCATTCCACCTCTTGTGGCTTCACGCCGCCCTGCTGGCCCAGATCTTTACCCTGAATGCCATTTTCCGTCCCCAGCAGATACTTCAGCATGTATTCGTGGCCTTTACCGGAAGAACCCAGCAAGTTGGAGCGCCACACAAACAGGTTACGTGGGAAGTTTTGCGGGTTGTCCGGTTGTTCCGCAGCAAAACGCAGTGAACCCTGCTTCAGGCTGTCGACGGTATAATCCAGCGGCGACTGCCCAGCGGCTCTGGCCTGCTGTGCAATATGCAGCGGGTTGGTGTTCAACTGCGGTGCAGAAGGCAACCACCCCATACGCTCGGCGCGCACGTTGAGATCGATCAGACTACCGCCGAAGCGCGACTTATCCGCCAGCGGTGATAACAATTCTTGCGTACCGACGGTTTCGTAACGCCATTGACTAGAGTGGTTATAGAAGAAGGAGGTGCCGTTCATCTGGCGCGGTGGACGTTGCCAGTCCAGCCCGAATGCCAACGGCAACCAACCGGTTTGCGGACGCAGTTTTTCCTGGCCGACGTAGTGTGCCCAGCCGCCGCCGCTCTGGCCGACACAGCCGCAGAACACCAGCATGTTAATCAAACCGCGGTAGTTCATGTCCATGTGATACCAGTGGTTCATCCCGGCACCCACAATGATCATCGAACGCCCATGGGTTTTCTCGGCATTCTGTGCAAACTCGCGCGCAATGCGGATAATATTTTGCCGCGAAACGCCGGTAATTTTTTCTGCCCACGCAGGCGTATAGGCTTTAATTTCGTCGTAGTTCGCCGCGCAGTTGTCGTCATTCAACCCACGGTCAAGGCCATAGTTAGCCAGCGTCAGATCGTATACGCTGGTGACTAACGCCTCGCTACCGTCAGCCAATTGCAGGCGTTTTACCGGCAGTTTGTGCAACAAAATCTCTTCTAATGCAACGCTGCTAAAGTGCTCGCTCTCTGCGCCACCAAAATAAGGGAAGCCGACCTCTGCCACCTCATCTTGTGCACCTAACAGGCTCAATTGCAGCTCAACGTCCCGCTGGTTTTTGCCCTCGCGCTGCTCCAGGTTCCATTTCCCTTGTTCACCCCAGCGGAAACCAATGGAGCCCTGTGGTGCCACCAGTTCGCCCGTCTGCTGATCGATGGCGATGGTTTTCCATTCTGGATTATTCTCTTGCCCCAACCCGTCAACCAGATCGCTGGCACGCAGCATCCGCCCGGCGGCGTAGTAGCCGCCTTCACGCGGCTCCAACAGCACCAACATCGGCATGTCGGTGTAGCGGCGCACATAATCGCGGAAGTAACCCACTTCGCGATCGAGATGGAACTCTTTCAGCATCACGTGGCCCATTGCCAGCGCCATCGCGCTGTCGGTGCCTTGCTTCGGATTGAGCCACTGATCGCACAGCTTGGCGACCTCAGCGTAGTCCGGCGTGACCGCCACGGTTTTGGTGCCTTTGTAACGCACTTCGGTAAAGAAGTGGGCGTCCGGCGTACGCGTTTGCGGCACGTTGGAGCCCCAGGCAATAATGTAAGACGAGTTATACCAATCGGCCGATTCTGGCACATCGGTCTGCTCGCCCCAGGTCATTGGCGAAGCAGGCGGTAAATCGCAGTACCAATCGTAGAAACTCAGGCAGGTGCCGCCAATTAACGACAAATAGCGGGCGCCAGCGGCATAGGAGACCATCGACATCGCTGGGATCGGTGAGAAACCGATAATGCGATCCGGGCCGAAAGTTTTTGCGGTATACACGTTAGACGCGGCAATCAGTTCATTGACCTCTTGCCAACTGGAACGCACAAAACCACCGCGCCCACGGGCGATTTTGTAGCTTTTGGCTTTTTCAGGGTCGGAAACGATAGAGCCCCAAGCATCAACCGGATCGCTGTGCTGTGCTTTTGCTTCACGCCACAGCTTCATCAGGCGTTTACGCATCAGCGGATATTTCAGGCGGTTGGCGCTGTACAGATACCACGAGTAGCTGGCACCGCGCGGGCAACCACGTGGCTCATGGTTTGGCAAATCCGGACGAGTTCGTGGATAGTCAGTCTGCTGGGTCTCCCAAGTGACCAAGCCATTTTTCACGTAGATTTTCCAACTGCATGAACCGGTGCAGTTCACGCCATGGGTTGAACGCACGATTTTGTCGTGCTGCCAGCGGCTGCGATAACCGTCTTCCCAGTCGCGATTGGCGTTCAGCGTCTGGCCGTGCTCACCAGAAAATGGCTCGGCCAGCTGTTTAAAATAGCGGAACCGATCTAAAAACTTGCTCATCCGGAGTTCTCCTGAAGGCTCTCTCGTTGTTGGTATACCGCTGAATCTCAGCCAACGGCTTGAAAGACAACGGGTATAGACATTGCTCAATCTGCGGTCAGCCTACTAATGCGGCCGCGTCAGCAATTTGATTGCGATCAAGGAATATCGGAGAGAAAACCACCAGAAAGAACGAAATACCACCAAAGTATAATGTGTGGAATATTTACTTAAGTGTTGATTTACAATGAAATTATCACTCATCCCGCGCGGTAAGACACCGCACGCAACCTACGGGGATATTTAGGGGTAGACGCCCAATTCATCACCACCGTACGGCCAAACGACCGCGTGTGACGCAGGGCGCTCACGGTTAGTGAATCTAAAGAATAGCGCTTTAGGCGTAAGTGAAATCGGCGGGCAGAAAGCGAGAAATATCAACTTATTGCGCTAACAGGCAAGGTAACAGCGGGAAGGACTTATGGATAGCGGTAAGAAGGGTATCTCCCAAATACGAGAGATACCCACAGCCTGTTTACCCGCGCGCTTTACGCCCGTAAACCAACCAGGTGATAGCAATACAAACGATATAAAACACCAAGAACAGCTTCATGGCGCCAGCAGGCGATCCGGTCATCGCCAGTGAGGTACCAAACGCTTTCGGAATAAAGAAGCCACCGATGGCACCAATGGCAGAAATAAAGCCCAACGCGGCCGCGGAGTCGGTCACCGCTTCACGCTGTGCCACCTCATCCGATCCCCCTTGCGCTTTTACCCGATCGATAGTGATTTTACGGAAAATCACCGCAATCATTTGGAAGGTCGAGCCGCTGCCTAACCCGGCAGTCAAAAACAGCATCATAAATACGCTGTAAAACGCAATGAACGAGCCCTGCGCGCCCTCACCGGGCAAGGTCAAGAACAGCAAACCGGCAAAAATCGCCATCAATATAAAGTTAATCAGCGTCACGCGAATGCCGCCAAAGCGGTCGGAAAGCGCGCCACCGGCAGGACGCGCCAACGCCCCCAGGAATGGGCCAAAAAAGGCGTAATGTAAAATCACCACGTCGGGAAACTGCGTTTTCGATAGCATGGCAAAACCGGCGGAAAAACCGATAAAGGAACCAAAGGTAGCCAGATACAACACACTGAGTATCCACAGATGGCCACGCTTGAGCACCGGTAACTGCTGGCTGAGTGACGCTTTAGATGCCGCCAGATCGTTCATGCCAAACCACGCCGCCAAGGTAAACAGCACCAAGAATGGCACCCAGATCCACGCGGCGTTTTCCAACCACAGTTCGCCGCCGTATGGCTGCGGGTGGCCGGTGCCGCCAAAAATGCCGAACATACCGACCGCAATCGCTAATGGCGCAACCAGTTGCATCACGCTGACGCCCAGGTTGCCTAATCCACCGTTGATGCCCAGCGCCCCGCCCTGTTTAGCTTTAGGGAAGAAGAAGCTGATATTGGCCATGCTAGAGGCAAAGTTAGCACCGGCAAAACCACACAACAGCGAGATGGCGATAAAGGTGTTGAACGAGGTGTGGGTATCCTGCACCGCATAGCCTAACCACAGGCACGGGATAACCAAAAAACCAGTGCTGATCGCCGTCCAACGGCGGCCACCAAACAGCGGAATGACGAAGGAATAAGGCACGCGGAGAATCGCGCCAGAAACGGAAGGCAGCGCGGTTAACAGGAACAATTGGTCGGTGGTAAAGTTAAAGCCGACCTTATTGAGGTTAACGGCGACGGCGCTGAACAACATCCAGACGCAGAATGCCAATAACAGACAAGGCACTGAAATCCATAGGTTACGGCTGGCGATACGGTGACCCCGCTGTTGCCAGAACTCAGTATTCTCGGGTTGCCAATCCTGAATAACCGCGCCCGTTTTATTCTTTAATAATGGCGTTGCAGATTGCGACATAATAACCTCAGAAACACGATGATAACTTCGCTCACCCTAGTGTTCCCGTGTTGCGCAAAAATTGATGCACATCAACGCTAATGCAGGTAGTCACTTGGCTAAAATCCCCTCACATCCCTTAGTGAGTAGCCCACTAACCAGAAATAACCCTTAGTATTTCAGATAAATACACCATCCATCTCACAACCAAAGCTCAGCACTCGTTCAGTATGGAAACTAATGAGTACTTCGTTATAGGTATGGGGTTATGCCTAGGGATAATCAAAAATAGCGCTAAGTCGTTAGTGAAACCACTGGCTGTCGTTCTCTGGTTTCTTGCTGTCATCATGCCACACCGTCAGGGATTCACATTTTATGAAACCGTTACTGGCTCCGTTATCCATTGTTAATCAGGTTGCCTTGTTGATGTTACTGCTTGGCCTGTTGGGCATTGCAGGCATGAGCACCTCGGCCTGGATGTCACAAAGCATACAGGGTAACGCGCATGCCATAAATAAAGCCGGATCGTTGCGCATGCAAAGCTATCGCTTATTGGCTCAGGTGCCCCTCGACGACAACAGTGAGGTGTTGATTCGTGAGCTGGATGCGGATGAAAACAGCCGCGATTTACAGCGCTCGGTCGAACAAGAAGGGCTAACCGGACAGTTTCAAGCGCTGCGGGCTTACTGGCACCAAACGCTGCAACCCCACCTGCGTCAGGCCAAGCGGCCAGAAGACGCCGCTCCCCAAGTCGCCCATTTTGTCCGTCTGTTGGATACGCTGGTTTCTGATATTGACCAACGTACCGAACGCCGCTTATGGCTGGTAACGCTGGTACAGTGGATATTTATCGCCCTGACCCTACTGATGTTGATTGGCACCATCTGTTATCTGCGCCGCCGCTTGCTGCATCCGTGGCGTCAACTGGTAACGATGGCGATCGCCGTTGGTCACGGTGACTTCAGCCAACGTTTTGCCCAGCGTGGGCATCAGGACGAAATGGCCTCGCTCGGCGGTGCGCTAAACACCATGTCGGATGAACTGTCTGCCATGTACCAAGGGCTGGAACAGCGCGTAGCGGACAAAACGGCCGATCTGCAACAGAAAAATCAACTGCTGGGCTTTCTGTATCAGTCCAGCCGCCAGTTGCATACCAGTGAGCCGCTCTGCAGCCGGCTCACGCCAATTCTCAATCAGTTACAACACCTGACGCCGCTGCGGTCGATACGGCTACGGCTGTACGAAAACAACAGCCAAGAAACCTTTTTGCAGTTGAGTAACCATCAACCATTGCGGCCTGAATACTGCAACAATCCGTTGTGCAGCGCCTGCCTGAATGACAATGAGCAACCGCAACGCGACTCCCCCTCATTAAGTTGGAGCCTGAGCGATAAACTGGGTAATTACGGCGTGCTGATGGCGCAGAACCCAAAACCGTTAACGGATGACCACAAGCAGTTGATGAACATGCTGGTAGAACAACTCACCAGCGTGCTGGCGATTGAACGCCAGGTCGATCACCAACAGCAGTTGATGTTGATGGAAGAGCGTGCGGCCATCGCCCGCGAACTGCATGACTCGATCGCTCAGTCGCTGTCGTGCCTGAAAATGCAGATCGCTTGCCTGCAAATGCAGAGCCAAGATTTGCCCGAGGCCAGCCTGACGCTGGTGCAACAAATGCGAGAAGAGCTTAATACCGCTTATCGCCAGTTGCGCGAACTGTTAACCACCTTCCGTTTGCGGCTAAGTGAGCCGGGGTTGCTGGCGGCGCTGCAATCGGCCGTGCAGGAATTCAGCACCCGCATGGGGATCAACATTGAACTGGATTATCAGTTAGGGCCGCGCACCGTTCCCGCCTATCAGGCTATCCACCTGCTGCAAATTGCCCGCGAAGCACTGAGCAACATTCACAAACATGCTCAAGCCAGCCAGGTCGGTATTCAGGTGACCAACCTGCAAGGCGAAGTGACCTTAACAGTCAGCGACAACGGTCGGGGCCTGCCCGAAAACTGTGAACGTCCCGATCACTACGGCCTGATCATTATGCGCGATCGTGCCAAAAGCCTGCATGGTCGCTGCGACATCGTACCGCGCAGCGGTGGCGGCACTGAAGTGCGGGTCGTATTCCGCCCAGATAATCACGCCATCGATTAATCGTTAAACCGAATAAAGGAGACATTATGACGACGGAAGACGCCGCCACCATATTACTGATTGACGACCATCCGATGCTTCGCAACGGCGTCAAACAATTGATTAGCATGGACGCACGGCTACAGGTGATCGCCGAAGCCAGCAATGGCGAACAGGGGGTCGAACTGGCTGAACAATGGGATCCCGACTTGATCCTGCTCGATCTGAATATGCCGGGCATGAACGGTCTGGAAACGCTCGACCGCCTGCGTTTAACCGCCCTTTCCGGCCGTATCGTGGTTTTCAGCGTCTCAAATCAGGAAGACGATGTGGTGAATGCGCTGAAACGCGGAGCCGACGGGTACTTGCTGAAAGACATGGAGCCGGAAGCGTTACTCAAAGCACTGCATCAGGCCGCCGCCGGACAAATGGTACTCAGCGACGCCCTAACACCTATTTTAGCCGCCAGCCTGCGGGAAAACCGCCCGGCCGCCGAACGGGATATTCAGCAACTTACGCCGCGCGAACGCGATATCTTAAAACTGATCGCCCAAGGGTTGCCCAACAAGTTGATTGCGCGCAAGCTGATGATCACCGAAAGCACGGTGAAAGTACACGTCAAACATCTGCTGAAAAAGATGAAGCTGAAATCCCGCGTCGAAGCCGCCGTCTGGGTACTGCAAGGCAAAAATGGCTAGCGATTACCGTTTTCAAACAACGGCCCGGTCGCGACAGGCACTGCCGGTGGCGGCAAAGTGTGCGGTGCGAACAAACCGGCAGCAGCGCCCTCTAATGACAGCGGCGGCATGACCTGCAAGGTGATCCAGTTAGAGGTCACGCGCTGTTGCTTGTCATCCTCTACGGTTACCGAAAGCCGATAACGGTTATCGGCGTCTGGCGCGTTATCCCATGCAGGAATAATCACGCTCCAGCCACGCGTATCTTGGTTATTCTTCGGCGGCGTCAGGCTAAGCGCCTGCGTATCCCCCTGCCAACTGACGCGCGCGATTTTATTGCTGGCCTTAATCTCCACGACCAGCGGTAACGTTTCCCCCGGTTGCAGCTGCCACGGCGGAGTAGCCAAAAATACCTGCAAGGTTTTGCGCTGGCGAAATTCCAATACCGGTAGGTTTTTGCGCTCAATGTTATCGTAGCGGCTACCACGTAATGATTTCGCCTTAGCGACATATTCCGACGAGATTTGCTTCACCAGTGGCACACCTAGGCGATAACTGAGCCCCAGCTCCACGGAGTCTTGCGTTTCCCCGCCTTGCCCTAACTTATGCTGCGCTTTGAGTGTCACCAGCGGCACCGGCGTATAGCTAAGCCCAAGCGCCATCGCGCGGGGATCGTCTTGCTTGTTGCCGCTGCCGAACAGGTCAACATTATCGCCACGGTACTGCTCGAAGCGCAATGAGGCGCCTAACTGACGGTAAAAAGGCAGATAACCTTGAGTCGTGATGTCATAGCCCCGCGCCGGGCGGCTGAGAAAAATGCCGTCGCTTGGCTGCCGCGCCATCTCGGACAACGGATGGTAATAGTTGGCGGAAAAACGCAGATAGTTTCCCCAGGCCTCCGCACCGATGCTGCCACGGTTACGCTGGTTTTCCACATCACGATCGAACACCGTGTTATAACCCAGCAGCCAATCGCCCGCGATCCAACGCTGCCCCACGCCGATATTGGCTAATGCACTGTCAGTTTGCTGCGAATACCCCAGTTGGCTATAGGTCAGCACGCCATCCAGATCATACAGCGGGCTAAAGAGCTGCCCATGACTCCCAGAGAAATCCCCCTCGGGTGAGACCGTGAACGACAGTTGAGCTGTCCCTAACGGCGAGAGCAGTTCCTGCGCCTGCTGTTGCAGTAAAGACGTCGCCTGATCAATGACATAGCTTTCTGCCCGGGTGAATACCTGCTGGCGAGAAACCTGATTTAAATTACGCTCGCCCAGTTGTTTAGCCATGGTGGCCCACTCTTTTTCACGGGCTTGATCGTCCGCCGCATTGCCGCCCAGCTCGGGTAAATCAGGCTGCGTGCGCACACCACTGGGCATCGAATGCGTCACGGAGTCTGGTGCCGGAGGGGATTGTGCCCACGCCGATGGCGCAGCCAGCAGTGACGCCCACAGCACAACGACCCAGCGCCGCGGTTTGGGGATTTTAACGGGATTATCAGGAAATGAACTGCGAATAATACGAATAACTTGTGCCATCAGACTGACGCGATGACCTCATCCAGAGGGCATGACGGACGACCTTTTTGCTGCGGCCACTCCTGGCGGCAGACAACCAAACTTGCGCTCACTATAGCACAACGGCGCTCCGGAGCATTTCGCCGGGCCGATTGCCCTAAACCGCACCCTATATACCCAAGATAATTCGAGTTGCTTGTAGACGGCAACTGAATGAGCCCCTTGCAGCATAGCCAACTAGGCGACTAGGGTGAAGCAAGGCAGCCAACCCCAAGAAACTTGAAGTATAAAGGGTATAGGTTAGCCAGAGTACGCGACCTCACCCGTTTAACCATCAGATAAACCTCAATCTGCGGCGTACACGGCCTGATATCCCGCCAAATCAAGCCAACGCCGGGGATGTTAGCGACACATCACGCCGCTGCCTACCCTGCGCAATTTTGCGCAGCCGTTAGCAATAACGACAAGTCGTCGGCCAAACCGCTCGGCGAACGCCATCCGAGCGCGTATGTTCAGCACTTTCACCGCTTGAGGATCCCCGTCATGGAAGACATTTGGTTGCCGCTGCTGTGGCTGTCTATTGTTCCCGCATCGTGGCTGGCCTATCAGTTAATTCTTCGTGCGCAGCGACTCATGCAGTGGCGTTGGCAAATGACGCAAGCCTCATCACCGCCGGTCGCCTTCGCGGCGGTAGCGGGCGCCTGCACCTTCGCTGCGGTCATCATCGGCCTGGCACACCCGCCACCGGGGCAGTTATTGCTGTTGATGGCGCTGGCAATCATCCTGACGGCGTTGGCCTTTATCGATCATCTGTACCAATGGTTACCCGATAGCCTGACGTTACCGCTCCTGTGGGGCGGATTATGGGTGAATCTGCACTGGCCGTTTGTGCCCTTGGCTGACAGCGTGCGCGGCGCAATATGTGGCTATCTGCTGTTGTGGGGCATTAACCGTATTTATCTCCTGGTTCGCGGCCGTCAAGGGATCGGCCACGGTGATTTCAAACTGTTGGCGGCGCTGGGGGCCTGGGGCGGGTGGAACATCGTGCCGATGATACTGTTATTGGCTTCACTGTGCGCCCTGCTGATCGGCTTGCCGCTGTATCTGCAACGGCAAACATCGTGGCAAACGCCGTTACCCTTCGGCAGCTATCTGGCGCTGGCGGGTGGCCTGTCATTAGCGTTTTTGGCCTCCGTGCCGTGACGGGGTTATCTTTCGCTATGCTACTCGCGGTGTCGCATGTTGCTGCAGCAATTTTTTCAGTTCAGGCAGGCACGAGCCGCAGTGGGTGCCGCATTGCAACCGCTCACCCAGCGCCGCCGTGCTGTGGCAACCTTGCTGTATCGCAGCGGCAATACGCGCTTCACCCACCCCAGCGCAGCTGCACACCGTGGCCCCTTCGGCCATCTGCCCCGGCGCACTGCGACCAGCCAGCAAGGCTAACCGCTGGGCACCGCTCTCGGGGGGGCAATCAAACGCCGATAGTATCGCCTCTCGCTCTAAAGCCAGCGACATCTGACGGCTATAAAACGCCAGATGTACTTCGCCCTGCCGCCAGCCAATGAGGTGAAACCCATGCTGAGAAAAGTGCGCCGTTTGCAGCGTCAGGCCGTCAAGGCCAAAATGCTGTTGTAGCCAGCCCAGCCAATCGTCAATCGGCTGCTGCCCGGCCATGATCAAATGCGTCACCGCCCGTTGTGCGACCCGGCTCCAATACACGCCCTGCGGCGGCGCAGCACCACGGCGCAAAAAAATCTCTGCCTGCCAGCGACTGTGCCAGCAGCTAACGCGCACCGGCGCATGTTTGCTTTCGGGCTGGCCGGAATCGGCATCAACCACCGCTGGGATCAGGCAGTCCACCCGGCCTTGCGCCGTAAATTGCGCATTCCAATGCATGGGGACGAACAGGCTACCACGCTGCTGCCCGGTAACGAGCTGCGCACGCGCCATCATCCAACCGTACGGCGAACTGATCCGTACCAGCTGACCATCCGTAATCCCCAAGGGCGCGGCATCCTGTGGATGAATCTCACAAAACGGCTCGCTAATGTGGCGCATCAGCCGTGCGGTACGGCCGGTGCGTGTCATGGTATGCCACTGATCGCGGATACGGCCGGTATTTAGCAGTAGCGGATACTGCGGCGATGGCGCGTTACGCGGCAAGCGCGGCGTAATGGGTAACAGCCGTGCTCTGCCATTCGGATGCAAGAAACGACCATCGGTGAACAATCGCTGGCAACCTTGCGGATGCTGTGCATTGATCGGCCACTGCATCGGCGGCATGTGCCGCCATTGCTGCCGGTCGTAGTGTGCCAGCCCGCTAATATCAAACGCACGCGTGCCCTGGTTTTCAAAACCTGACAGGGCCGCATGCTCGCGGAAAATATCCGCCGGATGTTGATAAGCAAACGCCTCGGAAAATCCCATCCGGGCGGCGACCTGGCAGACAATCCACCAGTCGGCCTTGGCCTCCCCCGGCGCGGGGAGAAACGCGCGTTGCCGGGAAATACAGCGTTCGGAATTGGTCACGCTGCCCTCTTTTTCTCCCCAAGCCAGCGCTGGCAAACGAATATGTGCCAACTCCGCGGTATCGGTGTTGGCCATGACATCAGAAATCACCACCAGCGGGCAGTGTTTTAGCGCTTGGCGTACCGCATCGGCGTCCGGCATCGATACCGCCGGATTGGTGCCCATGATCCACACCGCTTTCACTTGTCCATCGGCCAACGCGCGAAATAAATCCACCGCATTGAGCCCCGGCTGCTGCGCCATCTGCGGTGAGCCCCAAAACCGCTGTAGCCGATCGGTATCTTCAGCGTTGAACCCCATATGCGCCGCTAATTGATTAGCCAGCCCGCCGACCTCACGCCCTCCCATAGCATTTGGCTGACCGGTAATCGAAAAGGGCCCGCAGCCGGGCTTGCCGATACGCCCTGTGGCCAGATGAAGATTAATAATGGCGCTGCATTTATCCGCGCCGCTAGAAGATTGATTGATGCCCATCGAGTACATCGTCAGCCAGTTTTCCGTCGTGGACAATAAACGGTAGAACGCCATCACCGCACTCAGTGGCAAAGCGCAAAATTCTGCGACACGTTCAGGCGACCATGGCGCGGCAGCCTCTAGGGCGGCCGCAGCACCGTCGGTATGCCGTTGTAAGAAATCCGTATTTAACTGCTGCTGTTGTTCCAGCCAATGCAGCGCACCGTTGAACAATGCCGCATCGCTGCCGGGGCGTAAAGGCAGATGTAAATCGGCACTGTCGCAGGTGGCGGTTTCGCGTGGGTCAATCACCACGATCTTCATCTGCGGCCGCTGGGCGCGCGCGTTAACTATCCGCTGATACAGCACCGGGTGCGCCCATGCGGTATTCGAACCGCACAGGATCACCAGATCCGCCGCATCAATATCCTGATAGCTGCACGGTACGGCGTCGCCACCCAAGGCGCGTTTGTACCCCACCACCGCCGACGCCATGCACAGCCGGGAGTTAGTATCGATATTGGCCGCGCCGATATAGCCTTTCATCAACTTATTGGCGACATAATAATCCTCGGTCAACAGTTGGCCGGAGGCATAAAACGCCACCGCCTGCGGGCCATGTTGCTGAATAATCTGGCTGAAACGCTGTGCCACCGTATCTAACGCCTGCGGCCAGCTCACGGTTTGGCCGTCAACCTGCGGGGAGAGCAGCCGCCCGTCCAGATCGAGGGTTTCCGCCAATGCGCTGCCTTTCACACACAACCGCCCCTGATTAGCCGGATGGGTCACATCGCCGCTCACGCTAATGCCCCCATTTTGCCGCTCGACCGCCACCCCGCAGCCGACGCCGCAATAAGGGCAAGTAGTACAATGTGGCATGCTCATGATGTCGCCCCCGCCGTTTCAACTAACGCATTGGCTATCGGTTCGGGTTGATTGCAGACCTGCACGCGGCCGTCCTCCACCCGCACCGGCCAAACCGCGATGCGCAGAGCGGCCTCATCGAGACTGGCGCCGTCACGCAGGCGGAAGCGTTGTTTATACAGCGGAGAAATAACAATCGGTTCACCGGCGACGTCACCCACTAATCCACGCGCCAGTACGTTGGCTCCGCTACCCGGTTCATGGTTCGCCAGCGCATAAACGCCGCTGCCGGGCAGATGAAACAGGGCAATCTGTTGGCCGCTGCGCATGCGGGCGGCAATACCGCTGTGCACCGGAATATCATCCAGCCGGCAAATATCCTCCCACTGTGCCGAGCCAGAACCGACCACCGGCGTCTCGATCCGTAATTCTTGCGTATTGATTGCCGCAGGGCGACGCTGCCCCCGCTCAGATTGCCATACCACTGCCTCATCCGGGTGTTCGCTGTTAACGAAAGCGCGGAACTGCTGCAAACGCGCCGGGCTGGCCAACGTGGTTTGCCACTCACATTGATAACTGGCCACCACCGCCTGCATCTCACTTTCCAATTCGGCGGCAATATGCAGGCTATCGTTGATGATCACCTCGCGCAGATAATCCAGACCGCCCTCAAGATTGTCCATCCAAGTGCTGGTGCGTTGCAGCCGATCGGCGGTGCGAATGTAAAACATCAGGAAGCGATCAACGGTGCGGATCAGCGTTTCGGTATCCAGATCGCTGGCAAACAGATCGGCGTGACGCGGTTTCATGCCGCCATTCCCGCACAGATAGAGATTCCAGCCTTTGTCGGTGGCAATCACGCCGACATCTTTACTTTGTGCTTCGGCACATTCCCGCGTACAGCCTGAAACCGCCATTTTAATTTTATGCGGCGATCGCAGCCCCTTGTAACGGTGCTCAAGCTCAATCGCCAGTCGGGTAGAATCCTGCACGCCGTAACGGCACCAGCTCGATCCCACGCAGGATTTCACCGTTCGCAGCGATTTACCGTAGGCATGGCCGGTTTCAAACCCGGCGTCCACTAACTGCTGCCAGATCTCTGGGAGTTGCTCAAGGCGAGCGCCAAACATGTCCACCCGTTGACCACCGGTAATTTTGGTATACAGTTGATAGCGCTGCGCTATTTCACCGATGGCAATCAACCCGGCCGGGGTGATTTCACCGGCAGGCACGCGCGGCACCACCGAATAGGTACCGTCCTTTTGAATGTTGGCGAAGAAACGGTCGTTGGTATCCTGCAAGGGCAAGTGCTGCGGTTTGAGCAGATACTCATTCCAGCACGAGGCCAGAATCGACGCCACCAGCGGTTTGCACACCTCACAACCGTGGCCGTGACCGTGTTTCTCCAGCAACTCGCCGAAGGTACGGATGTTGCCCACACGCACCAAATGATAAAGCGCCTGACGCGAATAGGCGAAATGCTCGCAAACGTCTGGTTTCACCTCGACGCCGCGCTGTGCCAATTCATGCTCCATCACCTGCTTGACCAATGCGCTGCACCCACCACAGCCGCTGCCTGCCTTGGTACAAGCCTTCACCGCCGCAAAATCTGTACAGCCTTGCGCTACCGCATCGTTGATGTCCCCCTTGCTGACATTGTGACACGAACAGATTTGGGCGCTGACCGGTAAGGCAGAAACCCCCAATGCTTTTGGCGCTGCCCCGGTCAACGTTGGCAGGATCAGGCTTTCCGGCGAGGACGGCAACGGCAGATCGTTCAGCATCATCTGCAACAGCGTGCTGTAATCGCTGCTGTCACCGACCAATACCGCCCCCAGTAGGCGCGTGCTATCGCCAGATACCACCAGTTTTTTGTACACCTCCGCCGGGCCATCCACCCAACTGTAGCTTTGGCTGCCCGGCGTACTCCCGTGCGCATCGCCAATCGAAGCGACGTCCACGCCCAACAGCTTCAGTTTGGTGCTCATATCCGCGCCGCTAAACGCGTTGTCGATCCCTGCCAAGGTGTCGGCCACGGTGCGTGCCATTTGATAGCCCGGCGCGACCAGGCCAAAGATCTGCTCATGCCACAAGGCGCATTCACCAATCGCGAAGATGTTTTCGTCACTGGTACGGCATTGATCATCAATCACAATACCGCCGCGTGCCCCCACCGTCAGCTCGGCGCTGCGCGCCAGTTGGTCGCGCGGGCGAATCCCCGCAGAAAAAAGGATTAAATCCGTTTCCAACGCTTCACCCTCAGCAAAAATCATGCGGTGACGGTGTAACTGCCCCGCTTCGATCGCCCGGGTTTCTTTGCCGGTATGCACGCTGACCCCGAGCGCCTCAATTTTTTTGCGCAGCATGGTCGCCCCGCCCTCATCCAGTTGTACCCCCATTAAACGCGGCGCAAACTCGACGACGTGGGTATCCAATCCCAATTGCTTTAAGGCGTTAGCCGCTTCCAGCCCCAGCAGCCCGCCCCCCACCACCACGCCAACCCGGGCGTTTTCTGCGCTTTTGGCAATCGCCGCCAAGTCGTCCAACGTGCGATACACCAAACAGTCTGGCCGCTGATTGCCGGGGATCGGCGGAACGAACGGATACGATCCGGTCGCCAACACCAATTGGTCATAAGGCGTTTCACGGCCGTCCGCGTCGATCACACAGCGGCGCGAACGATCGATGGCACACACCGTTTGCCCGAGTCGTAATTCAATACCGCTGCGCTCGAAGAACCCCTCTTCAACCATCGACAGTGACGCAGCACTGCGGCCGGAGAAAAACGCCGACAAATGCACACGATCATAGGCCGCCACCGGCTCTTCGCCGAACACCACAATGTGATAGCGATGATGCAGCTCACGCGCCACTAACTGTTCCAGAAAATGGTGACCTACCATACCGTGACCGGCAACCAGCAAAACGGGTTTGTGCATTTCAGATCTCCTCTCACTCACCGCCACGGCGGTGTCGGGTTCGGTACGGCCGAACAGCAGCGCCGCCGGATCGTTGACCGGTTGGCCCAGTTGCCGTAAATAAAATTGACTGTCACTGGCGTCGCCATACAGCAAGACGCCGCGCAAACGGCCGTCGCGTACCCGCAGACGACGATAATGTTGTGCCGGTCGATCCTCGGCGTAATACACCTCGCCACGGTCGTCACCGCTAATATCACCGGCGCACAGCATGTCGATCCCGCTGACTTTCAAGCGCGTATTGACCGGTGCGGGTTGAAAAGGGGCGATGACTTGCCCGGCTAACCGTTGCGCTAACAACTGCGCTTGCTGCCAGCAAGGTGCCACCAGCCCAAACGTGGCCTCACCTAACTGAGTGCATTCACCCACGGCAAACACGGCGCGATCGCTGGTTTGCATCTCACCGTCAATCAGGATGCCGCGCTGGCATGCCAGCCCAGCCTCGCGCGCCAATTGCACTTCAGGCTCCACCCCCGCGGCAATCACCACCAAATCGCACGCCAGCCGTTTGCCGTGGCTCAAGGTCGCAGCCTGTACCCGCTCCGTACCGTGAAAAGCGCTCACCTGACACGCCAAATGGCACTCAATGCCGCGTTCCGTCAAATTGCTTTGCAGCATGGCTGCCGCTGTGGCATCCAATTGACGCTCCATTAGATGCTCCCCGCGATGAACCACAGCGGTGGGGATGGCGCATGCGGTCAGCGCCGCAGCGGCCTCAATACCCAACACGCCGCCGCCGACCACCAGCGCCCGCGCGCCGGCACGGCAGTGGCTCAGCATCGCTTGCACATCGTCCAGGGTGCGAAAACCATAAATCGCCGGTAAGGTAATCCCCGGCGTTGGCGGCATCCACGGGCGTGAACCGGTGGCAAACACCAGCAGGTCATAGGCCACCCGACGTTGCGCAGTGATAACCTGCTTCGCACGGCAATCGACCGCCAACGCCGGTTCCCCAGCCAGCAATTGCACCGCGTGGTCGGTATACCACTGCGGCGGGTGCAGTACGGTGTCAGTGAAAGTTTTCTCCCCGGCCAACACCGGCGACAGCAAAATGCGGTTGTAGTTACCCCGCGGCTCCGCACCTATCACCGTGATGGCATAGCGCTGCGGCGCGAGTTGACACAGCGTCTCCACTAGCCGCATACCCGCCATGCCATTACCGATCACCACCAATCGTTGTTGCGTCATGTTTCACCCCAATTGCTGCCTACTACGCCGCTTTTGCCTGCTTTTCGTATAAGAATTTCAACACTTGCTGGCGGTAATGGTGATACGCCGGATCGTCGGCCAACTCGACGCGCGAACGTGGCCGCTTGAGGTCAACGGCCACTATTTCACCCACGGTGGCCGCCGGGCCGTTGGTCATCATCATCACGCGATCGGACAGCAACACCGCTTCGTCCACGTCATGGGTGATCAGCACAATGGTGGTGTGCAACCGCTGTTGTATTTCCATTACCGCATCCTGCAAGTGCGCGCGGGTTAAGGCATCCAGCGCGCCGAAAGGCTCATCCATCAGCAACACTTTCGGTTTTATGGATAGTGCGCGGGCGATGCCGACGCGCTGTTTCATCCCGCCGGAAATCTCATGCGGCCGCTTGTGCAGCGCATGGCTCATGTGCACCAACGCCAGGTTGTGCTCGATCCATTCCTGCATTTCGCGGTGGCTCATCTGCTGCCGGAACACCTGATTCACCGCTAACGCCACGTTTTCAAAGCAGGTCAACCACGGCAACAACGAGTGATTCTGGAATACCACGCCGCGATCGGGGCCAGGGCCGGCAATCTGTTGGTTGTCGCACAGCAGTACGCCGTCGCTCGGCTGTGTCAAACCGGCGATCAGATTCAGCAGTGTTGATTTACCGCAGCCGGAATGGCCGATCAGGCTGACGGTTTCTCCGGGTTGAATATCAAAGCTCACCTGTTGCAACGCGATGAACTCCCCTTGTGGCGTGTTAAAACGCTGGCTAACATTTTGCACCTGAATAATCGGTTTCATGGCGTGCTCCTTAATGACGCTGATAACTGAAACGTTTTGCTAACAACATCAACCCCTGCTCCAACAGCAGCCCGACCACGCCAATCACAATAATGGCGATAATGATGTTTTCGACGTTGAGGTTGTCCCACTCATTCCAGATCCAAAAACCGATACCGACGCCGCCGGTCAGCATTTCCGCGGCCACAATCACCAGCCAGGCAATGCCAATCGACAAACGCACGCCGGTCAACATATAAGGCAGTACCGCGGGGAAGAGGATCTTGCGCATTACCGTCCATTCCGACAGTTTCAATACCCGCGCCACATTGAGATAATCCTGTGGGATACGCGTCACACCTTCTGCGGTATTGAGGATCATCGGCCAGATGGCGCAGATAAAGATGGTCCAGGTAGACGCCGGTTCGGCACGCTGAAACAGCAATAAGCCAATCGGTAGCCAAGCCAATGGGCTAACCGGACGCAGCAGGGAAATAATCGGGTTCAGCATATGCGCCAGAAAGCTAAATCGGCCAAGCAAAAAACCCGCAGGAATGCCCACCAATGCTGCTAAACCGAAACCGATCGCCACGCGCTGGAGTGACGCCAACACATTCCAGCCAATCCCTTGGTCGTTTGGACCGGCGGAGTAAAAAGGATCGGCAAACAGCGTCAGCGCCGCCTGCCAGGTAGCCAACGGCGTCGGGAAGCCGTCACTATTAAGCGCGGCAATCTGCCACACCATCAGCGTGAGCACCACGCCCAGCCCCACCGGTATCAGGCGGTGCAAGGCCTGCCGCCACGGTCGTTCGCCGCGCGATGGGCTAGCCGAGCTTATGACCGCGGGTGCGTCGTCTTTCGTCTCTTTCAGCGGCACAATTTTGGCGCCTACCGGCGCTGTCGGTTCGATGCGTTCAGCCAGATTCTTCATTACCTACCTCTCAACGTTTAACCGTGAAACTGTTGGCATACTCCGCCGGATTGCTTCCGTCCCAGCGTTTGCCATCAATCAGGGTGCTGGCGCGCATGTCGCTCGCCGGCAAATTGACGCCGCCGACGGCGGTCGCCGCCTGACGGTAGATATCGATACGGTTGATCTGTTTCGCCACCGCCAGATAATCCGGCTCGGCAGGCAGCAGCCCCCAACGTTGTTGCTGCGTCAAGAACCACATGCCATCAGACAAATACGGGAAACTGACTTCGCCATCGTGGAAAAAGCGCATGGCGTGGGCATCCTGCCAAGTGTTACCCAAACCGTTTTCATAGTTGCCCAGCATACGGCCGGTGATGATCGCCGGTTTGGTATTGATATAAGCCCGCCCGGCCACCACCTGTGCCGTTTCCTCACGGTTGGCCGCGGAACTGTCGATCCAGCGTGCGGCATCCAGCACGGCGGCGGTCAACGCCCGCGCACTGTTCGGATGGGCGCTAACCCAAGACCCGGTGGTGCCCAACACTTTCTCCGGGTGATCCGGCCAGATTTGTTGTGAGGTAACGGCGGTAAAGCCAATATTTTCGGCAATCGCACGCTGGTTCCACGGTTCGCCGACGCAGAAGCCACTCATATTGCCGATCTTCATGTTCATCACCATCTGCGGCGGCGGAACAACCACGTTGCGAATGTCATCAAACGGGTGGATACCGGCGTTAGCCAGCCAGTAATAGAGCCACATCGCGTGGGTGCCGGTCGGGAAGGTTTGCGCGAAGGTATAGGTTCCTTTCGCACTGGCATCGATGTGTTGTTTTAATGCGGCGGCATCCGTTACCCCTGCCCGTTTAAATTGATTGGATAAGGTGATCGCCTGCCCATTGTTGTTGATGGTCATCAACACTGCCATATCGCGTTGCGGCCCGGCGACGCCAAGTTGCAGACCATAAATCATGCCGTACAACACATGCGCTGCGTCCAGCTCACCGGACAACAGTTTGTCGCGCATCGCCGCCCAACTGGCTTCCTTGCTGGGAATGATTTTGATGCCATATTTTTCATCGAACTTTTTCACCGCCGCCATCACCACCGAGGCGCAGTCGGTCAGCGGAATAAAACCGACGCGAAGTTCCTTTTTCTCCGGCGCGTCAGAACCCGCGGCCCACGCGGCATTCATCATCCCCGGCAGCATCATACCGCCGCCCAACGCCGCGCTACCCAGCAAAAAACGGCGGCGCGACAGGGTCAACCCAGACTGTTTGGTGTGCGTCATCAGCAAATCCTTATTGGGGAGCAAAAACAAAAAAAGCGCCCGTTCAACAGACTCCCCCATAAGGAGAACATGCTGAAAGGACGCCTTTATCCACCTAACCCAAGGCGTGGACCCTGAGTTACATTGCTACTGACTGAACCGCCATTGGCCCAGTGCTCTTTTTACGTTTACACGCTAAACCAATGCAGCTTACGTGCCAGGTTGGTAAATGCCGGATAATGCCGCGAATTGCCTCTTTAGAGCCGCACCACAGCACGTCGCTGCACAACCGAGACGCATTACTTGCACTGACGGTGTGCATATACGTCTAAAGAGGTAAGGCTAATTCCCCGGCAAAATATCCGCCACCGACAACATGGCGCGGGCGATGTCCACCATACGCTTATTCTGATCCATCGCCATTTTACGCAACAATTGATGTGCACGCGGTTCGGTCATCCCACGGTGCTGAATCAGCAGATGTTTAGCGCGTTCAATGTCGCGTCGTTCCTCAAGCGTGGCCCGGGTGGCCGCCAACTCTGCCGACAACGCTTGCAGCCGCTGCGACTGCTGTTGCAGCATGTCGATCATGGCGCGCCCCAAATGCGGATTGATACTATCACCGGGCAACGGGGTGCCCATGTCCTGCGGCGTCGCGACAAATACCGCATAACCCTGCGTCAACGCGGCGCCTTCCGCAGTTGGCCACGCCATGTCCGTTTGTGCCAACGCCGTTTTAGCCGCGTCCAGGCTATCTCGACACGCCACCATCACCGCCGCCGCCAGCCGATCTTCAATATGCTTCATCAGGTCAATGCGGGCAGTGGTAAGGTCAAACCAAAACAGACTGGTGTCGTTGCCGTCGGTCGGCTGTTGCTGGGTACAGGCAATGCGCCGTAGCCGTTCGAATTCGCGATCGTCGCGATCGCACAGACGCTGCCATTGTGCTAACGACAGCGGATCGGCAAACTCGCTAAAACATTGGAAGCAACGGTCTTGCCCTTCGATTAACTGCAATAATTGTTGGCGCGCGTCGTCGCTGAAACACTGCGTAGCAAAACCGACGGCGCCAATCGCCCGCTCCTGCCCGGCCAATTCTTTGCCTTGCATAAAACTGAACATCGCGATCAGCCGACGCGCAATCAGCGGATCGACACAGGCCTCCGCCGTTTCAAACACCAACGCCAGCAAGCTGCGAATAATATCGTTAAAAGTATTCATGGCCTGCGACGGGGAAATTTGCCGCTGTTGGGTCTGGCGGCGCAGGGGCGACAACTGGGTAAGATGATGCAGAGCACAGGCGATACGGCTGAGTAGGCGGCTGGCACTGGCTAACGGCGCACTGGCCGTATCCAACGGAGCCAATTGCCGTTGTACCGCCAATTCGGCCTGTTGCACATCACGCGCGCGTGCCGCCAACTGTTCACCAAACAGCGCGCCGTTGGAGCACAAAAAAAGATTCACCGTGCCGCGCTCACGTTGTAAGAGGTGGATCAGTTGGCTGACGCACCCCACCAATTGCCCCATTTGCAGCAACTGTTGCAGCTCGGTAATTTCACCGCGTTTTGATGCCAGCAGAAAATGGCTGGCGCTGGGTGGGAAAACGACGTTGCGACTCATGATGCGGCTTCCAGATAGCAAGACTTAAGCCGTACTTGCAAAAGCCGTGCCGATGGCGCGTTTGAATCGGCAGGATACCGCGTGGGATAAGCCGACTGCCGATACAAAAAACGGCCCCCCAAAGGAAGCCGTTCATCATGATTATGACGTCACTCTCCGCCTGCTAAACGGGGGCCGGGCATGCCAGCCCCGTCTGATATGCGTCACCGGAGATTAAACCGTTTTGAATTCTGCTTCAGCTTTGTCGAAACGCTCGGTCATGGTGGCAGAAGGCGCACGCCCCATCAGGCTGACCAACACAATGGCGAGGCTGGCAAACAGGAAGCCAGGGATAATTTCATACAGATCCAGCCAAGCGTACTGTTTCCAGACGATGACCGTCACCGCGCCCACCAGCATACCGGCTAACGCGCCATTACGGGTCATCCGCGACCACATGACCGAAATCAGAACCACCGGGCCAAACGCCGCGCCAAACCCAGCCCAAGCATAGCTCACCAGACCCAATACACGGTTGTCAGGATCGGCAGCCAGTGCGATAGCGATCAGCGCTACCACCAACACCATGAGGCGCCCAACCCATACCAACTCGCGTTGGCTGGCCTCTTTACGCAAGAACGCTTTGTAAAGATCTTCGGTAATGGCGCTGGAGCACACCAGCAATTGGCAACTCAGGGTACTCATTACCGCCGCCAAAATCGCCGACATCAACACACCGGCCACCCACGGGTTAAACAAAATCACCGCTAACTCGATGAACACCCGCTCGCTGTTTTGTGAGACACCGGCGGCCTGATCCGGGTTATCGGTAAAGTAGGCAATCCCGAAGAAGCCCACGGCGACGGTGCCGAGCAGGCACAGCGTCATCCACGCCATACTGATACGGCGTGCGCTACGAATGGTGCGGTGTGAGTCTGCCGCCATAAAACGCGCCAGAATATGCGGCTGACCAAAGTAACCCAATCCCCATCCCAACAGTGACAGAATGGCGACCAGATTCAGCCCCTTAAACATGTCCACATTGGCAGGGTTGTTAGCCTCAATCGCCAAGAATGAAGTATCAATCCCGCCAACCGCCAAGATCACGAACACCGGCGTTAAAATTAGCGCAAAGAACATCAGACTGGCCTGTACGGTATCGGTCCAACTGACCGCCAGGAACCCACCGATGAAAGTATACAGAATGGTCGCGGCGGCGCCGGCCCACAACGCAGTGCCGTAACTCATGCCAAAGGTGCTTTCAAACAGGCGCGCCCCAGCGACAATGCCGGATGCACAATAGATAGTGAAGAACACTAAGATCACAATGGCCGAGATCACCCGCAGTAGCTTGCTGTTATCTTCAAAGCGGCTGGTGAAATAATCTGGCAGCGTCAGCGCATTATTGTTGGCTTCGGTGTGCACGCGTAGACGCCCCGCCACCAGCTTCCAGTTAAGATAGGCACCGATGGTCAGGCCAATGGCGATCCAGCTCTCGGAAATCCCCGACAGATAAATAGCGCCGGGTAAACCCATCAGCAACCAGCCACTCATGTCGGAGGCGCCGGCAGACAACGCAGTCACCACACTGCCTAGTTTTCGCCCACCAAGAATGTAATCATCAAAGTTTTTCGTTGCCCGGTAGGCAAGCAAGCCGATCAGCACCGTCCCGAAAATATACACCAGGAAGGTCACCAGCATAGGTGTGCTTATTGTCATTCCACTCTCCACTCTTTCGTTATTATTCGCCTGTACCCTGTCTTCCGGTACAGAATCGCGATGTCTTTCTTGTCAAACCACCGGAACGAGGCGGATTGCGCAGGTACTGCGGTTAAATGTGTTGCGGCCTGGTAATATAAAACCGTTGGCTATCCTAGATGACTCTTTCCTAAATCAACAACATTTTTAACAACAAAGTTACACAAAGTTCACCCTACGTCACATTTAATTGCTCGATCGGTTGCACGTTTTTCAGTCAGCGCGGTTGCACCGATGAATATCCGCAGTAGCCATAAGGTTATCCGCGGTTGCACAATTCTTTCCCTTAGGCAGAGCAAGAACCATGCCGCCTCATCATGTTAAAAAATCGAGTTGACTCACAGTTCGGAAATCGGCCTGATTTAACAAGGTTGCACAAAGTTGCAACATGCAGGATATTGTCGGCATTCAAGACAAACCACACACATCTCACGAACCTATCCCAGCAGGCTAAAGTGGCCCAATAATGGAATAGCCTGATGGGATAGGTTCTGGCTAAACAGGAGTTGGATTGGCATGGGCACTACCACAATGGGCGTGAAACTTGACGAAGCAACGCGCGAGCGAATTAAAAGCGCGGCACAGCGTATTGACCGCACACCACACTGGTTAATCAAACAAGCTATTTTTAATTATCTGGAATGCCTTGAGAACGGCGCCGATCTGCCTGAAATTCCAGCCGTAGCAGGCTCAAACCTCAATGATACCGACGAGGTGCCGCAACCACAGGAAGAATCACATCAGCCGTTCCTCGACTTTGCCGAGCAAGTTTTACCCCAATCGGTGAACCGTGCCGCCATCACCGCCGCCTATCGCCGTCCAGAGACGGAAACGGTGCCGGTATTACTTGAACAAGCACGCTTACCCGACGACCTTGCGCAAGCCACCCATAAGCTGGCCTACCGCATTGCCGAGAAGCTGAGAAACCAAAAAAGTGCACACGGGCGCGCCGGCATGGTGCAAGGCCTGCTGCAAGAGTTTTCGCTGTCGTCACAAGAAGGCGTGGCGCTGATGTGCCTGGCCGAAGCCCTGCTGCGTATCCCGGACAAACCAACCCGTGATGCGCTGATTCGTGACAAGATCAGTAATGGCAACTGGCATTCGCACCTTGGCCGCAGCCCATCGTTATTCGTTAACGCGGCGACTTGGGGATTACTGTTTACCGGCAAGCTGGTCTCTACTCATAACGAAGCTAACCTGTCACGCTCGCTGAACCGTATTATCGGCAAGAGCGGCGAGCCATTAATCCGCAAAGGCGTGGATATGGCCATGCGTCTGATGGGCGAACAGTTTGTCACCGGCGAAACCATCGCCGAAGCGTTGGCTAACGCCCGTAAGCTGGAAGACAAAGGTTTCAGCTACTCTTACGATATGTTGGGCGAAGCTGCGCTCACCGAAGCCGATGCGCAAGCGTATCTGGTTTCCTATCAGCAGGCGATTCACGCCATCGGTAAAGCATCGAACGGACGCGGCATCTATGAAGGCCCCGGCATTTCGATCAAACTTTCGGCTCTCCACCCCCGCTACAGCCGCGCCCAGTATGAACGGGTAATGGAAGAGTTGTACCCGCGCCTATTGACCTTGACGCTACAAGCGCGTCAGTACGATATCGGCATCAATATTGACGCAGAAGAAGCGGATCGCCTGGAAATCTCACTCGATTTGCTGGAAAAGTTGTGTTTCGAACCGCAGCTCGCGGGCTGGAACGGTATCGGCTTTGTGATTCAGGCTTATCAAAAACGTTGTCCTTTCGTGATTGATGCGGTGATCGATATCGCACAGCGCAGCCGCCGCCGCCTGATGATCCGGCTGGTAAAAGGCGCTTACTGGGATAGCGAAATCAAACGTGCTCAGGTTGACGGACTGGAGGGATATCCGGTTTATACCCGCAAGGTGTATACCGATGTCTCTTATCTGGCCTGCGCGCGAAAACTGCTGTCGGTGCCGAATCTGATTTACCCGCAATTCGCCACCCATAACGCCCATACGCTGAGCGCCATTTATCATATGGCAGGGAATAACTATTACCCTGGCCAGTACGAGTTCCAATGCCTGCACGGCATGGGGGAACCGCTGTACGAACAGGTCGTCGGTAAAGTCGCAGACGGCAAACTCAACCGCCCATGCCGGGTTTATGCCCCGGTAGGAACCCACGAAACGTTACTGGCCTATCTGGTACGCCGCCTGTTGGAAAACGGTGCCAACACCTCATTCGTCAACCGCATTGCCGATGCCACCCTCTCCCTTGACGACCTGGTGGCCGATCCGGTAAAAGCCGTCGAAGCCTTAGCCGCTGCCGAAGGTGAACTCGGCCTACCTCATCCGCGTATTCCGTTGCCACGCGACCTTTACGGTAATAAACGCGTCAACTCCAGCGGTCTGGATCTGTCGAATGAACAGCGTTTAGCCTCGCTGTCCAGCGCCCTGCTCACCAGCGCCGTACAGCAATGGCGCGCCGAACCGATTATCGATGCAGAAACGGATAGCGGCGTCGAACAACCCATTATCAACCCTGCCGAACCCAACGACATTGTCGGCTATGTGCGTGAAGCAACCGAAGGTGAAGTCAGCCGAGCACTGGACGCCGCTGCGGCCGCAGGCCCTATCTGGTTCGCCACACCGCCCGAAGAGCGCGCCGCCGTTCTTGAGCGTGCGGCCGAACTCATGGAGGGCCAGTTACAAAACCTGTTGGGTATTCTGGTGCGTGAGGCGGGTAAAACCTTCAACAATGCCATCGCAGAAGTACGCGAAGCAGTTGATTTCTTAAATTATTATGCCGGGCAAGTACGCGACGACTTCGCCAATGATAGCCACCGCCCACTCGGCCCGGTGGTGTGTATCAGCCCGTGGAACTTCCCGTTAGCCATCTTTACCGGGCAAATTGCCGCCGCGCTGGCGGCAGGTAACAGCGTGCTGGCAAAACCGGCGGAACAAACGCCGCTAGTAGCTGCAGAGGCGGTACGGATCCTGCTTGAAGCCGGTATTCCACAAGGCGTATTGCAATTACTGCCGGGGCAAGGCGAATCGGTGGGTGCCACACTGGTTAACGACGAGCGCGTTCGCGGCGTGATGTTCACCGGTTCCACCGACGTGGCGGGCATTTTGCAGCGTAGCATCGCCGGCCGTTTAGACCCGCAGGGTCGCCCAACCCCGCTGATTGCCGAAACGGGCGGGCTAAACGCGATGATCGTTGACTCCTCAGCTCTGACTGAGCAGGTGGTCACCGACGTGGTCGCCTCCGCTTTCGACAGCGCCGGGCAACGTTGTTCCGCTTTACGTATCTTGTGTATTCAGGATGATGTCGCAGAACACACCTTGCAAATGCTGCGCGGGGCGATGGCCGAGTGCCGCATGGGCAACCCGGAGCGCCTGTCAACCGACATTGGTCCGGTGATTGATGCCGATGCCAAAACCGGTATCGAGCGCCATATTCAGGCGATGCGCGCCAAGGGGCGCAAAGTTTACCAGACCGCACAGAGCAACGCGCAGGATGAAAAAGAGTGGTCGCGCGGCACCTTCATTAAGCCAACGCTGATCGAGCTAGACAGCTTTGACGAACTGAAAAAGGAGATCTTTGGCCCGGTTCTGCACGTCGTACGCTACAAACGCGCCAACCTGGAAGCGTTGGTCGATCAAATCAACGCAGCCGGTTATGGTCTGACACTCGGTATTCATACGCGTATTGATGAAACCATCGCACGTGTGACGCAGCG
Source organism: Serratia sp. NPDC078593 (assembly GCF_050268245.1). NCBI lineage: Bacteria > Pseudomonadati > Pseudomonadota > Gammaproteobacteria > Enterobacterales > Yersiniaceae > Serratia > Serratia sp. NPDC078593. The sequence goes on along the minus strand of NZ_JBNNGK010000003.1, from coordinate 213,203 downwards.
CGCCCAAGTCGGCAACCTTTACGTTAACCGCAATATGGTTGGCGCGGTCGTTGGGGTTCAGCCCTTTGGCGGCGAAGGCCTGTCTGGCACCGGCCCCAAAGCGGGCGGCCCGCTGTATTTGTACCGTTTGCTGACACATCGGCCAGATGATGCGGTACAACGTACATTGAGCCGTCAAGATGTCGAGCGTCCACTTGAAGCCACCGCTCGCCCCGCCTTGTTAATGCCGCATCAGGCATTAGAGAAATGGGCGATAGCGGAAAACCTGCGCGATCTGGCGACGCTGGCACAGCGCTATGCCGAGCTTGGCCAAGGCGGAACCGTTCGCCCGTTGCCAGGCCCTACCGGCGAGCGCAACACCTATGCTCTGCTACCGCGTGAGCGGGTACTGTGTTTGGCGGACAATGAAGCCGACACCTTGACCCAACTGGCGGCGGTGTTGGCGGTTGGCAGCCAAGTGCTGTGGGCTGATACACAATTGCAACGAACCCTGTATCGCCGTTTGCCAACCGAAGTACAGGCCCGCATCAGCTTCAGTAAAGAGTGGCAGAACGACAAAGTGATATTCGACGCCGCAATCTACCACGGTGATGCCGACCAGTTGCGTACCCTGTGCGAACAAATGGCGCTGCGCGGTGGCGCCATCGTCTCGGTACAAGGCTTCGCGCATGGCGAAACCAATATTCTGTTGGAACGCCTGTTGGTCGAACGCTCACTCAGCGTGAACACCGCAGCAGCAGGCGGCAACGCCAGCCTGATGTCTATCGGTTAAACGCATCTTACGCATGTTTTAACCCTAGGCCGGGCATGCCCGGCCACTACGGAAACCTCGCTCTCTGGCGGGGTTTTTCATTTCTTGCGACTGGAGGATGGCGTAGGGGCGTGGCATGCCGCGCCCGAGGGTTAAACGTGGGTGATGCAAAACATACAATGCAGGCCGGGCATGCCCGGCCACTACGATGAGCTCATACTGCACAGGATATGGGCAAGCACCCTACACAATCCCGTAGGGGCGTGGCATGCCGCGCCCGGTTTATTGCGCACTATTGCGCATCTGTCATTGATGTTGCTTTTCCCAACCTGTTGCTTCTGCTTTAGTCATGAGCGGAGGCAACACCATGAATAAAACACTGCATCGGAAAAAAATACGCATTCCTCACTACGATTACGCTTCGGCGGGTATTTACTTCATCACGCTATGTACTCTGCATAAAGCACACCTTTTTGGTGCCGTACATCAAGGTGTCATGTCACTCAATCAGCATGGGAAATGGATTAACGATTGCTGGTTAAGGTTATCCGATCATTTCAACGGTACACATTTAGATAGCTACGTCATCATGCCCAATCATATGCATGCGCTGTTACATCTTGTCCCCGGGCATAAGGTGTCCCTTTCCACTATCGTCGGCAGTTTCAAATCGGCCGTCAGTAAACAATTTGGTGCCAAAATATGGCAGCGCGGTTATTGGGATAGAGTAATCCGTTCTGAACGCGAGCTTGAATTAGCACGGCAATACATTATTAATAATCCCGCCAAATGGGGTTCGTATGATGCTGACGATTATTAGTTGGCCGGGCATGCCCGGCCACTACGATGAGATCATACTGCACAGGATATGGGCAAACATCTCACACAATCCCGTAGGGGCGTGGCATGCCGCGCCCGGGGGTTAAACGTGGCTGCATGCAAAACATGGAATGCAGGCCGGGCATGCCCGGCCACTACGATGAACTCATACTGCACAGGATATGGGCAAACACCCTACCCAATCCCGTAGGGGCGTGGCATGCCGCGCCCGGGGGTTAAACGTGGGTGATGCAAAACATACAATGCTGACCGGGCATGCCCGGCCACTACGATGAACTCATACTGCACAGGATGCAGGCAAGCCCCCTACACAATCCCGTAGGGGCGTGACATGCCGCGCCCGGGGGTTAATCGTGGCTGCATGCAAAACATGGAGTGTTGGCCGGGCATGCCCGACCACTACGATGAATCGACACCGGACGGGATGTTGACAAACATCCTACGGGTATGGGGTTGAATCGCCAGGCTTAACCTATTGATTTAAAAATTTATCCAAAAATTGCTGGGTGCGCTGATGCTGCGGATGGGTGAACAACGCCTTTGCAGGCCCTTGCTCAATAATGCGACCGTGATCCATAAAAATAGCGCGATCGGCAACATCACGCGCAAAACTCATTTCATGCGTGACGATCACCATCGTACGTTTCTCTTCCGCCAGCGAACGGATGGTGTTGAGCACCTCGCCCACCAGCTCGGGATCGAGCGCCGACGTCGGTTCATCAAACAAAATGACTTCCGGTTGCATCGCCAATGCCCGGGCAATCGCCACCCGCTGCTGCTGCCCCCCGGACAGGCGTTTAGGGTAAGCAGCTTCTTTGCCATTTAACCCCACCTTAGCCAACAACGCACGGGCACGCTGCTCCGCTGCCGCTTTATCTTCCCCTTTAACGATCACCGGCCCTTCAATAATATTTTCCAACACCGAACGGTGCGGAAACAGGTTAAAGCTCTGGAAGACAAACCCTACCTGCTGGCGTAACGCACGAACCTGATTTTTTTGTTTACCCAGCGACTGCGCCCCATCAATATGGATATCGCCGACGCGGATAGTGCCAGCATCCGGTACTTCCAACAGGTTGATACTGCGCAGTAGGGTCGTTTTACCGGAGCCGCTTGGCCCGATAATCGCTACCACCTCCCCCGCATTCACATCCAGATCAATCCCATGTAGCACCGTCTGGCCGTTGAATTTCTTGACCAAGTTTCTGACTTCAATGGCACTCATGCGGTTATTCCTTATCTTGACGATTAACGTGTGCTTCCAGACGGTTTTGCAAAGCGGAAAGCAGCGTCGCCATCACCCAATAAATCAGTGAGGCGGCCAGATACATGGTGAACACCTCGAGCGTACGTGAGGTGATCAACTGCGCCTGACGGAACAGCTCCGGCACCTGAATAGTCGCTGCCAGCGAAGTATCTTTAACCAAACCGATAAAGCTGTTGCCCAACGGCGGTAACGCGGTGCGCGCCGCCTGCGGTAAGATCACTCGGCGTAAGGTCTGCCACGGCGTCATACCAATACTGGCAGCGGCTTCCCATTGCCCTTTGTCAATCGATGAGATCGCCGCCCGCAGCGTTTCAGACGTGTACGCCGCGGTATTGAACGACAGACCAATCAGCGCTGCCGGAAACGGATCTAGCTCAATACCAAACTGCGGTAATCCGTAGTAAATCATAAACAACTGCGCGATCAGCGGCGTGCCACGAAACAGCGAGACGTAAATGCGCGATAACCATGACAGCGGCCAAAAACGAGAAAGGCGCATCAGCGCCAGCAGAAACCCTAACACCAGCCCTAATGCCATTCCCCCCAGACTCAACTGGAGGGTCAATAGGGCACCCTTCAATAAAAATGGCGCTGAATCCAGCGCCAGTTGAATACTTTCTTGCATTATTTAGTTACGTCCGCGCCAAACCATTTATCAGAGATTTTCGCCAAGGTGCCATCTTTTTGCATCTCTGCAATCGCCTGATCGATGGCGTTCAATAGCTCTGGGTTATTTTTACGCATCGCCACACCGGCTTCCTGATGTGAGAACGCCGGCCCTGCGACCGCCAAGGTATCACCGGTTTTCTTCACCAGATCCAGTGCCGCTAGGCGATCGACCAAAATAACATTGATACGACCAACGCGCAGATCCTGATACTTGGTAGGATCATCGTCATAGGTGCGCACATCAACGCCATGGACATTTTCACGCAACCACTGTTCGTAATTAGTGCCTAAACCAACGCCTACTTTTTTGCCGCTAAGATCTTCAGGTTTAGTGATATCACCTTCATGCCCCTTCTTCACTAGCGCCTGAATACCCGAGACGGTATACGGGGTTGAGAAATCATATTTTTTCTTGCGGTCTTCAGAAATAGTGACCTGATTAATCGCCACATCGATGCGCTTCGATTCCAGCGAAGCCAGCATACCGTCCCATTTGGTTGGGGTCAGCTTGGCCTTCACGCCCATATGCTGCGCCAACGCATGGGCAAAATCGACTTCGAAACCGGTCAATTTGCCATCTTCACCCTGGAAGCTGAACGGCGGATAAGTGCCCTCCAAGCCTACAATCAGTGTTCCGCGCTGTTTAATTTTATCCAGCAGATTTTCCGCCGCATAGGTTTTCACATTAAGGCCTGTGGTCAACACTACGGCCATTACCCCCAGCAGTAATTGGCGTCGAACTTTAGAAAACATCATAAATACCCCGTATTTAGTTTTATATTTTTTGCTGTCAGCACCTTAACAACTCGGCAGACTTGTTGAAGTAATATTACTTAATAAACATAGTTCAAAACGTTATATACCCTAAAATTTCACGTTGCGGCCAATGGCCCGGCACAGCGCAATACGGCGGGAGTGAGCCAGCGCCAATGCATACGCTTGCGTAGGATAAGTCAGTGTCATCGCTAAACGTGTGGGTGATAGGCAAACAGCGCCGGTGCGCCACCGGTATGAATGAACAGGATAGGCCCCTCGTCACGGAAGCGTTGCTGCGCGATACCGTCGATCAAACCTGCCATCGCCTTACCGGTGTAAACCGGATCCAGCAAGATCCCCTCCTGTTGCGCTAATAACTGGACGGCCGCCATCCCTTCTTCATTTGGCATACCGTACTGTGGCGCAAAATAGTCGTCCCACAAGGTGATCGGCGCGAACGTATCGATATTCAGAGAGTAAGCCAGCGCCTGTTGCAGTTGCTCGACTTTAGGTAATTGATCAATCACTTTGCGTGAAACAGTAACGCCAATCAATTCGCTGTCAGGCAGCAACTGTTGTAGGCCAACGGCCAACCCGGCATGCGTTCCCGCGCTGCCGGACGCCACGACAACCGAACTGAATGCCACATTACGCGCCTGTTCGGCAATCTCCAACGCACATTGCACATAGCCAAGCGAACCCAACGCATTCGAACCGCCAACCGGTACCACATAGGGGCGAAAACCCTGCGCTTCCAGACGCGTCGCCAGATCGGCTAACTGCTGCTGTGGATCATGCAATGCATCGCACATCACCACCTCCACGTTGAATAAATCCAGCAACAGACGATTACCGTTAGTGAGGTAATTTTCCGCTTGCGTCTCGATCGGATTTTCCAAAAGCGCGACGCAATGCAGGCCAAGTTTGGCGGCAACGGCGGCGGTTTGGCGTACATGATTAGATTGGATGGCACCGGCTGTCACCAGCGTATCGGCACCTTGACGCAGCGCATCAGCGGCTAAAAACTCCAATTTTCTGAGTTTGTTACCGCCCATTGCCATCGGCGTGACGTCGTCACGTTTGATATAAACATCACGACCCAGGTAATCAGAAAGACGAGATAATTTTTCAAGTGGCGTGGCGGAGCCAACAAAATCGAGGCGCGGGAACTGCGCCAATTGCTGTTGCAGATTCACAGCTTCTCCCAAGGAATGAATATCAGACTAAACGATAGATTTATCAGATGTAGGCTGAATATTCATCCTTTATTAACCTCAGGCTGTAGCCTGCTCCCCGCAGTTTAGCGTCGGGTAAAGCCGTTAATACCGATTTTGCCAGGCGAGGTACTGATCGTATTTGCGCAGTGCAATGCGATAATTGTTATGTGCCGCGCTGGGTAAATCATCGATGATGCATTGATGACTAAAGCTGCTGGTAAATTTGTCGGCAGGATAATTGTGTGCAACCAACATTTCATCTAAACGACGCAGGCGCACTACATATTCACGGATGGTGCTGTGGTTCATTTCGGTTTGTTCAAACAGATATTGCTTGAACGACATGATGTCGAAATAGCTCGGATGGCTGTTGTAAGCAATCTCACTGCAAAAGCGACACAACGCGGTCAGCTCCTTTTGCACAGTTAGCCACACCTGATCGTCGATCGGCTGATCCATGCGCGCTATCGCTTCTTTATTGATTATTTTTCCACGAAAAACCAACGCCATGCGGTCCAACAACTTGCCACATTGTGAGCAATGGGTTTGGCTATGTTTGTAATCTTTCAGATAACGGCTCAGCGGCCGTTTTTTCAGTATTCTTCCTGGCATGATGCAGTCCGGTATTCTTCAGTCGGGTTGAGGGTCAGGCATCGTTCGCCAGACGTGCTCGCAAGCGCTTGATAGCCTGGCTGTGCAGTTGGCTAACGCGTGATTCGCCCACTTCCAACACAGCGCCAATTTCTTTCAGGTTTAACTCTTCCTGGTAGTACAGCGTTAACACCATTTTTTCGCGCTCAGGCAGTGCGTCGATGGCATCAATCACCCGTTGACGCAGGTTGCCTTCCAGTAATTGATGCAATGGATTAGCCTCTTGGTGCCCTTCCAGCAGCGGTTCGGCGTTTTCGCCATGCTCTTCGTGCCATTCGTCATAGGAAAAAAGTTGGCTGTTATTGGTGTCCAACAGGATTTGACGGTAATCCTCCAACGAGATATCCATCGCCTGCGCCACTTCCAGCTCGCTGGCCGGCCGGCCAAACTGCTGTTCAAGTCGTTGCATGACCTGCGCCACTTCCCGAGCGTGACGACGCACGCTACGTGGCACCCAGTCGCGGCTACGCAGTTCATCGAGCATCGCACCACGAATGCGTTGTACTGCATAGGTGGTAAAGGCAGTTCCCTGTAGGGCATCGTAGCGCTCAACGGCGTTCAACAACCCTATTCCCCCGGCTTGCAGTAGATCGTCAAGCTCCACACTCGCAGGCAGCCTGACCTGTAGGCGTAACGCTTCGTGACGCACTAACGGCACATAGCGCAACCAGAGAGAATTTTTGTCCATGACGCCTTCGGCGGTATAAAGATCGCTCACTGTGTCTAAAACCTGCGGATAAGGGAGTCAGCGCTATTATCCGTAGGGGGGGAAATGCCAATCGACAGAACAGCCGTAGAAAACAGGCTTTATTTGCGCCATGTAATAACACCGTGGCATCAGGGATACCAACGGGCGTGGTTGCCGATGCAAACGCTAATGTCAACGCAGGCCGGGCATGCCCGGCCACTACGGTGAATGTGGCATCGGAGCAAGTGGCGGATTACCGTTTCCCAACTTGGGACATTGGATCGGGTGACGGATTTCAGAATCCCAACCCCGTAGGGGCGTGGCACGCCGCACCCGGTTGGTTGATGCCGAACGCTGGGTGCCGGTGCAAATGCAAATACAGGCCGGGCATGCCCGGCCACTACGGTGAATGTGGCGGCAGATCAGGAAACAGATTGCGGTTGCCCAATCCCGTTGGGGCGTGGCACGCCGCGCCCGGTTGGTTGATGCCGCACGCTGAGTGCCGGTGCAAATGCAAACACAAATACAGGCCGGGCATGCCCGGCCACTACGGTGAATGTGGCAGCAGAGCGGGAAACAGATTGCGGTCCCCCAATCCCGTAGGGGCGTGGCACGCCGCGCCCGGTTGGTTGATGCCGCACGCTGGGTGCCGGTGCAAATGCAAACACAAATACAGGCCGGGCATGCCCGGCCACTACGGTGAATGTGGCAGCAAAGCGGGAAACAGATTGCGGTTGCCCAATCCCGTTGGGGCGTGGCACGCCGCGCCCGGTTGGCTGATGCCGCACGCTGGGTGCCGGTGCAAATGCAAACGCAAATAAAAACACAGGCCGGGCATGCCCGGCCACTACGATGAATGTGGCAGCAGAGCGGGAAACAGATTGCGGTTGCCCTATTCCGTAGGGGCGTGGCACGCCGCGCCCGGTTGGCTGATGCCGCACGCTGGGTGCCGGTGCAAATGCAAACGCCAACGCAGGCCGGGCATGCGCGGCCACTACGGTGAATGTGGCAGCAGAGCGGGAAACAGATTACGGTTGCCCTATTCCGTAGGGGCGTGGCACGCCGCGCCCGGTTGGCTGATGCCGCACGCTGGGTGCCGGTGCAAATGCAAACGCAAACACAGGCCGGGCATGCCCGGCCACTACGGTGAATGAGGCAGCAGAGCGGGAAACAGATTGCGGTTGCCCTATTCCGTAGGGGCGTGGCACGCCGCGCCCGGTTGGTTGATGCCGCACGCTGGGTGCCGGTGCAAATGCAAACGCAAACGCAAATACAAATACAGGCCGGGCATGCCCGGCCACTACGGTGAATGTGGCAGCAGAGCGGGAAACAGATTGCGGTCCCCCTATTCCGTAGGGGCGTGGCACGCCGCGCCCGGTTGGTTGATGCCGAACGCTGGGTGCCGGTGCAAATGCAAAACCCCGCATAATGCGGGGTTTTGCTAGCAACAGATTAATCGGAGAGAGTCGATTAACGCAGCAGAGACAGCACGTTCTGAGTAGACTGGTTAGCCTGTGCCAGAACAGAGGTGCCAGCCTGTTGCAGGATGTTAGCACGGCTCATGTTAGACACTTCGGTCGCGTAATCGGCATCTTGAATACGAGACTGAGAAGCAGACAGGTTGTTTACGGTGCTGTTCAGGTTGTTGATAACAGAATCGAAACGGTTCTGTACCGCACCCAAAGAAGAACGCAGAGAATCAACCTGAGACAGCGCTTTATCCAGCGTTGCCAGCGGATCGGCGGTTTTTGGTTCAGTAGACTGCTGAGCACCTTTGGTCACTTTACCAGCAGAGTCAACTGATGCCTTGAAGAACGCATCGTTGCCTTCAGCATCTTTACCTTTCACCACATAGCCTGATTTGCCTGCAGCATCGGTGTAAGTACGCAGTTCATCACCAGCGGTCAGGCCGGTTACCGCTGTGGTGCCCACTTTAACCTGAGACGCTTCTTTCAGGCCTGCCGTTGGGTTAGTGGTTGCCGCAGTTGAATCCCAAGTCGCATTGCCGCTCGCATCAACGGTCGCATCGTAGATTGCGCCAGTGGTGTCTTTAACGAAGTAGTTAGTGCCACCTGAACCATCGTCAGCAGAATACAGTTTGCCATCGCTGGTTTTTGGTGTGCCGTTGCTGTCAGCAGCAATAGTTGGCGCGCCCATTTTGTCGATAGCGGTCAGTGCGGTTGCGCCAACTTTCGTGGTGTCGATAGGATCGGCAACGCTGAATTTGTCCAGACCCAGAGTTTTTGCATTGATGTCTTTCAGTTCGATATCGATAGTTTCGTTATCGTTGGCACCCACCTGGATGGTCAGCTTCTGATCGCTGCTCAACACTTTCACGCCGTTGAAATCAGTCTGCTCAGAGATACGGTTGATTTCAGACAGACGCTGAGAGATTTCATCCTGGATGGATTGCAGATCGCTAGAAGAGTTAGAGCCATTTTGAGATTGAACGGTCAGACGACGAATGTTTTGCAGGTTGTCGTTTACTTCGTTCAGTGCGCCTTCGGTGGTCTGCGCCAAAGAAATACCGTCGTTGGCGTTACGTGAAGCCTGAGTCAGACCTTTGATGTTAGCGGTGAAGCGGTTAGAGATCGCCTGACCCGCGGCGTCATCCTTCGCGCTGTTGATACGCAGACCAGAAGACAGACGCTCAATCGCAGTACCCAAAGAAGACTGAGATTTGTTCAGGTTGTTCTGCGCCATCAGCGACAGGCTGTTGGTATTAATTACTTGTGCCATTATGTGTATTCCTTACGAATCAGTGCGAAGTTACAATTTTCGCATTCACAATTAAAAGGTTCGGGCTTTTGCCCACGGCGTCAACCACCGTCTTCTCAGGTATCGGCGCTGCCCCTGCAACCTTTAGATTTTTTTTATTTATTTTTTTGGTTTCAGCCAATGCAGTAAATAACGTGCGTTTTCTCTCTTCTATTGCGCCATCATTTTTTCGATTTTTCCGTAAACTTTTCTGCTATTGAGCCGATAACGCATTAAGCGAATAAAGTCATTACATAAGGAGAGTTACGAATGGCATCGATTAGTTCATTAGGTATCGGCTCAGGGCTCGATCTCAACGGCTTGTTGGATAAACTCACTAAAGCGGAACAGCAGCGTTTAACCCCTTACACCACGCAGCAAACCAGCTATAACGCCAAATTGACCGCTTTTGGCACGTTGAAAGGCGCGCTGGAGAAATTTGATAACCTGAGTAAAGATCTGGCCAAGCCAGAATTCTTCAATAACACCACGGCCAGTACACACGACCAATTTGCCGTCACCACCAACGCCAAAACGGTGCCGGGTAACTACACCATTACCGTGGACCAATTGGCACAGCCACAAACGTTGACGACGCAGGCTCACATTGGCGATCAGGCGGAAAAGCTGGGTCGCGCAGGTGCAAACGACCGTTCGATCTCAATCACCGCCGGTGAACCTCCCAAAGAAGTCAATATTCCGCTGAGCGACGAACAAACCTCGCTGGTAGAAATGCGTGACGCCATCAACGGTGCCAAGGCCGGTGTCAACGCCAGCATCATGCGCGTCGGTGATAATGAGTACAAACTGGCGATCAGCTCCTCCACCACCGGGAAAGACAACAAAATTTCGATTAAGGTGAACAATGACGACCAGCTCGGCGGCATTGTTAACTATGACTCCACCAGCAATACTGGCGCGATGCAGGAAACGGTGAAAGGCCAAGATGCAGAGATCACCGTCAATGGCACCAAGATCCAACGCAGCACCAACTCAATTTCTGACGCGATGCAGGGCGTAACGCTGGATCTGAAAACCACCACTAAGCCAGGCGAACCGCAAAATCTGGTTATCAGCACCGATAAAGCGGGCGCCACCGAAAAGATTAAAGCCTGGGTTGATAGCTATAACTCGCTGTTGGACACCTTTAATTCACTGAGCAAATTCACCCCGGTTAAAAGTGGTGAACAACAGTCGGCAAAGAATGGCGTTCTGCTGGGGGACAATACCCTACGCGGCGTACAGTCCTCAATAAAGAGCGCACTGAGCGCGGCACAAGATAACCCTGAATTAAAAGGGCTTGGTAATCTGGGCATCACCACCAACGTCAAAACCGGCAAGCTAGAGATTGACAGTGACAAGCTGAAAAAAGCAATGGATGAAAAGCCGGAGCAGGTCGCTAACTTCTTTTCCGGTAACGGCAAAGACACCGGCATGGCGACCGAGATCCATAACGAGATCCAAAATTATATTAAAGCCGGTGGCGTGATTGAAAACTCCACCAAAAGCATCAATACCAATCTCGATCGTTTAAATACCCAAATCACCCGCGTGACGGAAAGTATTCAAAACACCATCGACCGGTATAAGCAACAGTTCGTCCAACTCGATACCATGATGTCAAAACTGAACGGTACCAGCACGTATTTAACCCAACAGTTTTCACCCAAATAAAGACATTTAACCAGGTAAAACAGCATGTATAACCGTAGCGGAACGCAAGCCTACGCTCAGGTCAGTTTAGAAAGTGGCGTAATGAGCGCCAGTCCACATCAGTTAATCGTCATGCTATTCGACGGGGCGCAAAGCGCCCTGTCTCGTGCACGTATACTGATGAATCAGGGGGATATTGCCGGTAAAGGCCAGGCAATCTCTAAAGCAATCAATATCATCGATAACGGCTTAAAAAGCGCGCTCGATCACGATAAAGGCGGCGATGTCGCGGATAATCTTGCCGCGCTATACGATTATATGAAACGGCGTCTGCTTCAGGCTAATTTGCACAACGATCAACAGGCGATCGAAGAAGTGACTAAATTATTGGAAAATATTGCCGACGCCTGGCGCCAAATCGGCCCAAACTATCAACCTTCTTTGGATACCATTTAATGGAACGCCAACAGCAAATGTTATCCGCTTTTCAGCATATTCATGCGCTGAGTAAACAAATGATTATGCTGGCAAAAGCCGGTGGTTGGGATCAATTGGTAGCGCTGGAATTAGCGTACGTGACGGCGGTGGAGAAAACCGCCGACTTTACTGATGCGATAAACTCCTCAATGGCGCTGCAAGCATTGATCCGCGACACCTTGCAGCACATTCTCAACAATGAAACGCTATTGCGCACGTTGCTACAAGCCAGAATGGATGAGCTGAAAGTATTAATCGGCCAATCAACAACGCAAAATGTCGTTAACAATACCTATGGGCAATTCCACGATCGCGCATTGTTATTAGGTGAACCGCAGCCTCGATGAGCCAGTAATGCGTTACGCGGTTAAGTCAGCCGCAACCGCGGCCTATGCGTATCGGATAACGTTAAGATTGTTCTCATTCAACTAGAATATAGAACAGGCTGGTTTTGGCACCTATTTTTTGTTTAATGGATAAACATTACCCAAACATGGATGCTTTCCGTTCAGCAGGAAGTTAATTTTTTGGTTGCTTACACACGGCGTTATTACTCACAACGCATGGAAAAAAGTTGCTCCGACGCCGCACAACGCGTAAAGATATTCCCAGATACTGGCAGCGAAACGAATATCGATGGAACGCACAATTAATTTTTGTCCCGGGATCGGTGCCTCGGCGCATATCACTCAACATACTGAATTAGTCTTTTCTTCAGTCTATTTCGAACAACCGCACCTTTACCTGATACGCGAAGGGCATAAACGCATCCGCTGGCAACAGCACGAAGTTGTCGCACATCCCGGCGACTTGCTGATGATAGACAGTGGCCAATGCGTGGATATTATTAACAGCCTTTCCGACGATGGGCTGTTTAGTTGCCAACTGTTGATCTGCGATCCCCGGCTGGTGGCCACCGTCACCCCGCTACCCGAGACGCCTTTCAGCAACACCGTTGAAGGCGTACGGACGCTCAGCGATCTCCCCTGTGGGTTTACCCACAGTTTCGAAACCACCCATCTGGCGTTAGCACTCAGCCAAAGCTTCCCGCCGTCTATTGTCCGCCATAAGGTGCAGGAAATCCTGCTGTGGTTGGCGCAATTTGGTATCCGGTTAGTCCATAACGAAGTCAAGGATCTCACCCAGCGGGTACGCCGTTGTCTGGCGACGGATCCTTACAAAATCTGGACGGCCGCCGAAGTGGCGGAAAGTCTGATGATGAGTGAAGTGATGCTGCGACGCCGACTGTCCGTTGAGCATACCTCGTTACGTAATCTGATGATTGATGTCCGTATGAGCAGTGCATTGGCGCTTTTGCAGGCAACCGATTGGCCGATTTCCGCCATAGCACAACATGTCGGCTATGAGAGCGCCTCACGTTTCGCCGAGCGTTTTCGCAAACGTTTTGGTTTTGCGCCTACCGCCATACGGGGACACCAACGCATTATGCAACACAACACGGCGCTGCCCACTTCATACCCATTATTTAACGTAAGGAAAGAATAATATGGCCAGTTAACCCAGTAGGGTGCGCGGTTATTTCAGGTGGCTACGTCTTGGTGTCAACAAGGCCACCTAAGCGGCCTATTTGTCAACTGGATTTTATTAATAAGAATGTTAAAAAAATCAAAACAATCAGCATTAAAATGCTAAAAATTCGCCATCTACTTTCGCTTTTCGAACTCATCACCTTTCCTGAATAACGTTAAATCACTACCAACATAATCAGCATTGATAAGTAATATTTATGCATACTACAAAATATTTATCACGAAGATATTATATCCGTAACGCAAACTAAAAAAACAAATGCGATCGGAAAATGTGCGCTGAGATATTTAAAAAAAGACTTGCCTGTAAGTATCTTCTAATTTATTTAACGGCAATCTCCTTTACATGAACAAAATAAATCAATTTACGTTAATTAATGATGTTAATTATTCTATTAATACATGATTTATCTCACGACGATAAACATATTCTGTGAGCAAACTATCAGCAGTATTTTATTACGCAGCAATGGTATGCCGTACCGCTCGCGCCTGTAAGTATGACGTAACGGGATGCCGAACGTCAGTCAGACAAATCATTCACAACGCTTAATTACACCGGCATATTCATAATGTCTTGATACGCCGCGACCAGCTTATTTCGGACTTGAACCCCTAATTGCAACGAGACGGAGGACTTCTGCAAATCCACCATGACGTCGTTCAAGCTGATGCCCGGCACGCCCATTTCAAAATCCTGCGCCTGTTTCCGCGCGGTTTGCTGCGTGTCGCTGATTTTACCGATTGCGGCCTTTAGCTCACTGGCAAAGCTAACGCCCTGCAGCGGCTTAGCCTGCGTCAGGCTACCAGCTTGTAGCGCCGTCGCTTGCAGCTGCTGTAATACCCCTTCAATACCCTGAATATCCACGGCTGCCTCCTGTTGTCTTTTGTCACCGGGTGTCAAATTACCCGACACCATGCCGATGCTGCACACCCTACCACACCCTTTTCACGCTAAAGCGGGTAATTAACTGCAAAAAGCATGGCTTATCGAGCCATCAACATCGCAATTAAAGACGAATAATGGCATGCCCAAAATGGGGGCACTTTAGTCCGTTAAGTTATGTGCATCAGGGAGCCAGTTTTGTCACCACACAACGCTAACCAACCCGTTCATCAGCCAGGCAAGGGGCAACTATGAGCGCGTCAATCACCACCGGCGAGAGCCGTGAGAATGGCCTTCAGGCTCAGTGGAATCGCCTGCGCGCCAATCCTAAAATCCCTTTGCTGGTGGCAGCCTCAGCGGCAATCGCCATCGTGGTAGCGCTGTTGTTATGGGTGAAAAGTCCGGATTACCGCGTGCTGTACAGTAACCTGAACGATCGTGACGGCGGTGCCATCGTCACCCAGCTGACGCAGATGAACATTCCCTACCGTTTTACCGAGAACGGTGCCGCACTGATGATCCCAGCAGAAAAAGTGCATGAAACCCGGCTGCGCCTGGCACAGGTCGGCTTGCCAAAAGGCGGCGCAGTAGGGTTTGAACTGCTGGATCAGGAAAAGTTTGGCATCAGCCAGTTCAGCGAGCAGATAAACTATCAGCGCGCGTTGGAAGGAGAACTGTCACGCACTATCGAATCACTCGGCCCGGTTCAAAATGCCCGCGTCCATTTGGCGCTGCCAAAGCCGTCATTGTTTGTCCGTGAGCAAAAATCCCCGTCTGCTTCGGTCACCTTGAGTCTGCAACCGGGGCGAGCCCTTGATGACGGCCAAATCAACGCTATCGTGTATATGGTGTCCAGCAGCGTCGCCGGTTTGCCGCCCGGTAATGTCACGGTGGTCGATCAGGCTGGCCGTCTGCTAACGCAATCTGATGGCACCGGGCGCGATCTGAACGCAGCACAATTAAAATACGCCAACGAGGTAGAAAACCGTTATCAACGCCGGATCGAAGCCATTCTGGCACCGTTGGTGGGCAGCGCTAACGTACGGGCGCAAGTCACCGCACAGATTGATTTCTCTACCCGCGAGCAAACTGACGAACAGTACCAGCCGAATCCAACGCCGGAAAAAGCCGCCATTCGTTCACGGCAGTTGAGTCAGAGCGATCAAATTGGTGGCCTGCCGGTCGGCGGCGTGCCAGGTGCTCTGTCGAACCAACCAAGCGCTGCGCCAACCGCCCCGATCGAAACACCACCGGCGAATGCTGAGGCAAAAGCGGCAAATAACGCTACGCCAAATAATCCGCAGAACACCGCTAAAAACAGCAACGTGCCGCAAAACAGCCGTCGTGATGAAACCACTAACTATGAAGTGGATCGCACCATTCGCCATACCCAACACAAATCGGGCGCGGTGCAGCGGCTGTCGGTCGCCGTGGTACTCAATACGCTGGGTACCGATAAAGACGGTAAGCCGGTATTGATGAGCAAACAACAGCTGGCACAAATCGAGTCGCTGGTGCGTGAAGCGATGGGTTACTCCAGCGAACGTGGCGACACGCTAAACGTCGTCAACTCGCCGTTTACCGACGTGGAAATGACCGCAGGTGCCCTGCCGTTCTGGCAGTCGCAAACCTTCTTCGATCAATTGTTTAACGCGGGCCGTTATCTGTTGGTGCTCTTGGTGGCGTGGTTGCTGTGGCGCAAACTGGTTCGCCCTCAGTTACAGCAACGTCAGGCGGCGCAGCAGGCCGCTATCGCCGCAGCCAATGCGCCAGCCGCCCGCCCGGCCGATGTCAACAAACCCACTAACGACGAGTTGGTGCAGCATAAACGGTCACAGCAGCGCGTCAGCGCTGAAGTCCAAAGCCAGCGGATCCGCGAACTGGCGGATAAAGACCCGCGCGTGGTCGCCTTGGTAATCCGTCAATGGATGAGTAACGAACTATGAGTCTGACAGGTACAGAAAAAAGCGCCATTTTGCTGATGACGCTGGGTGAAGATCGCGCGGCGGAGGTGTTCAAACATCTCTCCTCACGTGAAGTGCAACAGCTCAGCGGCACCATGGCTGGTATGCGGCAGGTATCGCATAAGCAACTGGGCGAAATTTTGCGCGAGTTCGAAGACGATGCCGAACAGTTCGCGGCACTCAGCGTGAATGCCAGTGATTATCTGCGCTCGGTATTGGTGAAAGCCTTAGGTGAAGAGCGTGCCGCCAGCCTGCTGGAGGATATTCTCGAATCACGCGAAACCACCACCGGCATGGAAACCCTCAACTTTATGGAGCCGCAAAGTGCCGCCGATCTGATCCGCGATGAACACCCGCAGATCATCGCGACCATTCTGGTGCATCTCAAACGGGGTCAGGCTGCCGATATTCTGGCGTTGTTCGACGAGCGCTTGCGTAATGACGTGATGCTGCGTATCGCCACTTTCGGCGGTGTGCAACCGGCCGCGTTGGCGGAACTCACCGAAGTGCTGAACAACCTGCTCGACGGTCAGAATCTCAAACGCAGCAAAATGGGAGGCGTACGCACCGCCGCCGAGATCATCAACCTGATGAAAACGCAGCAGGAAGAAGCGGTTATCGATGCCATGCGCGAATACGATGGCGAATTGGCGCAGAAGATCATCGACGAGATGTTCCTGTTCGAAAATCTGGTCGAGGTCGACGATCGCAGCATCCAGCGTTTGTTGCAGGAAGTGGAAGGCGAATCGTTGTTGATCGCCTTGAAAGGGGCAGAACAACCGCTGCGCGAGAAATTCCTGCGCAACATGTCGCAGCGCGCGGCCGATATCCTGCGCGACGATCTGGCCAACCGTGGCCCAGTACGCATGTCGCAAGTGGAAAACGAGCAGAAAGCCATTCTGTTGATCGTCCGTCGTCTGGCGGAGAGTGGCGAAATGATTATCGGCGGTGGCGAGGACACCTATGTCTGATCGCATTAACGCGCTGCCTTGGCAACCCTGGGCACTAAACGATTTGGCCGCACCTGCGCCGGAAACCGAACCGCTCCCGGAGCCGGAACGGGAGGCCTTGCCGGTTGACGAAGGCGCCAACGAACAGCAGCACAGAGAGGTGCTGCGTCTCCAGGCTCAGCAACAGGGTCAGCAACAGGGTCAGCAGTTAGGTTACGCAGAAGGACAACAAAAAGGCTATGAGGCCGGTTTTCAAGCCGGTCTGGAGGAAGGCCGCCAGCAAGGCATTCTGCAAGGGCAACAACAGCAACAACCGCTGACGGAACACTGGCAAAGCATGGTGAGCGAATTCCAGCACACGCTGGATGCCTTGGATAGCGTGATTGCATCGCGTCTGATGCAGTTAGCGTTAACCGCCGCCAAGCAGGTGATCGGCCAGCCACCGGTGTGTGATGGCACTGCCCTGTTGGCGCAAATTCAGCAGTTGATTCAACAAGAACCAATGTTTAGCGGCAAACCCCAGCTACGCGTCCACCCGGACGACTACCCGCGCGTAGAACAGCAGTTGGGCGTTACGCTGAGCTTGCATGGTTGGCGGTTGTTGGCCGACGGGCAATTGCACCCCGGCGGATGCAAAGTCAGTGCCGAAGAAGGCGATCTTGATGCCAGCCTGGCGACACGCTGGCATGAACTGTGCCGTCTGGCAGCACCTGGAGACCTATGATGACCCCTCGCCTCAACCGCTGGCTGACCGCATTGGATACGCTGGAAGAACGGATCACCCATACGCCGACGGTGCGCCGCTATGGTCGCCTGACGCGCGCCACCGGTCTGGTACTGGAGGCCACCGGCCTGCAACTGCCTATCGGCGCAACCTGCCTGATCGAACGGCTGGATGCCGGCGACGTGCAGGAAGTAGAGAGCGAAGTGGTCGGCTTTAACGGCCAGCACCTGTTTCTGATGCCATTAGAAGACGTGGAGGGCATCGTGCCCGGTGCACGGGTTTATGCGCGCATGTCACCCGAGGGGCAAAGCGCCAGCAAACAGCTCCCGCTCGGGCCGGCGTTGCTCGGCCGGGTGCTCGACGGCAGTGCTAAACCGCTCGACGGCTTGCCCGCGCCAGAAACTGGCTACCGCGCTCCGCTGATCACCGCCCCCTTTAACCCATTACAGCGTACGCCGATTGAACAGGTATTGGACGTCGGCGTGCGAACCATAAATGGCTTGCTGACGGTTGGCCGCGGTCAACGTATGGGGCTGTTTGCCGGTTCCGGCGTCGGCAAAAGTGTGTTACTCGGCATGATGGCACGCTATACCCAGGCCGATGTCATCGTTGTGGGTTTGATTGGCGAGCGCGGGCGTGAAGTCAAAGATTTTATCGAGAACATTCTCGGCGCGGAAGGCCGCGCCCGTTCGGTGGTGATCGCCGCACCGGCCGATGTCTCGCCGCTGTTACGTATGCAGGGTGCCGCCTACGCGACCCGCATTGCCGAAGACTTTCGCGATCGCGGGCAACATGTGCTGTTAATCATGGATTCCCTCACCCGCTATGCCATGGCGCAGCGCGAAATTGCCTTAGCAATCGGTGAGCCACCCGCGACGAAAGGCTATCCGCCCTCGGTGTTTGCCAAACTGCCTGCGTTAGTGGAACGCGCCGGGAACGGGATCAGCGGCGGCGGATCCATCACTGCGTTTTATACGGTATTGACCGAAGGCGATGACCAACAGGATCCGATCGCCGATTCCGCGCGCGCCATCCTTGACGGCCATGTGGTGTTGTCGCGCCGTCTGGCCGAAGCGGGGCACTACCCAGCGATTGATATTGAAGCCTCGATCAGCCGCGCGATGACGGCCTTGATCGACGACGATCATTATCGCCGGGTGCGAAATTTCAAACAAATGTTGGCCAGCTATCAACGCAACCGCGATTTGATCAGCGTGGGCGCCTATGCCGCCGGTAGCGATCCGCTGTTAGATAAAGCCCTGTCGCTGTATCCGCAGATGGAAGCCTATCTGCAACAGGGCATCTTTGAGCGCAGCGGGTATGACGAAGCCTGCCAACAGTTACGGCAATTAATTGTTTAACGTCGTGGAGGCCTTAGCACTATGCAACCCTCAACACCGCTGATTACCTTGCGCAATTTGGCGCAGGATGCCGTAGAACAGGCCACGCAACAGCTCGGGCAGGTGCGCAAGGCGCAGCAGGCGGCAGAACAACAACTTTCGATGTTGCTGAATTATCAGGATGAATATCGCCAGAAACTCAATGCGTCCTTAAGCAGCGGCATGGGCTCTGCCCGTTGGCAAAACTATCAGCAGTTCATTGGCACCTTGGAGCAGGCTATCAGCCAGCACCAACAGCAGTTGCAGCAATGGAGCCAAAAGGTTGAACAGGCGATGCGCCAATGGCAAGACAAGCAGCAACGTCTGAATGCCTTCGAAACGCTGCAAACGCGCGCGCTGAATGCCGAACAGTTACGGGAAAACAAGCGGGATCAAAAACTGATGGATGAGTTCGCTCAACGTCGTTCACAAAGGAATATCAACCCATGAATCTGACCCTGTTACCGGGCCTGACATCGCCTCATGATACGCCCACCACGCTGCGGGAGGCCGATCTCGCATTGGATGAAACGGCGTTATCCTCGGCCTTTAACCAACTGTTTGGCGCACGCCTGTTAGCCCCCGGCAAAGACGCGGCTAAACTGACGTTGCCGCCCCTCGATGACGCGGCGCAGCCTGCCACGGTATCCGGCCATCATTCGCGTGATGCCCTGTTGGCCGCTCTGGCGGAACCGGCAGAACAGCTGCCTTCCGGTGAACGCGCTCCGCTGATAGCCCCCCTCGCCGACGGCGAGAGGCCAACGCAGCCAACTGACCAGGACGCGCTGGATAAAACACACGAAGCCTTGGATGTCGACACCCTGCAAGCGTTATTCGCTATGTTACCGCTGACCATGCCGTCACCCGCGCAGCCAAAGGCGGGCGTATTGCCTGCCGAACCGCAACCGGGCACTGAACAACCCACGTTGACCACGGCAGGTCATCTACTGAGCAGCCTGAATACCCAGACTGAACGGGTAGCCGAACGCAGCACGGCTGCCACCGCGCGTGCGCCAGAAAAAACGTTGAATAGCGCAACCTCTCCGGCACTTCCCCCATCAACAAACACCGCTGAACCGATGATTCAGGCTGACTCAATACGAGCTCAAGACCCCGGTTTGCTCACCCAACCCACGCCACCACAGGGGGTAGCTCCTCCGGTTTCCAGCCCGGTAATCGCCCCGCCGCCGTCTGGCAGCGTGGTTAATCCGCCCCCGGCACCGCTGCTAAATGCCTCATTGGGCAGCCCGGAATGGCAGCAGGCACTCAGCCAGCAAGTGCTGATGTTCCATCGCCATGGGCAACAAACCGCCGAGTTACGCCTGCATCCGCAAGAGCTGGGCGCCTTGCAGATTACCCTGAAGCTCGATGATAACCAGGCGCAATTGCACATTGCTTCGGCGCAGGGGCAGGTACGTGCCGCAGTAGAGGCATCGATGCCACATTTGCGTCACGCGCTGGCGGAAAGCGGCATCAATCTGGGGCAAAGCAGCGTCGGCAGTGAATCCATGCCGCAGCAGACACAGCAACACGCGTCTAACGGCCAAGGGCAATCATCTTATCGTGACCAGCATGGCGGGAGTGAAACACCGGCCGACAGCGTGCTGGCCCCACCCCGCTTACAAGCCATGGCGCGCGCCGTCGACGGTGTGGATATTTTCGCCTGAATCGCGGTTAACGCCGAAGCTGAACGGCTTTTTCCCGTCTATTCAGACCATTGCAGGCTGAAATAGACGGGATAATATACCCATCGTTTATCCCCCCTTGGTGATTTGGGGACGATGGCCAAAATAATTCGTGCTGAATCAAGGCGGCTGCGGGTAAGCCGTATAAAACGGCATGAAATAGGTCGGCTATCTCACGGGTGAGCTTCCCCGTGTTAATAACAGGAATGTGATTACGTAATGTCTCAGAACCCTCTTCCAACAGCTCCGAAGAAACGTCCGTTACTGGTTATCTTGCTGCTGTTGATGACCGTCGCTGCCTGTGGCGCGGCGGGTTACAGTTGGTGGCTGCTACAACAAAAAGACGGCAGTACCGCCGCCGCTGACAAACCACAACCGCCAGCGGCACCGGTTTTCATGCCGCTGGATACCTTCACCGTTAATCTGGTCACGCCAGACAACAACCCCGACCGTGTGTTGTACATCGGCCTGACGCTGCGCTTGCCCGATGAAGCAACACGTCGCCAACTGAATGACTTTTTGCCGGAAGTGCGTAGCCGTCTCTTGATGCTGCTCTCCCGTCAGGAAGCAGCGCAGTTGGCTGGCGAATCAGGAAAACAGCAACTGGTGGCGCAGATCAAGGACGTGCTCAGTCCGCCACTGGTTAAAGGCCAACCGAAGCAGGTGGTCAGCGATGTGCTGTTCACCGCCTTCATACTGCGGTAACGACCCATGGGTGACAGTATTCTTTCACAGGCAGAGATCGACGCCTTGCTCAACGGCGACAGCTCAGGTGATGAACCTGCGGCCATCGTGGGTAATGAGAACGAGGTAAAACCTTACGATCCCACCACCCAGCGCCGCGTGGTGCGTGAACGTCTGCACGCGCTGGAAATTATCAACGAGCGTTTTGCCCGGCAGTTCCGCATGGGATTATTCAACCTGCTGCGTCGCAGCCCGGATATCACCGTCGGCCCGATCAAGATCCAGCCGTACCATGAGTTCGCCCGTAACCTGCCGGTGCCCACCAACCTTAACCTGGTCCATCTGAATCCGCTGCGCGGCACCGCACTGTTTGTCTTCGCCCCCAGTCTGGTGTTCATTGCGGTAGATAACCTGTTCGGCGGTGATGGCCGCTTCCCGACCAAAGTGGAAGGCCGTGAGTTTACCCCGACGGAGCAACGGGTGATCAAACGGATGTTACGTCTGGCGTTAGATGCCTACGGCGATGCCTGGAGCGCCATCTACAAGATCAATGTCGAATATGTGCGTGCCGAGATGCAGGTGAAATTCACCAATATCACCACCTCACCTAACGACATCGTCGTCACGACGCCTTTCCAAGTTGAAATTGGCGCACTGACCGGCGAATTTAATATTTGTATTCCTTTTGCCATGATCGAGCCGCTGCGCGAGTTGCTGACCAACCCGCCGCTGGAAAACTCCCGGCAGGAAGACAGCCAATGGCGCGAAACCTTAGTGAAACAGGTACAGCACTCCGAGCTGGAGCTGATTGCCAACTTTGTCGATATTCCGATGCGGCTATCGAAGGTGCTGAAGCTCCAACCGGGCGATGTACTGCCCATCGATAAGCCGGAACGCCTGATCGCGCACGTTGACGGTGTACCGGTGCTGACCAGCCAATACGGCACCCTGAACGGGCAATATGCCCTGCGTGTTGAACATTTAATTAACCCTATTTTGAATGCTCTGAGTGAGGAACAGCCCAATGAGTGATCCTAAGCAACCGTCTGGCGAAGGAAAGGAATCCGTAGACGATCTGTGGGCTGATGCGTTTAACGAACAGCAATCGTCAGAGAAATCAACCGCCAGCACCGATGGCGTATTCAAGACATTGGAAGCACAGGATGCCATTGGCAGTCTGCAGGATATCGATCTGATCCTCGATATTCCGGTCAAACTGACGGTGGAGCTGGGCCGCACCAAGATGACCATCAAAGAGTTACTGCGCCTGTCGCAAGGCTCGGTGGTGGCGCTGGATGGGCTGGCTGGCGAACCGTTGGATATTTTGATTAACGGTTACCTGATTGCACAGGGTGAAGTGGTGGTGGTCGCCGACAAATTCGGCGTGCGCATCACTGACATCATTACGCCCTCTGAGCGTATGCGCCGCCTGAGCCGCTGATGAGCAACAACGCCAGCGTACAAACGCATACCACCGCCCCCGCCTCCGCGCCGGCACTGCCGGCCGGTTCGGTGTTAACCCAGGTGAGCAGTGCGCTAGGCAGCGTTTTACTGCTGATCTTACTGGCCGGTTGGCTGTTTCGCCGGCTGGGGTTCGCACCGCAAACCCGCAACAACGCGCTGCTCAACGTGCGTGCCAGTTGTCAGGTTGGCCAACGCGAACGCGTCGTGGTGGTTGAAGTGGACAACACCTGGTTAGTGCTTGGCGTCACCGCTCAGCACATTACCCCATTGCACACGTTAAGCGCGCCGCCCGCCCAAGACGATGCAGCCAAAACGCCACCCACGGCAGATTTTCGCCAACTGATGCAAAAAGTATTGAAGCGCCCGGAAAAATCGGCATGAACCTTAGTCAACCGTCCATCTCCGCGACGAACGTACGTTTTCCCGCCCCAGCGCGATCGATTCACCGCGCTGTCGGCAGCGCCGTTGCCGCCCTATTGCTGTTAATCAGCCCCGCTGCGCTGGCGCAATTGCCGGGGCTCGTCAGCCAACCGTTGCCGGGAGGGGGACAAAGCTGGTCGCTACCGGTGCAAACGCTGGTATTGCTCACTTCGTTGAGTTTCTTGCCCGCCATGTTGCTGATGATGACCAGCTTTACGCGCATCATCATTGTGCTCGGCCTGCTGCGCAACGCCCTTGGTACGCCGTCAGCACCGCCGAATCAGGTGATGTTAGGTTTGGCACTGTTTTTGACCTTTTTCATCATGTCACCGGTGTTCGATAAGGTGTATCAAGAGGCTTATCTGCCCTTCAGCCAGGATAAAATCAGTATGGAACTGGCGATCGATAAAGGCGCGCAACCGCTGCGCGAATTTATGCTGCGCCAAACGCGCGAATCCGATTTGGCGTTATATGCACGGTTAGCGAACCAACCACCGCTGGCCGGGCCGGAAGCGGTACCGATGCGTATTTTATTGCCCGCCTACGTCACCAGCGAATTAAAGACCGCGTTCCAAATTGGTTTTACGGTATTTATTCCGTTCTTGATTATCGATTTAGTGGTGGCCAGTGTGCTGATGGCGTTGGGGATGATGATGGTGCCGCCGGCAACCATCTCGCTACCGTTCAAGTTGATGCTGTTCGTGTTGGTCGATGGTTGGCAACTGTTACTCGGCTCACTGGCGCAGAGTTTTTACAGCTAAAAACAGCAGGATTGCGCTAATGGCACCGTGCGGCGCAATCTTCCCGAACCGCAAGGCTAATGAGGAAACCCGATGACACCTGAATCCGTCATGGCGCTCGGCGTCGAAGCGATGAAGGTCGCGCTGGCGCTGGCCGCACCGCTGTTATTGGCCGCCTTGATCAGCGGTTTGGTGGTCAGTTTGCTGCAGGCCGCCACGCAGATTAACGAAATGACGCTGTCGTTCATCCCCAAAATTCTGGCGGTATTCGCGACTATCGTGATCGCCGGGCCGTGGATGCTCAATCTGCTGCTGGATTACATGCGCATGTTATTCAGCAACCTGCCCAACCTGATTGGCTAACCATGCTCACCTTCGACAGCGGACAAATCAGCGTTTGGCTCAGCCACTATTTTTGGCCGTTGCTGCGCGTCTTGGCCTTGATGGCGACCGCGCCGGTATTTAGCGAAAAACAAATCAGTAAAAAGGTGAATATTGGCCTCAGTGGCTTAATCGTTCTGCTGATCGCCCCCACCCTGCCAGCCAACACGGTGGCTATTTTCTCCGTCAGCGGTTTGTGGCTGGCCATCCAGCAAATTTTGATTGGCGTCGCGCTGGGGTTAACCATGCAGTTCGCCTTTGCCGCCGTGCGCACCGCTGGAGAAGTGATCGGTATGCAGATGGGTCTGTCGTTCGCCACTTTTTTTGATCCGTCCGGTGGGCCAAACATGCCGGTGCTGGCTCGCTTACTGAACTTGCTGGCGATGTTACTGTTCCTGGCGTTTGATGGCCATCTGTGGCTGATTTCGCTGTTGGCTGACAGCTTCCACACCCTGCCAATCCAGACACAACCGCTAAACGGCAATGGCTTTTTAGCTTTGACCCAGGCCGGATCGCTGATTTTTATCAACGGATTGATGTTGGCACTGCCACTGATTTGTCTGTTATTAACGCTTAACCTGTCGTTAGGCTTGCTCAACCGCGTTACGCCGCAACTGTCGGTGTTTGTTATCGGCTTCCCGGTGACCATGACCGTCGGCATTCTGACGCTTGGCATGATGATGCCCATGCTGGCGCCGTTCTGCGAACATCTGTTCGGCGAGGTCTTTAATCGGTTAGCCGATGTGATGAGCGGTATGACGCGCTAAAACGCGGTACCGCCGCTCATCATTATTGCATGCCGTTCGGGATGTGATTGGCCTGCTCAGATTAACCGACCGTTCCCACCGTCAACAATAAATTGGCGTAACGCCGCTGTTCACCGGATGCGATAACCAGTAACGTACTGTCTGATTTCACCTGCGCATAGAACGCTTCACGCGGTAAATGATGCACTGCACATGTTTCCGGCAACAGTTTTTGATATTCCTGTTCAATACCGTTGTGAAAATCATCGGGAGAACACATTAATGTCGCGCTCTCCACATTAATGCACAATAACAACTTTTGTAATATGCAGGGTGCAGCCAACATACCTGGCGCGAAATTCAAATAAATCCGCACCGCGTTGCGTGGCGCATGGGTGACAAAAGAATAATTGCTGTCGGCAATTAACAGTTGCGTTTTATGCCCGCACTTCGCCAATGCGCTTAACAGCTCCGGGTGGGTAATATCAGATTTTATCATACGGTACTCCCTAGCCATGCCGGCAGATTACATACGGTAAATGCCGCCATTCACATCAATAGTCGCCCCACTGACAAAACCATCATATTCTGCCGCCAGGAAGGTGATAACGCGTGCAACATCATCGGGAGTGCCCGCCCTGCCCAATGGAATGCCATGAATGGTTTCCTCAGCGGAGGCTTTGGTGGTGTGTTGGTTGTGAAAACGTGTCCCGAGGATCAACCCCGGCGCCACCGCATTCACCCTAATGCCACAAGACCCCAACTCTGCCGCCAATGAGCGTGTCCAGGTTAGCACCGCGCCTTTGGTTGTCGAGTAAGCGAGTGATCCCGAATGGCCGCCAGACCGGCCGGCCAGCGAGGCCAAATTAACAATACTGGCGCCGTTCGGTGCCGATTTTAACCACGGCAATGCACTCTGCGTCACGTTCAACATGGTGGTCATATTCACGTCGATGACCGTCTGCCAGAATTGGCTGTCGATCTCCCCTAACCATTTCCGGGCGATAATTCCCCCGACGTTATTAATCAGAATATCAATCCCCCCTAAAAATTCGCCAGCCGCCGCCACGCACTGCTCGGCGTCTGCGGCCTGCGTCAGATCGGCATAACCGTACGCCGCTCTTTGCCCCAATGCCTGCGCCTGACTCACTAACGTTTTGGGGCCCTCTTCACCGCTAAAATAGTGGATATAAATATCGCAGCCGGCTTTAATCAGATATTCCGCCGTGGTTTTACCGATCCCCTGCTCTGCGCCGGTAATGAAAACTTTTTTACCCGTAAGATTGCCCATATTTATGCCTCTAAAATGATTGTTAACGTAACGCCATTAGGCGTTGATGATGCCTTCTCGCTGTTTGGCACAATAAAAAATGCAGATCACCCCGGTTATCAGTAAACATAAAGACAAAAAGATAAGCCCCGGAATATCGCTACCGCTGAGATCCTTAAGCAACCCGACGGCATAAGGGGCGACAAATCCGCCAACATTGCCGATGCAACTCACCACCGCCAATCCCGCCGCCGCCGACGCGCCGGCTGAAATATTGGCGGGCATTGATAAAAACGGCGGCACCGCGGTATAAATACCTATCGACGCAATACATAAAAAAGAAACGGCAACAAACAGGTTATAGTGAAAGAAG
Organism: Serratia sp. NPDC078593; assembly: GCF_050268245.1. NCBI lineage: Bacteria > Pseudomonadati > Pseudomonadota > Gammaproteobacteria > Enterobacterales > Yersiniaceae > Serratia > Serratia sp. NPDC078593. Next base: position 186,261 of record NZ_JBNNGK010000003.1, on the reverse strand, counting down.
ATCACCGCCCCGGCTAATCCCACCGCCGCAACGGCCATGCTGATCCCCGCAAACAGCGCTATTTTTTTGGTTTTGCTGGCCCAAACACTCCAGGGATAAATTAACAACGCTGCCAATCCGTAAGGGATCAAGGCCAGCAGGCTTACCTTGAAGATATCATCACCCGAAATTGAGGTAAGAATAGAAGGCAACCACATACCAAAACCATAAATACCGCAGACCATGCCGAAATTAAGCAGTGCATAGAGGAGATATTTTCTGTTTTTTATCCCGCTAAAAAAATCCGCTAGGGTTATTTTAGAGCCGGACTTTGTCCGTTCGGTACTGCTCATTAGCCAGGCTTTTTCTTCGACATCCAGATAGTGCACATCTTTGGGCGAATTTTTAATAATAAAAGGAATAAACAAGCCGATAATAATCGGCGGGATCCCTTCAATAATAAACAGCAGTTGCCAGGCCTCTAAACCAAACCATCCGTCCTGTATATCTAATATTAAGCCAGAAATAGGTGAACCAATGGCGTTAGATAGCGGTTGTACGATAATAAACAACCCCAATATTTTTGTGCGATACTTCTCTGGGAAAAACACCGTAAAGTAATACACTACAGAGGGGAAAAAGCCGGCTTCACAAACCCCTAACATAAAGCGGCAAATGTATAATTCCATCGGTGTTCTGACAAAGCCAAGCAGGGTTGCGAAGATCCCCCATGAAATAAGTATGCGGGCAAACCACAGCCGGGGGCCAAACTTGATGGTGCCCGCATTACTCGGCACTTCAAACATAAAGTAACCGATGAAAAATATCCCGGACGCAAAACCAAATGCCGATGCAGTTAATCCCAAACTGTCTTCTAGCGCCATCGCCGCGTAAGCCATATTATTACGATCGAGAAACGCCAGAAAATACAGAAGAATCATAATAGGCACGATGTTTATCGTGAGCTTCTTAATCGCACTGCGCTCAATATCTTGCACTGTTCTATTTTTCATTATTGACCACTTAATTATCATTAATAATATCAGGCCACAAAAAAACGTGATAGCCCGCCCAGACATCAGGGATGTTGGTTAATCAACTAAAGATCGGAACTTGAAACTATTATTATCTATTAATCGATGGCAGGATTAATTCATCGTATTTTATCAATACGAATGACGTAATGAATATCCTGCGCTACAACCTATTAAGCCGGTTAAAACAGTACTGTGGTTTGTTATTATTCAGAGATTCCTTTGCGCGCTGGCACGGTAACACCGCACGGAGGATTCACTATCACTCTTGCTCGATATGCTCCGCCCTGACCGACTGGCGACATACTAACGACGGCGGAAAGAGATACTCTTCAGGTTTTAACGTGGCATCATCCATCCGTTTAATCAGGCGCTCGACCATCAGTTGTGCCATTTCTGCCAATGGCGGCATAACCGACGTCAGACTCGGCCTGGCCAGCGCCCCCATCGAGATATTATCGATACCAACAACGGACACATCTTTAGGCACATCAACACCTGCGGTACGCAACCCAAGCAGTAACCCCATGCCAAGCGCATCATTGATCGCCACGATGCCATCAGGGCGCGGAGTCATCGCCAGCACTGTCGTGGCCAGCGCCAGCCCAAGTTCAATCATTTCGCTATCACCATACTCACTGCTGGCCTGACCTTCGATGATCGGTTGCCGCCCTAACAACCGATGGTTCCTAAGTACCGTAAGAAAGCCGTCAATTTTATGGCTGCGGCTTAGCGTCAAGGATGACTCAGTAACAAAGACAATATGCTGACAACCGCGATCAACCAGATGTTGTGCGGCCAGCCTGCCCGCTTCGACGTTATCCATCGACACACTGTCGAACAACGCCGCTTCTGCGTTAATCCGTTCTGACAACCGATTGTCGTAACTGACGATCATCATGCCGCGTTCTGCCGCCGCCACAAAATGGGTCTTTCTCACATCGCTGGCTGCCACGATAATGCCGCGAACGTCATGCGAGAACATATCGGCAATGAATGCACGTTCTTCATCGTCTTGACGATGGGTGGAACTCAGCAACACGCGATAGCGGTATTGCTTGGCAGATAGCTCCACCTCATTAGCCAGAGCCGCAAAACTCGGATTAACAATAGATGGCACCAATAGCCCAATGATGCGCTCTCTTTCCGATTTTGTTTTTTCTGAGGTCCGGTTTGCACGAACAGGATGATAATTGAGTTCGCGTATGGCCTGCTCGATACGAATTCGGGTGTCATTGCTCATCTGATGAATTCGATTATTCAGCACATTCGAAACGCTGCTAATCGAGACCCCCGCTAATTGCGCAACGTCGCGAATATTTGCCATGTTACTCATCCTCATGTTGCCGATGAATCACCGCGCGACCTTTTTATGCCGTTCGACCGTGTCAATATCGAGCAATTTATAAGGGAAAATGGGGGTAAGCAAGCTTCTGCGACATCACCAGACCAGCCTAATGGCGGTTTTGTGAAAATCATCAAGCCGGGGTTGCTGTGTTTACTAAACATAAGGGTTTTGTGGGGATGTTTAGTAGACGAATAGGCGGGCATGTGCGCCACCCAGGCCGGGCATGCCCGGCCACTACGGATTAACACCTTGCCCAGCCGCAACAGGTTATCACCTTGCCTAACGCCGTAGGGGCGTGGCACGCCGCGCCCAATGGGCATCATTCTGGCCGGGCATGCCCGGCCGCATCAGGTTATCACCTTGCCTGACACCGTAGGGGCGTGGCACGCCGCGCCCGATGGGCATCATTCTGGCCGGGCATGCGCGGCCACTACGGGGAACACCCCGCCCGGCCGCAATAGGTTATCACCTGCCTGACTCCGTAGGGGCGTGGCACGCCGCGCCCGGTGGGCATCATTCTGGCCGGGCATGCGCGGCCATTACGGATTAACACCCTGCCCGGCCGCAACAGGTTATCACCTTACCTGACACCGTAGGGGCATGGCACGCCGCGCCCGGTGGGCATCATGCTTAGCCGTATCGGGTAAGCCAGAATCATTTATTGGGGATATAAAAAATGCCCGTCACTCAAAACCTTAGTGGAAGAAAGAGTGACGAGCCAAAGAGTGTACCCGGTTAGAGCATTCCCTGTACGGCTGGCTCGCCGACAGCGTCCTCTCAGTACACCAAAAGGAGCCTGTCGTGCTGGCACGACAGGATAGAACATCGATTAACGATTCATTTGAAACAGCGACATCCCCTGCATATCGCTAAAAGTTTTGTAAGACGCCTGCAGCGCCGCCTGTTGCATAAAGTAAGATGAAATCGCCTCAACCACGTCAACGTCCACCAATGCGCTCAACTGCGCCTGATTGGTCATATCACGGTCTTTGCCAATGGCATCTAGCGTGTCCATTTCCTGCAACTGGGTGCCTAACTCTGCACGCACGCTCAACACGTTATTGTATGAGTTATCCAAACCTCGATTCGCTTTATCTAACGCTGCCGTTACCTGTTCGCGCGTGGCATCATCGGCCCCCTGTAATGGCGTTTTCAACGCATCCAACGCCATATCAATGCTGTCGAACACGTTGGCAACCGGGGTGCTGCCGTCTGGCTCGGGTTTCGGATTGCTGGTCAGCGACATAAAGATCGCATCACCGGTATGGCCGACGGTCATGGTACGGTTTGAGTCGACCTTCTGCTCAATCGGCTGCGAACCGCCCTGATAACTCACCGAACCGTCGGCTTGTTGTTCAAACGGCGGCCGATCGTTTTTAAAACCGGCAAACATATAACGACCATTACCGTCGGTGCTATTAGCCTGACTCAGCAATTGATCTTTCATGCCTTGTAACTGGGTCGCCAACGATTCGCGGTCGTTATCACTCAGCGTGCCGTCACCGGCATTAACGATCAGGGCTTTCATATCCTTGATGCCGCTGGTGACGTTAGATAACACAGTTTCTTCCATCGAGACGCTCTGGCGGGCAAAGGTACGCGCCAACGCATATTGACTGTTTTCCGCCTGCGCCTGTGAAACCATAATCGCCTGCGAAGCCGCTAACGGATCGTCCGACGGGGTCAGCACTTTTTTCCCGCTGGATAGCTGTTGTGCCGATTTCATCCACAACGACTGATTATCAGTAAGGCCGTTCATATTTTGTTGGTACATCATGCTGGTGCTCATACGCATGGTGTGGGCTCCTTATCGTCTCAGCGGATGGACAGTATCGCGTCGAACAGCGAACTGGCAGTCTGAATAACCTGTGCATTGGCCATGTAATACTGCTGAAAACGCAGCAGTTCACCGTATTCTTCATCCAGATTAACGCCAGAAATCGACTGCTGCTGAACGGTCAGCTGTTTAACGATATTATTCTGCGCGGTGCTGTTGCCTTTCGCGGTAGCGGTCTGATTGCCAACATTACTGACCAGGCTGGCATACGCGCCGGTCAAGGTTGCTTTGCCGTCGACCAGTTTTTGGGTTTGTAGATCGAGCAATTTTTTCGCGTTGTCGTTATCACCACGCCCGCCATCTTCACTGCCGGCGGCGGCAATTTTCCCTGCGTCTGAGATCGCAACCTTCAAGCTACCCGCAACGTCGCTGACCGGCTTGACCGTGAAGCTGTCATTTTTTTGTGCGTTGCCGTCAATGCTGACCTGCAAGCCCTCAAACTCCAGCGTAGGTTTACCTGCGGCATCCGTACCCGCCGTCGCCGTGACTTTGGTGTTATCCGACAGGCGGGTGACCTGCCAGTTGCTGCCGTCAAACTCCACCCGGTAATCGCTGGCTTTCACTTTGCCGGTATCGGTGTAGGAAACGCTCAAGGTGGCATCGCCGGTGTTGCGGGTGTTATCGACCACTCGCCCACCGCTAAAGCTGAAGAAATCGCCGCCCGCCTCACCGTTAATGTCAAACCCGTCACGGTGCTGTTGGTTGAAATTATCCGCAATTGCCAAAGCGATCTGACCCAACTGGTTACGTGCGCTGTCCAGTGATTCGCTGCGGAATTTCAATACACCGCTGACGCTGCCGCTGGTGATTTGCCCTTCCGGGATTTCACTGGCACCGTTGCCACGGTTATAGCCCAAGGTAAGACGCGACGGATCTTGGCTGGACGGTACGGCCTCCACCTGATACGCATTGTTGCCCTGCACCAGCGTCAAACCGTTGGCAAAAGAGACGGTGTAAGCATCACCGTCTTGCTGTGTCACCTGTACGCCGACAATCTGATTGAGCTCTGTAACTAATTGATCGCGCTGATCTAATAAGGCATTAGGTTCGCCTCCCCCGCTGCCACGCAGGCGGGTAATATCGTCGTTCAGTTTGGCGATTTGCTGGCTGTAGTTATTGATTTGTACCGCACTGTCGCTCAACTGCTGGTTCACACCACTTTCCATATCGCGCAGATATTTATCGGTGTTGTTAAACTGGTTCACTAAGCCGTTAGCTTTACCCAACACGGTGTTACGTGAGGCGTCATCCCCGGCGTTACTGACCAGATTTTGCAGGTTGCTGAAAAAATCTTGCATGCTGGTCGACAAGGTATTGGTTTTATCCGCCAATAGATTGTCGATTTGCGACACTTTTTCATAATAAGCATTGTGCGCGCCAGCCTGACTTTGTGCGCCGCGTAATTGATTGGTAATGAATTGATTATATTCGCGGTTAACGCTAGTTACGGTGACACCATTACCGATAAAACCAGACATCGTGCCCATGCCGCCATTTTGCGCCAGGATCGCCGTTTGACGGTTGTAACCGGCAACGTTGTAATTGGAGATATTGTTACTGACGGTGCTGAGTGCCACCTGCGCCGCATTCAGACCACTCATCGCGGTATTGATTAAACTATTGGACATAGAGGTTCCTTGTGCTGCGGTGCCGGTGGCCCACAGAGTTTCATCATTCTGCTGAACATCTCCGCTCAGCCTGACTGGGTTATCGACCCAAAAGCACAAAACTTGAGGGAAAATTGATTTCGGGTTATTCGTTATGGCCGCAGGGTGTTCGACCGCACCACACCAGTCCGGCATCGCAGGGCGTGGCATGCCGAAGGCCGGGCGTGCCCGGCCACTACGGGTTATCACCTTGCCTGATTCCGTAGGGGCGTGGCACGCCGCGCCCGGTGGATATCATTCTGGCTGGGCGTGCCGAAGGCCGGGCGTGCCCGGCCACTACCGGGGTATCACCTTGCCTGATTCCGTAGGGGCGTGGCATGCCGCGCCCGGTGGATATCATTCTGGCTGGGCGTACCGAAGGCCGGGCGTGCCCGGCCACTACGGGGTATCACCTTGCCTGATTCCGTAGGGGCGTGGCACGCCGCGCCCGGTGGATATCATTCTGGCTGGGCGTACCGAAGGCCGGGCGTACCGAAGGCCGGGCATGCCCGGCCACTACGGGGTATCACCTTGCCTGATTCCGTAGGGGCGTGGCATGCCGCGCCCGGTGGATATCATTCTGATCGGCCGTGCCCCAAGCTGGGCATGCCGAAGGCCGGGCGTGACCGGCCACTACAGGGTATCTCCCTGCCTGACAGCGTAGGGGCGTGGCACGCCGCGCCCGGTGGATATCATTCTGGCTGGGCGTACCGAAGGCCGGGCGTGCCCGGCCACTACGGGTATCTCCCTGCCTGACAGCATCGGGCGCGGCATAGCCCGACCGATGAACATCACCCTGTCGTGCCCGCGAGGTATCAGAATAAGTCTTTCAAATCGTGGGTATAGGCTTTTGCTAGCTGCTCACCCGCATTTTTGATTTGTTGGATCACACCGATCAGTTTCTTGGCATACTGTGGATCGGTGGCATAACCTGCCTGTTGCAACGCATGCGCGGCCTGCTCTGGGCTGCGGGCGCTGGCCACGTTGGCATAACGCGGGTTATTGGTCAGTAATTTGACGTAATCCGCGATCGCCTCCACATAAGAACCATACACCCGAAAACGCGCTTTGATTTTCTTCGCCGCGCCCTGTTCGAACTCGGTGGTGGTGATTTCCGTCACCGGGCCATTCCAGTTGCTGCCCGCCTTAATGCCAAACAGGTTATAACTCGGGGCACCTTCGGCAGTCGGGATCTCGCGCTGCCCCCAACCCGACTCCAGTGCCGCCTGCGCCATAATAAGCTGATGAGGAATGCCACTTTGTTGGCTGGCGAGCCGCGTTGGCATCGACAAACGGGCCACAAAGTTACCGTTATTCAACGGCAACGACGTAGGCGGCGGTTGTGGCATCGCACGTCGTACCCTCTGCTCTAACGCCTGATTCGCCAACGCTGGCAATCTGTCCTTATTGAACGTCAACGCGGTAGGCGAAAAGTCCTCCAACGCCATCGGCACGGTGCCAGCCGTTTCACTGGGTCTGGCCACCGTATGGCTCAATTGCTTGACCATCATGTCGGCCAAACCTAACCCTTTCTGCGACATCTGCTGGGCGATTTGCTGATCGTACAGCGAGGTGTATAAGCGGGTCTGATCGCTGCTGAATGCCCCCCCCTGCGGCAGGGCAGCACGCATGCTTTTCAGCATCATCTGTACGAACATCCCTTCCACCTGCTGCGCCACCTGTTTCACATTGCCGTGCGGATCGGCCGCCGCGGCCGTTTTCAGCCCGTTCAGCGCCTGAGCGTCATACGCCGCGCCGGATAAACTCATCACATCGCGGTTCATCAGATAATTTCCAACTTGGCGCGCAAGCACCCGGCACTCTGCATGGCCTGCAGAATCGACATCAGATCGTTCGGTGTCGCACCCAGCGCGTTCAATGCGCGGATCACATTGTTCAGATTGGCACTGGCATTCACTTTTTGCAGCGAACCGCCCTGCTGTTGCAACGAAATCTGTGTGTTAGGCGTCACTACCGTCTGCCCGCCGCCGAACGGCGTATCAGGCTGACTGACGGTATTTTGGCGATCGACCACCACCGATAGATTACCTTGCGCTACCGCACAAGAATCCAGCACCACATTACGGTTCATGACCACCGATCCGGTCCGCGAATTAATGATCACCTTGGCATCCATCACGCCCACGTTGACGTTGATATTTTGAATCTCAGCCAGAAAACGTACCTGGGAACTGTTGCCCGCGGGCACCAACACATTGATGGTGCGCGCATCAAGCGGCGTCGCGGTGCCCGACCCGCGCTGGCGGTTGATGGCATCACTGATCTTTTGCGCCAGCGTGAAATCGTCATCATTCAGTTGCAGGTTGATCTCATTGCCTTGACCAAAGGTGGTGGGCAATTCACGCTCGATCACCGCCCCGTTGCTGATACGTCCACCGTTCAGTTGATTGACCTGCACACTACTGCCCCCCGCCGCCGCACCGGCGCCGCCGACCAGCACATTACCTTGCGCCAGCGCATACACTTGGTTATCCACCCCTTTCAGCGGTGTCATTAACAGCGTACCGCCGCGCAGGCTTTTGGCGTTGCCCATTGACGACACCACCACATCAATATTCTGCCCGGCGCGCGCGAACGGCGGCAGTTTGGCGGTCACCATCACCGCAGCCACATTTTTTAACTGCATGTTGGTGCCCGGCGGTACGGTGATCCCCAGTTGCGACAGCATATTGCTCAGGCTCTGGGTGGTGAATGGCGTTTGCATGGTCTGATCGCCGGAACCGTCCAACCCCACCACCAGCCCGTAGCCGATCAGCGCGTTATCACGCACCCCTTGCACCGTCACCAGGTCGCGGATGCGTTCCGCCGCCGCCGGCAAGCTGACTGCCGTCATCGCCAGCGCAATCAGTAAAGTTTTCAGCATCAGTCAATCCTTAGAACGGTGAGATATTTAAGAAAAAGCGTTGTAACCAACCCATGGTCTGCGCTTCATTGATGTAGCCGTTGCCGACATATTCAATACGTGCGTCTGCCACTTGGGTTGAGGTCACCGAGTTATTGCCGCTGATGGTGCGCGGGTTCACTACGCCCGAGAAGCGGATAAATTCGGTGCCTTGGTTAATGGCGATTTGTTTTTCCCCGACGACATGCAGGTTACCGTTAGCCAATAGCTGATTGACGGTAACGGTAATGGTGCCGTTGAAGGTGTTATTGGCATTCGCCCCGCCTTTGCCACCAAAGCTGCTGTCACCGGACATTTCCATATCAGCGCGCGCGTTACCGAACAGGCCATCGAGGTAGCGCGGTGCGGTTGCCACGCCAAACTTGCTGCTACCGTTACGGCTGGCGTTGGCAGATGAACTTTTGCTGGCACTGACGTTTTCTTGCAGCACGATGGTCAAGGTGTCACCGATGTTGCGCGGACGGCGATCTTCAAACAGCGGCTGATAGCCGTAATTCATCGGTTGCACCGTTTGAAAAATCGCGCCATTCGGCATCGGTGCGCTCGCGGGCGCAGGCTGGGCGGAGGTGGTGCCTTCAACCAACGGTTTATGGGGAATATAGGCACAGCCGCCGAGGGTGAGCATCAGCATCGCAGCCAGCGCGCGTTTTCCTTGCTGCGGCAGGTTCGCCGCCAAAAATGTGGTGACCACAAATATCGCCTTTGTTTACGAGGGGGTGACAACGGGCGTAGCAGGCTACGCCCCGGCGCCATCAGCGCCTGCGTCGCTTACAGTTGCGTCAGTTTTTGCAGCATTTGGTCGGAAGTCGATACCGCCTTGCTGTTAATTTCATAGGCACGCTGCACCTGGATCATGTTGACCAGTTCCTCCGCGACGTTCACGTTGGAGGTCTCAACATAGCCTTGATATAACAGCCCCGCGCCATTCAAGCCCGGCGTGCTCTCATTCGGTGCCCCTGAGCTTTGGGTTTCCTGATACAGGTTCTCACCCACGCTTTCCAGACCGCTGTCATTGATAAAGGTGGTGAGCGTCAGTTGCCCAACCTGTTGCGCCGCCGTCTGCCCCTGTTGCGTGACGCTGACGATGCCGTCGCGCCCCACGGTAATACTCAGCGCATTAGCCGGAATGGTGATGGCCGGTTGTACCTGGAAGCCGCTGGCCGTCACCAGTTGGCCATTCTGATCGATCTGGAATGAACCATCACGGGTGTATGCCTGGCTGCCGTCCGGCAACATCACCTGAAAATAGCCCTGCCCTTTGATGGCGACGTCTTTGCTGTTGTTGGTCTGCGAGAGGTTACCCTGGCTGTGCAGACGCTCAGTGGCCACAGGCCGCACGCCGGTGCCGATCTGTAAACCCGACGGCAACGTCGTTTGTTCAGAGGACTGGGCACCCGGCTGGCGCATGGTTTGATACAGTAAGTCTTCAAATACCGCACGTTGGCGTTTAAACCCGTTGGTACTGACGTTCGCCAGGTTGTTGGCGATCACGTCCATGTTGGTCTGTTGCGCGTCCAGACCGGTTTTCGCAATCCATAATGAGGGGATCATGGGGTTTTCCTTAGCTCATTGATAACAATGAATTGGCTCGTTGTTCGTTTTCATCCACGCTGTGAATGACTTTCATCTGCATTTCAAAACGTCGGGCGTTGGCAATCATGTCCACCATGGTTTCCATCGGCTTAACGTTGCTGCCCTCAATCACCCCCGGCATCACCCGTACCAGCGGATCGTTCGGCAGTTGGTTACCCCGCTGTTGCTGGGTTTCCGGTGTCAGATGAAACAAACCGTCGTCACCGCGCATCACTTCGCTGCCCGCCGCCTTGACCAGTTTCAGTCGACCAATTTGCGCGATGGTGTTGGGGGGATCGCCCGGGTTGAGCGCCGAGATGGTGCCGTCAGCGGCAATCGTAATTTCAGCCTGCGGTGGCACCTCAATCGGACCACCGTCACCCAGCAGTGGTAATCCCTGCACCGTCAACTGCCCGGTGGCGGAGATCTGAATATTGCCGTTGCGGCTATAGGCTTCACTGCCATCCGGCTGCTGTAACGCCAGAAAACCATCTTGTTGTAATGCCACATCCAACGGGCGGGCGGTGTAGTTCAGCGCACCTTGGCTCATATCGGCACCTGGGGTCGAGGCCGTAACCAGCGTCCGCGTTGGCAGGCTGGGGCCGTCAACCGGTACCGCTCGCAGTGCCGCCAACTGCGCGCGAAACCCCGGCGTCGAGACATTAGCCAAGTTATTCGCGGTAATCGCTTGCTGGTCCAACGTCTGGCGCGCCGCACCCATGGCGGTATAAATCGCGTGGTCCATTTGCTATCCCTTACGGCGATTAACGCAGGCTAACCAGCGTTTGCAGAATAGAATCCTGCGTTTTGATGGTCTGGGCATTCGACTGATAGTTACGCTGTGCAACAATCATGTTGACCAATTCTTGGCTGAGATCGACGTTAGACGCTTCCAACGCGCCGCTGGTCAGGTTGCCAAAACCGCCACCGCCTGCGACACCCACGCGTGCCTGGCCCGATGCGCCAGTTTCCTGCCAGACGTTGTCGCCTTTCGATTGCAGCCCCTCAGGGTTAGAGAAGTTGGCTAATACGATTTGCCCCAAGACCTGTTTTTGCTGGTTGGAGTAAATCCCCACCACGGTGCCATCTTTTTCAATCTGGAAGTTGTTGTATTCGCCGGCGGTATAGCCATCCTGGCCTACTTTGCTGACCGAGTCGCTGCCGACGTTCTGCTGCATACTCCCGGCAAAGCTGAGGGCGAAGGTTTGCGCCGGCGCACCGTCTTTGGCCGACATCGGGATCGTCAGGTTGAAATCAGCGGTCGCCGCGCCGGTCGCATCCAGCGTTTCAGTCAGCGTACCGCTTTCATTGAAGTTCAGGCTGCCCGCTTTGGCGGCGGGTGCGCCCGTCACGCTGCCATCTTGGGTGTAGACATCCCATTTGTTGTCGGCGGTTTTCACAAAGTAGGCATTGATGTTATGCGCATTACCCAGCGAATCGTAGGTAGTAATGGTGTTAACGTAGTTATAAGAATCCGATTTGTTCGGATCGAATGTCGCATTAGCCGGTACGTTGTGGGTCGATTTCAGGTTAGTGACCATGCTGCCTGAAGTGGTCGCTTTCGCGTTCATCATGCCTTCCGGGATGCTCAACGGCACCGGATCGGCCCCTTGTTGAATGGTCGGCGGCGTGCCGGTGGCCGGGTAGCCAGTCAGGTTCAATCCCTGCATATTGACCAGATTACGGTTCTCATCCAGTTTAAACTGGCCGTTACGGCTGTAGAAAATGCCGCCATCGCTGTCCTGCATGCGGAAGAAGCCATTTTCGGTAATCGCCACATCCAGCGCCCGATTGGTGCTGGTGGTGGTGCCGCCGTTAAAGTTCTGCGTAATACCGGCTACCTTAACGCCCAGCCCCACCTGTGAACCGGCAAACATATCGGCAAAGGAAACGCTGCCGGACTTGAAACCGGCGGTCGCGGAGTTGGCAATGTTATTGCCGATAACGTCCAGATTAGTGGCGGCGGCATTTAAACCGCTAACTGCCTGAGAAAAGGCCATGTGTAGTCTCCAAAAAAAGCAAATAAATGAATTGAAATAGCCGAAGCTGACATGACGGCGTGGCGTTGTTATAGAATCTGTCGCACATCTTCCAATGACGCGCTGCCCGCCAAGCCAAGATCCAGTTTCGCGCCGTCACCGTTACGGGTGACGCCGTTGACGATGGCAAAACGCAGTGGATTTACCACCAACTGTTCGCCATTGCTTTTAGCATTCACCGCCACGGTATAAGCGCCGTCCGGGGCGTTGGTGCCGTCTTCTAACGTGCCGTCCCAGGTAAATGAATGCACCCCAGCCGTCAGGCCGCCGATCTCAATGGTGCGGACCACTTTACCCGTAGCATCGCTGATGGTGGCGGTCACGCTGTCGGCCGCACGTTGGAGTTCCACGCCAAACGGTGTGGTGCTGACGTTACCGTCTTTGCTCCCGACCAAAATGTCTTTGCCCGGCACCATCACGCCATGGCCGATCAGCGCGGTGGCCTGTAAGGACTGGTTGTTATTGATCTGACCCGATATTGATCCCAGTGTAGTGTTCAGTTTTTCGATGCCGCTCACGGTGTTGATCTGTGCGAGCTGCGAGGTCAGTTCATTGTTCTGCATCGGATTGGTGGGATCTTGGTTTTTGAGTTGCGCCACCAGCAGCGTCAGGAAACTGTTATGCAGATCTTGGCTGGTGTTGCCACCGACACCGCTTTTGGCGTTAACGCCCGCGACGGTGTTGTCCAGTGGTTCATTGGTGGTTGCGGCAATGCCCATGGGAAGCTCCGGTTATTGACCCAGCGTCAGGGTTTTCATCATCATGGATTTGGTGGTGTTGAGGACTTCAACATTGGCCTGATAGCTGCGTGAGGCAGAGATGGTATTCACCATTTCCCCCACCACATCAACATTCGGCATGCGCACGTAGCCTTTGGCATCGGCCAGCGGGTTACCCGGCTGAAATACCAACCGTGCCGGTGCCGGATCGTCGACAACCTGCGCGACGCGCACGCCGCCGGTGGCTTGCCCGGGCGCAGCGGCCACTTCAAACACCACCTGTTTGGCACGATACGGCTGCCCGTCCGGCCCGGTGACGCTGTCCGCATTAGCCATGTTGCTGGCGCTGACGTTCAGGCGTTGTGATTGCGCCGACAGCGCGGAACCTGAAATATCAAAAATATTAAGTAAAGACATACGCCTTATCCTTGTTGTAATACGGACATCATTCCTTTGATCTGGCCGTTAAGCAGCGTCAAATCGGTCTGATATTTCAAGCTGTTATCGGCGAAATTGGTACGCTCACGATCCATATCGACCGTATTGCCATCTATCGAAGGCTGATCCGGTACCCGGAACAATAAATCCAACTGCGGCGGCTGCACTTTCTGCGCCGGAATGTGTCGCGCTGAGGTCAAACTTAGCGCCACGCCGCTGCCGCTGGCGCGCCCTTGCGCCATCACCTTGTTCAATTGACTGGCGAAATCAATGTCCCGCGCCTGATAGCCCGGGGTGTCTGCGTTGGCAATATTGCCCGCCAAGATTTCCTGCCGCTGGGCGCGCAGGTTCAGCGCCTCTTGACCAAAACGCAGAGCAGCGTCCAGTTTGTCGAGCATGCTCCCTCACGAGGTTAGAATTTGGAGCCGACAGCTTAAACGCCCCTATTGCTAGCCGATCGTCAGAATAAGGGCAAAATGCAGCGCTATTTGTCTGCTTAACCTGTGCACACTCCGAGTACACTGGTGCCCGTGATGATGGACGTGACGGCTGGGCCGATCAGCGCTGTGAGGGTGAAATTTGAAGAGGACGGGATGAAAGTCAATACGTTGATGCTGATGGCGCTCTTACTGAGCCTGAGCGCCCGCGCCGAAGATTTTGCCACGCAGGTCGAACACTTCATCAAGGATCAGTTCCTCGACAGCCCGGTACAGGTAAACGTCTTGGTGCGCACACCAGCAGCACAGTGGCCCGCCTGCGCATTGCCACAGTTGACGCTGGCGAGTAACGCCCGCCGCTGGGGTAACATCAGTATTTCGGCGCGCTGCGGGCAACAACGCCACTTTATTCAGGCGCAGGTGCAGGTGACTGGCGACTATTGGGTGTCAGCACGCAGCATCCGTGCAGGTAGCACGCTGACATCAGCCGACATAAAGCGTAAAACCGGCCGTTTAGATACCTTGCCGCCGCGCGTATTGGTTGACGGCCGCAGAGCCTTGGGGGCGGTCAGTTTGCGTAATATTAGCCCCGGACAACCGATGATGTTGACGATGTTACGACGTGCTTGGGTGATTAAGGCCGGGCAGTCGGTGCAGGTGATCACGCAAGGGGGCGGTTTTACGGTGAGCGGAAGCGGTAAGGCAATGAACAACGCCGCCGCTGATGATGCTGCCCGGGTGCGCATGGCTTCGGGTAAAATCGTCAACGGTACCGCCGCTGACGATGGCACCGTCCACATTACGTTATAAAAAAGTAAAGGTTTGCCAACGCTGGCCGATACTATATCCAAGATGATTCAAGTTGCTTGCAGGCGGCTACTGAATGAGTCCTTGGCAGCATAGTCCACTATGTGACCAGGGTGAAGCCAGACAGCAACATCCAAGCAACGTGAAATATGAAAGGTATAAAACCTATTTAACGCCTTCCTGGGCAAGCCGCCAATATGCGGTGGTGGTGATGGAGAGGAAACATGAGTATCGAACGCACTCAACGGTTGCAACCCGTTCCGGCGGTACACCCACGTGAAACTACGGCGGAGAATAATCTCAAGCTGCAAAAAAACGATCGGCAAGACAACGCCGTCAGCGGCACGCAGGTTAAGCTGAGCGATGCGCAGGCGCGGCTGATGCAGCCTGGCTCCCAAGACATTGATATGGAACGGGTAGAGGCCATCAAGCACGCGATCCGCAGCGGTGATTTGAAAATGGACTCGGGCAAAATTGCCGATGCATTACTGCAAGATATGCAAGACGACAGCCGATGGACTTCAAGCCGCGACTGATCGATACCCAACGCGGCACGTGATTTGAAAGGTGAACAACAGAAATGGAAAACCTGGCACAGCGCTTAGATATGCTACTGGAAACGTTGAATGCACTGGATATCGTGCTCACAGAAGAACATAACTTGCTGTGCGCCGGGTCGTTGCCGGGGGTTGCGTTGCAGCGCGTCACCGATAACAAAAGCCAATTGCTGGCGACGGTAAATTATCTGGAACAACAACGGACTGAGCGGGAACACGCACTCGGGATTCGCGCTCCCTATGACGCCATCCCAGCGCTGGCAGCCCGCTGGCAACAGGTGCAACAACTCAGCCAGCGTCTGCGCGAAAAAAATCAGCACAACGGTTTGCTGCTCAATCAGCATCTCGATCACAACACGAACGCCCTGTCTGTGCTGAATAAACACAATAAAACGCTTTATGGCCCTGATGGTCAATCGCGTGCTGGCAGCCTGCTGGGGCGGAAAATCGGGGTTTAAGCCGCGACTATCCCCCGGTTTCAATCAGCCACTCTTTACGGGCTAGCTGTTCGCACCTCACGCAGCGTGACGCTGTTTCCAACGTATCAACCCAGCTAAGCTCAAGCCGTCATTACCCAATAAGTAGGAGCGTAGCATGCTGCGCCCATCTGAATCGCCTACCGATTGAGGCCGGACGTCAAGCGGTTCAACCCGAGGGATGAACCGCCTTGCCCTTACTTTGGCAGATTTGATTTAATCGCCCGTTGCCAGCACGGCAAAACCCTTGCCGCGCCCAACAAGTAGGGGCGTAGCATGCTGCGCCCATCTGCATCGCCTACCGATTGAGGCCGGACGTCAAGCGGTTTAACCCGAGGGATGAACCACCTTGCCCTTACTTTGGCAGATTTGATTTAATCGCCCGTTGCCAGCACGGCAAAACCCTTGCCGCGCCAACAAGTAGGGGCGTAGCATGCTGCGCCCATCTGCATCGCCTACCGATTGAGGCCGGACGTCAAGCGGTTCAAACCGAGGGATGAACCGCCTTGCCCTAGCCTTAGGCGGCGTGAATCCGGCAGCGCTGCACTATTGATAATTAACAATCACCTGATTGCTCAATACCCTCAACGGCGGAAACACCGTTCCGCGCGTATTAATAGCATAAACAAAACGAAACTCGCTGTTCGCCAACTCCCCCTGTAATGCATCACTGCGGCCACTGCCGCCGTCGAGCGTAATACAGCGGTTCGGCATGCACAATTGCACCTGTAATCCCGCGGGTGCCGTTGAGGCAAGCTGATAGCGCCAACTGATGCTGGTAATGCGTGCGTTAGCATCCGGCAACGCATTTGGTGGGCGTAACGACGGCGACGCTAACCGCACCCAGCCCTGCCCCAAAGATACCCCCACATCATCAGCCACCCATGAACCGGATACCGCCTGCGCCGAGGCGGCCACCAGCCATAACAACGGCAGGAAACGGTTCATCACTCGCCCCCTATGGTGGCCGTCATACGGATTTGCCGCTCATCGTTAATTTCCAGATTCGACAGCACCACCATTTGCGGCAAACTGCGGCGTAGGAAGCGTGCCAACAGCGCGCGCAGCGCGTGATTCACTAACAGCACCGGCGGCGCACTGAGCATTTCCTGGCGTTGCAGCGCAGCGCGTGCCTGATCCAGTAAGCGATCCGCCAACCCAGGTTCCAGACCGCCACCGCCTTGCAAGGCCTGAAGCAGCAAGCGTTCAAGCTGGGTATCCAGCCCAATAACCTGAATTTCACCGTGGCCCGGGAACCATTGTTGCGTTATCGCCCGCCCCAGCGCCACGCGCACCACGGTGGTCAATTCGTATGGATCGCTTTGGTTAGGCGCATGTTCCGCCAGCGTCTCAATGATGGTGCGCATATCACGGATTGATACCCGTTCTGCCAGCAGATTTTGCAACACTTTATGCAGCGTGGTCAGCGACACCACGCCGGGCACGAAATCTTCGGTCAACTTCGGCATGTCTTGCGAGACGCGATCCAACAACTGTTGGGCCTCCTGACGGCCAAACAATTCGCTGGCGAACTGACCAATCAAATGATTCAAATGCGTCGCCACTACGGTGCTGGCCTCGACCACGGTAAACCCTTGGATTTGTGCCTGCTCACGCAGCGCGCTGTCGATCCATACCGCCTCTAATCCAAACGCCGGATCGACCGTTTTCTCACCGCTTAGCGTTCCGGCTGCATTGCCAGGGTTAATCGCCAGCCAGCGCCCCGGATGCGCCTCACCGCTGCCGATTTCTACCCCTTTCATCAAAATGCGGTAACTGGCTGGCGGTAATTCGAGATTATCGCGAATGTGTACCACCGGTGGCAGATACCCCATTTCTTGCGCAAACTTTTTACGTATACTGCGAATTCGCCCCAACAGTTCCCCGTCCTGCTGGAAATCGACCATCGGAATCAAGCGGTAGCCAACTTCCATACCGAGCGGATCTTCCAACTGGACATCAGACCAACTGGCCTCCACCGCCTGCGGATTGTCCTGCGCGACCGGTACTTCCGGCACTTTGGCGGGTTGCTGTTCACGGCCACGTAACCACCAAGCTAGCGCCAAGAGCGCAACGGTAAACAACAGGAACACCAAATTGGGCATACCGGGCACCAACCCCAGCAAGCCCAATACGCCCGCACTGAGCATCATCACCCGTGGATTATTGAACAGTTGGCCAACCATCTGTTCACCCACATCCTGGTCGGTCGCCACCCGCGTCACGATGACCCCAGCCGCCGTGGAAATCACCAACGCGGGGATTTGTGCCACCAGCCCATCACCAATGGTAAGCAAAGTGTAACTTTCCGCCGCGCTGCCTAGCGACATACCATGCTGGATCATGCCCACCAACAGCCCGCCGACCACGTTGATCACCATGATCATCAGGCCGGCTACCGCATCGCCCCGCACGAACTTACTGGCACCGTCCATGGAACCGTAAAAGTCCGCTTCCTGGGTGACTTCCGCACGCCGCTTTTTCGCGTCGTCTTCGCCAATCAAACCGGCGTTAAGATCGGCGTCTATCGCCATCTGCTTGCCCGGCATGCCATCCAGCACGAAGCGCGCACCCACCTCAGCGATACGCCCCGCCCCTTTGGTGATCACCATAAAGTTGATCAGTACCAGAATAATAAACACCACGATACCGATGGCGAAGTTACCGCCCACCAAGAAGTGGCCGAAGGCTTCCACTACCCGCCCTGCCGCTGCGGAGCCGGTGTGCCCTTCCATCAGGATGATGCGCGTCGAGGCCACGTTCAGCGACAAACGCAGTAGCGTGGAAAACAGCAGAATGGTCGGGAAAGCGGCGAACTCCAGCGTACGCTGGGTGAACATCGCAACTAACAACACCATGATCGACAAGGCAATATTGAAGGTAAACAGTAAATCGAGGATGAATGCCGGTAACGGTAACACCATCATCGACAAAATCATCAGAATCAGGATTGGCCCGGCCAATACCTGCCATTGTGTATCTTTAAAATTACCCGGCAAACGAAGCAGGGAGGCCAAATTAGCCATTAGCGTTACTTTCTCCAGCAAAATCCAGTGCTTCCGGCACCGGTAAACGTTCAGGTTTTTTCGGAATCAGCCCGCCTTCCCGCTGCCAACGACGCAGCTGATAGACCCAGGCCAACACTTCGGCCACGGCGGCATACAGGGTGGTAGGAATGAATGTGTTGCCCAATTTCACTGTGACGATACAGCGCACGCGCCAACGGCGGTGCCTCCAGCATAGGAATACGATGTTCTGCGGCCAATTCTCGAATGCGTAACGCAATATCGCCAGCGCCTTTAGCCAGCACTTTCGGCGCGCTCATCTTTTTGTCGTTGTACTGTAATGCCACCGCGTAATGCGTCGGGTTAGTGACAATCACATCGGCTTTTGGTACATCGGCCATCATCCGGCGGCGGGCAATCGCCTGCTGCTGTTGCCGAATGCGGCCTTTAACGTGCGGATCGCCCTCTTGCTGTTTAAATTCATCGCGGATGTCCTGCTTGGTCATCTTCAGCTTTTTGAAGTGACTCCACAGTTGATAAAACACGTCGAACGCCACCATCGGCACCAGACCCAGCACCACCAGCAAACCGCAGAAAATTACCATTTGCAGCGCGTTGCCCAACGCATCAAGCGGTTGTTGTGTCACCAAATGCAACATCGCCGCCCAGTTGTGCCACAGATATAAACCGGTCACCCAACCAACGAGCAGGGCTTTCAATACGCCTTTCAGCAGTTCCGCCAATACCTGGCTGGAAAAAATACGCTTAAGACCGGAAAGAGGATTGAGGCGTTTCACATCAAACTTGATCGATTTACCGCTGAACAGAATACCGCCCAATAGCATCGGCGCCGTCAGCGCCACCAGTACCAACCCGGCGATCACCGGTAGCAGCGCCCACACGGCTTGGCGCAATAACATGCCAAGCTGGTGCAACATCTGTTTATCGTTGTTGACCATGCCGTGATCGAAGTGCAACCCTTCGGTGAGCATCTGTGCCAACTGGCGCGCCATATTGCTACCGCCCATCCACAGGATTGCCAGCCCGGCGATTAACATCAGCACCGACGTTAATTCACGCGAACGCGGGATCTGGCCGTCCTCGCGCGCTTTTTCCAGCCGATGCGGGGTGGGTGCTTCGCTTTTTTCCAGATCGCTGTCTTCAGCCACTGCGCATACCTGTGCCGGGAAGGAATAAAATTCGAGCCAGCATGCCAAAAAATGGCTGAATTCATTGATGGAACAGCGGAGGAAAAGATAGGTTATTTAAAGGATGGATAAAAATTGGCCTGATGCACGCCCCAATAGCACTGTTAACGGGCGTCTGTCGTTTCGTTCACACACGGTGATGCTTCTAATTCGAGTTGCTTGTCGGCGGTAACTGAATGAATCCCTGGGAGCATAGGTGACTCTGTAACTAGGGTGAAGAAAGGCAGCTAACACCCTAGCAACGTGAAGTAGGACGGGATATTTCATTGGGCGCAGTCACCTACGCCCAATGTCGATCAAAACCCGAGGCTGTCCAGCAAGTCGTCTACCTGATCCTGGCTTGCAACCACACCGGCTGCGGTCGCGTCGAGCTGCGGGCCGTTAAGCAGTTCTTCATTAGCACGTTTGGCGCGCGCTTCTGGCTCTGGGATATTCTCCATCAGTACCATCAACAACTGTTTCTCAATCTCCTGCACCACGTCCATCATGCGCTTGATGACCTGGCCGGTCAGATCTTGGAAGTCCTGCGCCATCATGATTTCCAGCAGTTGCGCATTGGTAAAAGCGGTATGCTCCGGCACCCGCTCCAGATACTGGCGGGTATCGGTGACCAATTCGCGCGCGTCGGCCAATTCTATCGGGTTGGCAAACCAATCATCCCAACGCCCTTTCAGCGTTTTGGCCTGCGATTCCAACTCGGCCTGGCGCGGTTGCGCCGCTTCTACACAGTTCAGCGCCCGTTCCGCCGCCTGCGCCGTCATCGTGACCACATAGTCCAGACGATCGCGAGCATCCGGGATCGCCTCTGCTGCCTGTGCGATCGCTTGATCAAGCCCCAGTTCGCGCATGCTGTCACGCAACATCCGGGTCAACTGGCCGATGCGGGAGATAATCTCTCCGGCAGTCGCTGCATCGCTGGCAGGCATCGGAATATCTCTCATTGCCGCTTCTCCTTACATGCCCAGTTTTTCAAAGATCTTATTGAGTTTCTCTTCCAGCGTCGCTGCCGTAAAAGGTTTCACCACATAACCGCTGGCACCCGCCTGCGCGGCAGCGATGATATTTTCTTTTTTAGCTTCCGCCGTCACCATCAGTACCGGCAAGGCGGCCAACTGACCGTCGGCGCGGATCGTTTGTAACAGCTCCAAGCCGTCCATGTTGGGCATATTCCAGTCGGAAACCACAAAATCAAAACCGCCCGCACGCAGTTTATTGAGCGCATCCGCGCCGTCTTCCGCTTCTTCTACGTTGTTAAAACCCAACTCTTTCAATAAATTTCTGACGATGCGACGCATGGTTGAAAAATCGTCTACCACCAAAAATCTGAGATTCTTATCCGCCATTGTGCTTGTGACTCCTAAGGTTGCTACTTTTACCGATAACTGCGGTCAAAAAAATACCGCTCAATATTAAATCCGTAACGCTTGCCCGCCAGCGATCTGCGCCAACATGCGCTGACTGATGCGTTCCAGTTCCACCACTTCGTTGACACCGCCGCTGGCTATCGCCTCACGCGGCATACCAAATACCACACAGCTGGCTTCGTTTTGTGCCAGCGTATACGCCCCTGCACGGTGCATTTCCAACATCCCCGCCGCACCGTCATTACCCATACCGGTTAGGATCACCCCCAGCGCGTTGCGCCCCGCGCAGTGCGCGACCGAGCGGAACAGCACATCCACCGACGGACGGTGGCGATTCACCGCCGGGCCATCGTGCAACTTCACCTGGTAGTTGGCCCCGCTGCGGGTGAGTTCCAGATGGCGGTCGCCCGGTGCGATATAGGCATGGCCGGGTAGCACGCGCTCGCCATCCTCCGCCTCTTTCACCGTAATCTGGCACAGTTTGTTGAGCCGTTCGGCAAACGAGCGGGTAAAACCCGGTGGCATATGCTGCGTGATCAATAGCGCCGGGCTGGTGGCAGGCAGCGGTTGCAATACCTGCCGGATCGCCTCGGTGCCGCCGGTCGACGCGCCGATGGCAATCAGTTTTTCACTGCTCAACAACGGGGTATGGCTGAGAATTTCCGGCGTCGGTGCCTGGCAGCGCGGTGTCAGACGTGCCTTGGCGGCGGTACGGATCTTTTCGGCAATCAGCTCGCTGTAGGCCAGCATGCCTTCGCGGATACCCAGCTGCGGTTTGGTGACAAAATCAATCGCCCCCAGCTCCAACGCGCGCAAGGTGATTTCCGATCCTTTACCGGTCAACGATGACACCATCACCACCGGCATCGGCCGCAGGCGCATCAGTTTTTCAAGAAAATCCAAACCGTCCATGCGTGGCATTTCAACGTCCAGTGTTAACACCTGCGGATTGACTTTTTTGATCAGATCGCGCGCCACCAACGGGTCCGGTGCCGTTGCCACCATCTCCATATCGGGATGGCTGTTCACAATTTCGGTCATCAACTGCCGCATCAGTGCCGAATCATCTACGCTTAATACTCTGATTTTATTCATTACCTCTCCTTGGTCAGTCCATACACGGTCTGCCCACGCAAGTAGAAATCCCGGCTGATCTGGCTAAAGTTCTCGGAGTGACCGGCAAACATCAGCCCGCCCGGCTTCAGCAAGGGGACAAAACGGCGCAAAATGCGTTCCTGCGTCGCCTTATCGAAATAGATCATGACGTTGCGACAAAAAATGGCATCAAATTGGCCTGGCAATGCCCATTCCGGTGCCAATAGATTCAGCGCTTGAAAATGAACCTGCCCGGCCAATTCTGGCCGTACCCGTACCAGCCCTTGATGCGGCCCGGTACCACGCAAAAAATAACGCTGTAGCTGCCCCGGGGTCAGCGTGCGCAAATCCTCTTGCCGATAGACACCCGCTTCGGCTTTTGCTAACACCTGCGTATCAATATCGCTAGCCCATACCTGACAGCCGCTCACTCGTTGCCCCAGCGCTTCATTCAGCGTGATAGCGATCGAGTACGGCTCTTCGCCGGTCGACGCTGCCGTGCTCCAAACGCTGTAACCATTGGGTCGTGAACGCGCATGTTCCGCCAAAATAGGGAAGTGATGTGCTTCGCGAAAAAAAGCCGTCAAATTGGTGGTCAAAGCATTGATAAAGGCTTGCCATTCGGCACTGTTGGGATCGCTCTCCAACAGCGCCAGGTAGTCACCAAAATCATGTAATCCCAGCAAACGCAGACGGCGCACCAAGCGGTTGTAAACCATTTCACGTTTGTGTTCCGCCAGCACAATACCGGCACGCTGATAGATCAACTGACTGATACGGCGAAAATGGACGTCCGACAGCGATAAACGCTGCGCCATCTGCGACAGTAACGGACTTTGCAGGGATGAGGCTGACTTCATCTCATCCCCCCCATCCAATCAAGCTCATGCTTTTTGACAATCTGATGATTCCTTTACCTCAAGGGAAGTTGCGCCGTTGTCAGCGTTCACGACGCTGACGTTATCGTCTGCCAAGCGGAACACCGACACCGCATCAGCCAAGGTAATCGCCTGATCCTCCAACGTGGCCGCCGCAGAGGCCGACTCTTGCACCAATGCCGCATTTTGCTGCGTGACCTGATCCATTTGGGTGACCGCCAATGTCACTTGTTCAATACCACGGCTTTGTTCATCGGATGCGGAGGCGATTTCCCCCATGATGTCGGTCACGCGCGTCACCGAACGCACGATGTCCTGCATGGTTGAGCCGGAATGCTCAACCAGCACCGATCCCTGCTTCACCCGATCGACTGACTCATCAATCAAGCCTTTTATTTCTTTCGCCGCTTGAGCGCTGCGGCTGGCGAGGTTACGCACCTCACCGGCAACCACGGCGAATCCACGCCCCTGCTCACCGGCGCGCGCCGCTTCTACCGCCGCGTTCAGCGCCAAAATGTTAGTTTGGAAGGCAATGCCATCGATTACGCTGGTAATTGCACCGATTTTCTGCGAACTACTGGCAATATCTTGCATGGTGGTCACGACATCCGCCGCTAACTCACCGCCTTTGGCGGCCGTTCCGGAGGCCTCACGCGCCAGTTGCGAAGCCTGACGGGCGTTGTCGGCATTTTGTTTCACCGTGGCGGTCAGTTGCTCCATGCTGGCTGCGGTTTCTTCCAACGATGCGGCTTGTTGTTCGGTGCGTGAAGAGAGGTCGTTGTTACCTTCAGCGATGTCTTGCAGGCCAATCAGGATCGATTCCGCCCCATCGCGCACCGCGCCCACCGTGCCGATTAGCGACTGTTGCATACGTTGTAGGCTGCCAAACAGCATGCTGATCTCATTACGGCCATAAACCTCGATCGGCGCGGCCAAGTCGCCCGCGGCAATGCGTTCAAAGTGGTTGCGCATCATCGCCAGCGGGCGCAATAACAGGATTCGCAGCCACCACATGGCACTGCCGGTCACCACGATCAACATCAGCACCGCCGCCGCTACCAACCAGATGGAGTAGGAATATGCACGCTGATTCGCCTCTTTGGCTTGATTGATGCTGTCATTGACCCATTGCAGATATTGCACAAATTCGGCTTCAAACAGGTCCTGCGTTTTTTGCGTTGGCTGGTCCATAAACGCTTGCAGGTTACCGTTCTCCAAAAAGCCGATCAGTTCCTGTAAAGCACTACGCAGCTGTTGGTAACGGGCCTCGGTCTTTGCCGTGAGTTGGCGCTCGTGCTCACCCGTGCGCGGCACGGCCAGATACTGTTTAAAGGAGAGGTCGGCTTTTTCCAGTGAGCGACGCGCGTTGCCCATCAATGCGTCGATCTGCGGTTGCGGCATCTTTAATGCAGCGCGCGTCCCTGCGCGGTTAAGCGTATTGCGTGCCTGTAACAAGGAAACCCAGCTCAGGCTGAGGGCATCGCGCTGATGGCTGCCAAGCGTAATAATATTGAGATTCTGATTATCAGAACGAAAAGCGGTATACGACAGACCGGTGCTGATCAACTGCAGCGCACAAAAAGACAGAAGTAGCAGGAACAGACTGGTAGAGATACGGATTCGGTTGAACACAGTAAACCTCCTTGCAGCCGGCCTCAGCCAGCTCGGAAAAAGGGGTAGCCCTGCACTTTCCATCCTCACCAGGGGAAGCAAGGCGCAAGCAGGGTTACCCAATACCGGTTTTAGAACGTTTCCCAGTTATCTTGCAGATCGCTGGCGTTCATTTTTTTATGGTTAGGGCTTGGAGTAATGACTTTGGTCGATACCGGAGCTTTGAACGCCTCCTGTCCGGCCGCTTTCAGGCGGAATACCGCGACAGATTGCGTCAACAGGCTGGCCTGCTCTTCCAACGCAGCGGCAGCGGAAGCAGACTCTTCCACCAATGAGGCATTTTGCTGGGTGACGCGATCCATTTCGGATACCGCCTGCCCCACCTGATCGATACCGCGACTTTGCTCATCGGAGGCGGATGCAATCTCGCCCATAATATCGGTCACGCGGGTTACCGCATTCACGATATCGCCCATGGTTTCACCAGCGCTTTCAACCAGTACCGAGCCCATATCGACCCGGCTAACGGAGTCTTCGATCAAGCCTTTAATCTCTTTCGCCGCCTGTGCACTGCGCTGTGCCAGATTGCGCACTTCACCCGCCACCACGGCAAAACCGCGGCCTTGTTCACCGGCACGCGCCGCTTCTACCGCGGCGTTCAGCGCCAAGATATTAGTTTGGAAGGCAATACCGTCGATCACACCGGTAATGTCGGCGATTTTCTGTGAACTTCCGGCAATGTCATGCATGGTTTGCACCACATTGGCCACCACTTTGCCCCCCTTCTGCGCGGTTTCCGACGCGCTCAATGCCAACTGGCTGGCTTGACGGGCATTCTCAGCATTCTGTTTCACCGTGGCGGTGAGCTGCTCCATGCTGGCTGCGGTTTCTTCCAGCGATGCCGCTTGCTGCTCGGTGCGAGAAGAGAGATCGTTATTACCCGCGGCGATTTCGGAAGCGCCGCTGTAGATGGCATCAGCACCCTGACGTACGCCGCTGACCGTATCAACCAATTCGCCTTGCATGTGCTTCAAGCTGGCGGCCAGCACACCCATTTCATTGCGGCTGGTCACGTCAATGTTGTGCGTCAGATCGCCGGCGGCAATCAGCTTGATGTGCTCGATAATACGGTTCAGCGGACGCACCAGAATGTGATGGATCCCGCTCCATACCAGAACAATCACCGCCAGAACCACCAGCAGGATTGCACCCAATGTCCAGGTTGCGGTAGTGAATGAGCGGTTGCTGTCCTCGACGGCGCTTTTATATAGCTTGTCGTTTTGCGTTAGATAGGTGTTATAGATCTGTTCAAACGTGTCTTGGTAACGTTGCGTTGGCTGGTCAAAGAATGCGTTGATTTTGCCCTCGCCCAACAGTTGAATCAGCTCAGACAAGGCTCCGTGTAAAATAGCGTACTGCTGTTTCAGCTGTTCCGCGGCTTGCGCATCCTGACGCGCGTTCAAGGGGATTTTTTCATAGGCGGCGTAGCGTTTTTCCGCTAATGACAGCGTACTGTTGGCCGAGGCCAGCAATTCATCGACCGACGCACCGCTGCCGATTTTATTGGTGTCCATCATGTAGCGAATCCCGGCACGGTTCAGCGTGTTGCGGGTTTGCAGCAGGTTGACCCAACTGGCATTCAGCTCAGACTGCTGCTGGCGAATGGTCTGCAATACGTTGAAGTTTTCTTTGTCACTCTTAAGTGAGGAGAAAAAGAGCCCGCCTGAAACCAGTTGCAAGGCGCCAAATAACACCAACACCAGCAACAAGCTGGTGACCACCTTCATACGATTAAACATGTTTTCCCTTCTTGAAAGCCTGCTAAAACAGACTCTGAGTACGTTGACTGTCAGAGTTATCGGCGCTAGAGAGGAGAACTTTATGGTGATAACCGACTATTTTGCGAAGAAGGGAAAACCACGGTGACGAGGCGCAGCAGGCTACGCCTCACGTATCGACATCAGGCGCTTTTAGCGGCGCTGTCGACCAGCGACATCTCTTCGCTGCTCAGTAACTTTTCAATATCCACCAGGATCAGCATACGTTCGCCCAATGACCCCAAACCAGTCAGGTATTCCGTCGCCAGCGTGACGGCAAACTCCGGTGCCGGGCGAATTTGTTCGGTGGTCAACGACAAAACATCAGAGACGCCATCAACCACGATCCCCACCACTCGCTGCCCAAAGTTGAGTACGATCACCACAGTGTTTTCATCGTATGAAACGTCCTGTTGGTCGAACTTTACCCGCAGATCGATAATCGGCACAATCACACCGCGCAGGTTGGTCACCCCTTTGATAAAAGCAGGCGTGTTAGCGATGCGTGTCACCTGATCGTAACCGCGTATTTCCTGTACTTTAAGAATATCAATGCCATACTCTTCATTTCCCAAGGTAAAAATCAGGAATTCCTGCCCTACCGTTTCACCAGCTAATTTGCTAACGTTCGCCAATCCAGCCATGTTATTTGCCTCATCAATCAGTTGTTATGCAGCCGTGTCGGTCAACAGTTTTTCACGGTTTAGCGTTTGCAGTGCCGAGACATCGACGATCAACGCGACGCTGCCATCGCCCAAGATCGTCGCGGCGGAAATACCCGGTACTTTGCGGTAGTTACTTTCCAGGTTTTTCACCACCACCTGATGTTGGCCGATCAGTTGATCCACCAGTAGCGCATAGCGGCGGCCAGCACTTTGCAAAATGACCACGATGCCCTGCGTGGCTTCGGTCTTCGCCCCGGCCACGTCGAACACCCGATACAGCTCCACCAACGGCAAGTATTCGCCCCGCACCTGCAACACCCGTTCACCACCGGCCATCGGGTGCAGATCTTCCGCCTGCGGCTGTAACGATTCCATCACGGCATTGAGTGGCAAAATGAACACTTCATCGTTGACCTTCACTGACATGCCGTCGAGGATCGCCAAGGTTAATGGCAGCAGGATACGGATCGCGGTGCCCTTCCCGGCCTGCGAATGAATCTCAACGTGGCCGCCCATTTCCTGTATATTCCGCTTCACCACATCCATGCCCACGCCACGCCCAGAGACATCCGTCACTTGCTCTGCCGTCGAAAAGCCCGGCGCAAAGATCAGCATTCCGACGTCTTCGTCACTCATCGCGTCGCTGACCGCTAACCCTTGCGAGGCGGCCTTCGCCAGAATTTTCTGTCGGTTAAGCCCGGCGCCATCGTCAGTCACTTCAATACAGATATTGCCGCTCTGATGTTCAGCAGACAGCACCAAATTACCGACCGCAGACTTACCCGCCGCTTCACGCGTGGCCGGGTCCTCAATGCCGTGATCCAGACTATTACGCACTAAATGCGTTAATGGATCGATAATCCGTTCAATCAGGCTTTTATCCAGCTCGGTCGAACTGCCCTGTAACGTCAATTCGACCTGTTTATCCAGTTTACTGGCCAAATCACGCACTAAACGCGGGAAGCGGCTGAACACGTACTCCATCGGCATCATACGAATTGACATCACCGACTCTTGTAAGTCGCGAGCGTTACGCTCCAACTGACTCATGCTGTTGAGCAAATCACCGTGATTAACCGGATCCAAGGTGCCGGAGCGCTGTGCCAGCATAGATTGCGTGATCACCAATTCGCCCACTAAATTAATCAACTGATCAACTTTCTCTACGGCAACGCGAATGCTGGTCGATTCACTGCTCTTAGCGCGCGCCCTTGGTGCATCGGCGTTCACCGTTGGCGCGCTGGCTTTTACCGCCGGCACCTGAGATGGCGCATCAGGCGCCGGTGCAAAGGTCTCAACTACCGCCAGCTCGGCTGGGGAGGTCACGCTCGGTTCAGCAATGCTAAAGCTGATTTGCTCTGGCTCCAGCACGAAGCACAATACCGCACTGATGTCATCTTCACTGGCAGTGGTCAATAGCGTCACCGCGAGGCTGCTTTCACCCTGCTGCGGATTTTTCACTTCCCCTAGGTTACCCAGTTCTTCCAGCATCAGCGGGATCTCGCTGGGTTTTAAACCGCTCAGCGTAATACGCATGCCGCCGTCGATGGCGGTAGGCATGACCGCCGGGCGCGGCTCACACACCATGGGCGCAGCGGGAGCCTCTTGTTGCTGCGCGTCTAAAGCAAGCTGCCGCAGTGCCTGACAAATGTATTCAAAACTGTCGGCATCAGGCTGTTGCGACGTTTTATAGGCGTCCAGTTGCTCCTGCATAATGTCTTTGGTTTCCAGAAACAGGTTGATAATCTCGGTACTCAGGTTCATTTCCTGACGCCGCGCGCTGTCCAGCAGGTTCTCCAACAAGTGCGTGGTTTCCTGCAACACCGAAAAACCGAAGGTTGCCGCGCCGCCTTTTATCGAGTGCGCCGCACGGAAGATGGCATTCAGTGGCTCAATATCGGGGGCTAGCGGATCGAGCTCCAGCAGATGCTGCTCCATATCGGCCAGCAACTCGTCTGCTTCATCAAAAAAGGTCTGATAAAAAGCGCTAATATCCATGCTCACGGGATCACCTCTGCTGTGAGTCGCTGTTAGTCGAAGGCGTGGCTTCCGGCGCGGCCGGAAGGGCAATGGTCGGCGCAGCCGGTGGCGCTACGCTGGCCGGTGCGGTCGCCGTTGGTGCTAATTGTTTCAGTGCTTCAGGTTGACCAATCTCGGTAGCGTTACTTTTCGCGTTTTCATGTTCGATGTCCTGCTGCGTTTGTTTATTCAGCACCAAAATAGTAATGCGGCGGTTAATCGCATCATCCGCGCCGTGCTGTTTGAGGCTCATGGTGGAGGCCATGCCCACGACACGCAGCACTTTACCGTCTGCCAAACCGCCCGCGATCAGCTCACGGCGCGAGGCATTCGCCCGATCGGCAGACAGCTCCCAGTTACTGTAATAGCGTTCACCTGTAGCGTAAGGGAGATCGTCGGTGTGCCCCGATAGGCTGATTTTATTGGGCAGATCGTTGAGGATGGGCGCAATTGCACGCAAAATATCGCGCATGTAGCTTTCCACCTGCGCGCTGCCGGTTTTAAACATCGGTCGGTTTTGGCTATCAATAATTTGAATGCGCAACCCCTCGTCCATCATGTTAATCAGCAAATGCGGGCGTAACGCTTTCAGTCTCGGATCGGACTCAATCAGCGCATCCAGCCGTTCACGCAGTTTATTAAGCCGCAGTTCCTCCGCCTTCTTCTCGGGTGAGTCGATGCGCTTATGCACCAGCCCGTCCTGCTGCGTTGGATCGTCACCACCGCCAGGAATCGGGCTGCTTTCCGAACTGCTTTTGTTGCCGTTGGTCAATGCCACTTTCAGCGGCGTACGAAAATACTCGGCAATTTGCGTCAACTCCTGCGGGCTGGCGATCGCCAGCAACCACATCACCAAAAAGAACGCCATCATGGCCGTCATAAAGTCGGCATAGGCAATCTTCCATGAACCGCCGTGGTGGGCAGCCTGATGCGCTTTGCGTTTGCGCACCAAAATGACCGGATGATTTTGTTTCATGCCTGCTCTTCTTCCGTCGCCTGCTGGGCCGGGGCTTTTACTCGGCGCACATGCTCTTCCAGCTCAACGAAAGAGGGCCGTTCGGTGGTGTACAGGGTTTTTCGACCGAATTCGACGGCGATTTGTGGCGCGTAACCATTCAAACTAGACAGCAGCGTCACCTTAATGCACTGCATCATCTTGACGTTCTCCGCGCTCTTTTGCCGCAATAGCGTCGCCAACGGCGAGATAAATCCATACGCCAGCAAAATCCCCAGGAAGGTACCCACCATGGCATTGGCGATCAACGCGCCCAATTCGGCGGCGGGTCGATCGGCAGAAGCCAGCGCGTGTACCACCCCCATCACCGCCGCCACGATACCGAACGCGGGCAATGAATCGCCAACCATCGCCAGGCTACCCGCAGGGACTTCACTCTCTTGCTCGAAGGTTTCGATCTCTTCATCCATCAGCGCTTCAATCTCAAACGCATTCATGTTTCCGCTTACCATCAACCGTAGATAGTCGGTAATAAATTCCACCAGATGGTTATCGGCAAGGATGCGCGGATAATTAGAGAAAATTTCACTTTCTTGCGGATTATCAATATCGAACTCCAGGGACAACATGCCCTGCTGGCGTGATTTGGCCAGTAGCCGGAACAGCAAAGCCATCAGATCCATGTACAGTTCTTTGCTGTATTTAGAACGGCGCATGAGTTTGGGTAAGGCACGCAGCGTGGATTTGATGGCTTTGCCGTTGTTACCAACGATGAACGCGCCCACACCGGCACCGCCGATAATCAGGAATTCCGCAGGTTGATAAAGCGCCCCAAGATGCCCACCGACAATCATGTAGCCGCCAAATACCGCGCCCAATACCACGAGATAACCCAAAATAACTAACACACGCATTCCTTAAATTAACAGTGTGGATGGCAGCAGGATAAGCGCACGGTACAGCCGTAGTGGCGTAGCAGGCTACGCCAGACGGGCTCGGTTACCCGCCCCTACGGATGAAGCACGTTTTCAATGTTGTAAGTCGCGGTTGTGCCTGACTTAAATCGCGCGTTTAACCGGCTCGTCCGGCAGTTGTGGTATAATATCGGCCAGTTGCGGCGAAAGTTTACGTCTTTTTACTGCGCGGGATGGGGGCTGGCATAAACTGCAAACAAAACTGTTTAACGGCTGGTGCGCGTGGGTGATAAACGTACCACCGCAACAATTGCATGCGGAAAGCTGCAACATGCCGCTATCAACAAAACGCACCAGCGTCCAGGCACGGGTTAAGGCCAGCAATGGTGCCTCTCCGGGCTGTTCGGGGCATTGCTCCAAATACAGCCGATAAGCCTTAACGACCGCTTCAACGCCCGTGCATTGGCCGCTTTTCAGCAAGAATAAATAGGCGTTATAAAACATCGAAGAATGGATGTTTTGTTCCCAGGTCATAAACCAATCCGTAGAGAACGGCAACATGCCTTTGGGCGGCGGGCTGCCTCGCAATTCCTTATATAGCTTGATCAACCGTCCACGACTGAGTTGCGTTTCGCTTTCCAACATCTGTAAACGCGCCCCAAGTGTAATCAGCTCCATGGCAAGCTGTATATCTTTAGCTTCCTGAACAATACTTTTCTCTACCATTTTCAGGCTCTTTTCTTCGTCGCGCTTCCGTCTTTACCGGTAAGCTCTTGCAGTAAATGGCTTGATAGCAAAATCCCCGTGTGGATTTGCTGTAGATCGTCTACCCGCGACTCTTTGGTGAGATGCGCAATGGTGTTGTGATCGTTAAAACGGAAGTGACAAACCAGTTGGTTAGTTTCCGCCAATTTGACCATCTGCGGTAAAGTCAGCTGCGACAGTGCATCGGCCATCGTTTCATCGATTCCTAAACGAAACATCGCCGAGGCTTTTTCATCATTAATCAAACGCTGTGCTAAAAGTAAATATGACAAATTAATATCATAAATATGCTTAAGTAATTCAGACGTACCCATATTCCCCATCCCGACAGACTTATGTTTAAAAACATACGCTGGGTGATAATTTTATCGCCCGTGACCTGGGAGTGTTCCCAAAGTTGGCAAATGAATCCCTGATTGCCGGCCAAGAAAATCTTTGCCGTTTAACTTATTCGGACCGTCATGCAGTATTTGATGCGTACACAATCAATGTGTACGGATGTACAGCATTGTGCTTCGATAGTGCTGAGTCACCATGAAACTATTTTTACAAAATTAATAAGATTATTCCTAAAGCAATACAACTCTACCCCTGAACCATTAGCACACACAATGTAAGTCAGCGGCAATTTTAAATACAATGTGATAAAGATCACAAAAATAAAAAATATTTAACTCAAATATTGGCTGCCACGTCTATTTTTTACTCATTTTTTTGCTTAATAAACAAACACAAGTAAAAAAACGTCTTAAAAACCAAGTTTATCCGCCAAAAAATTATCTTTTTTAGATCAATTCGAACAAAAGCATTACCAAACCAAAATAACAGCTCAAAAATCTGTATCTATCGGGTAAACACAGAACAAATAACCATTTAACTAACAATAATATATCGCTAGCAAAAAATAACGCATAGAAATCACATGGTTTTATGATAACAACCTTGCTACATAAAAGCGGCGCAATCCTGATTTATATTTCGTCTGGTGATTATTTCCGCTAACCAGGCTGTTGCTTCGTCATCAACAAGCAAACAAACGTAACGAGCCGTGTCGGTGATATAAAAAATCGTCCGCTAATTTCAAGAAAAAAAACTGGCTAAAACGGGTTATCGGCTGGGTAATTTATAACTTTAGTATTTTAATATTCAGCATCATTCAAATCGCGAGATATTAACAGCTGAATGAAACCTGTTAAGCCGACTCAAATCCGTTTCGGGAGAGAACAAATCGGCAGCAGACTCTCACTGTGAAGTCGGGTGGGTATCTTTGTCTAAATCATTCGCCTGGCAATAATAAACAGGATGGTTAAACGTGGGAGCGTTCCCGCCACACTAAAATACGGTTCTGTTTTCCCCTGTTAGAGATATTTATATCATCGTCATTCGTTCGTCTTTGTCGCTACCGTTGCTAATAGTTAATCGACTCGTGTAAAAAATAGCGATGGGTACTTGATCGCCATACCAAACGGGCCGACTTTATTAAAGATGGCTAGTTGTGATCGCAATCGACCAATGTCTAATGTGATAGCCCTAAGTTCACTGCTTATGCAATGCCTATAAATCGATACTGGCTAACGACCTTTCACCAACACACTAAAATTTGTATTTGCAGATGGTGGAAAAGATCGCGCACAAATCATGCTGAGTATTGCAATTGCCTCTGTAAACATATGTATACTTTTCTAATCTACCCACGCTATCTGTACTGGAATCGATAAAACATCATTTGTCTGTAGGACGAGAGCCTTGTTGCAATGATCTTCGGCCACGAGAAACTGGCTATCGCCACTGATAATGAATCGGAATCTGAGTATACAAGAAGGTGAGAAAACCTTATCTGAAAGCAATAGCCCTCATTCGTAGATAAATGTGAAGGAAAACACTATTTCAGTGCCAAAAATCGGCAATAACATTTGTATACCGAAAAATGGGCATCACAGTGAGGATAATTCTGCATATTTCGTGATTTTTAGTCAAATCAACTAAAAAACCACATTTAATCCCTCTACAACGCAGTAAAAAGCCCAAGTTTAACAATAAGACTTTACTGAATTCTGCGTTTATTCGTAGTTCTCTGATTGCCGACCACGCACTGGCATATTATTATTATCGGGTTGGTCACAACGGCTGGTTTTATTTTTAACCAATTGTGATTTTTTATTGAAATGTATTTTATTTCGTAATGTTGTCCATCACGTGATTGGCTGCTTGATACCACATGTGATGTTCTGTTCCCAAACTTAATTATTAACAGGCTATATTTTTACCATGACAAGTACTTTAGATTATCTGATGACCTTCCGTAAGTGTTCCAGCTTAGACAGTCTGGAAAAAGTTTATGACAAGCTAAATTATTCTATTGATAACAATAAAGAAATGAGCAATATGTATCGCGCAGCCGATCATCGTCGCGCAGAACTGGTTTCAGGAAGATTGTTTGATTTAGGGAAAATCCCCAAAACGCTGTGGGCGCAAGTGCTTTAATAAACGTAATTACGCGCGAAAATAGTTTTAACATTTCTGGCTCAATTAATGCGGCTAAGAGAAGTTTATTGTCGTGCGTGATGCAAACCACATTTATTTAGCGCCTTACGTTCTACTCTTTTATCAGGATAAAAGAACGGAGGTGACATACTATGCCTTATCATCATGTTTTGGTTGCCGTCGCAGTAGCTGCTGACAGCCACCTCTTGGTGGAAAAAGCCGTCTCTATTGTGCGCCCTTATAATGGCCAAGTTACCTTGGTCAGCATGATTGCCAATCCTGAGATCTACAATAGCTTCGCCGGTCCAATGCTTGGCGATTTACGTACACTAATGGAAGAGGAAACTCAGTTATTTCTACAAGATTTGCAACGAAAGGCCAATTACCCCATCGCCGATACCCTCATTGTACAAGGCGAACTGGGTGACAGCCTGAACTATGCCAGCCAGCAACACCCTTTTGATCTGGTGGTTTGCGGCAATCACAGTGACAGTATGATGAACAAAATTGCCTGTTCCGCCGCCCGTTTTATCAATACCAGCCAGATAGATGTGCTGATTGTGCCACTTTGAACACCCCCGGTAATAATCGTGGAATGCTTATTCCTGTCGCTGTCGGTAAGCGCTGCGATCAATACTGCCATTGTTAACTTTCCACTACACTCCCTTTTGTTTGGCCCATAATTTATTAACCCTCTGCTTTTTAGCGCAACCCAACGTCACGTGAATCACCGGAAGTCAGCCACTAAGCGCGCCATTGAACGGATCCCGGTCAGTACCTCAGCAGATTAGGTATGATGGGCATAGCGCCCAGAAAAGTCACATCACGGTAATGCGCGATACCTCGGTGCATCAAATCTTGCCTGTTTCAATCATTCTCTTTTGCCTGACAACTCGATTAAATTCGCCCCTAAATACGAATTGAGAAAAAATTCGCATCTAGAGACGAATAATTGACAAATTCGCATCTAGATGCGAATTTAACCGTCTCCATCTCACTCGCAGGTTCACGACGCATGAAAACAAAAATCAGTGTCATCACTGGCGACCTGGTCAATTCACGTGGCGTCGACACGCCCCACTACATCAAGCAACTCACAAGCCTGCTCGATGCCTTACAGCAGGCGAAATTGATACAACAGTTTGAAATCTTTCGTGGTGATGCTTTTCAAGCCATTTGCCAACCTGAGCATGGATTGATACTGGCAGTATATCTTCGCACTGCACTCAAAGCGCATAATGCCGCGCAATGGGATGCACGTATTGCCATCGGGCTTGGTAGCCGTAAAGCTAAGTCTGGTTACGGTAGCGCATTCCTAAACTCAGGAAACGCGATGGATCAAATGACTAAAAATTGCAGACTGGCTCTAAAAATTAACCATTCCCGTACTGATGCGATTGTCAGCGATCTGTTGCCAATGCTAGATCATGTCCTGAGTCGTTTGTCGCAGACTGAAGCACAGATAGTACAAGCGCGTATGTTTGCCGATACCAACGCGCAAGTGGCGCTAAAACTGCAAAAAGCGGCATCAACCATTTCTGCTACGCTAAAACGTGCGGCTTATGAAGAAATCATGCAGTTTATTGAAGCAATTAACAGGATTATCTAAATATGGATGACGCCTATGCGCCTTTGTTACTGTGGTTGCTGGTAGGCCATCTGGTGGCTGATTTCCCACTTCAGCCATTCAGTTGGGTGCAAGATAAAACCCAGCGCCGCGCCCGGTCACGTTTATTATTATTGCATGCCCTCATTCATGGCGTGGTTGCTGCCGCGGTCATCGCTGTGTTTAGCGGTTTACACGGCGCGGTGTCAGCCGGTGGCGTCTGGATTAGCCTGTTGTTTATCAGCATCAGCCATTATCTGATTGATTTAATAAAAGTCACGCTGCTCGCCCAACGCAATAACACCAGCCGTTTTCTGCTCGATCAAGGATTGCACTTGTTGATGCTGGTGGCATTGTGGCTATTTATTACCCCCAATACCGGTACACTGGCGACTATGATGTGGCAACATGTCACCGGGTGGCAATATGGCTTGTTAGCGTTAGCTTATTTGCTGATTTATATGCCGATGGGTATTCTGATCGGCCATTATTTGGCGCGTTGGACACCGCAAATGCCCCACGCGGCCAAGGCAGATAATGATTCATTGTTGCGCGCGGGCAAACAGATTGGTTATTTGGAAAGAACGCTGATACTGACTTTCGTGTTGATCGGCCAGATCCCCGCGATCGGTTTTCTACTGGCGGCCAAATCTATCTTCCGCTTTGGCGATTTGCGTCACAACGAAGACAAAATGCGCACCGAGTACGTTATGCTCGGTACGCTGTTTTCATTCACTTTGACCATTATGCTTGGTCTATTGATCAAAGCATTGTGGTAATAGCCAACTTATCACCCACGCAATGGCATCTTAAAGCCACTCACCAAAGCGGCGAATATAGAAACGTTTCATCATCTGCGCCACGACGCAGTAACTGATCAGCGTCGCTGCCAGCCAAGGGAAATACTCCCACGGCAACGGCTGAAGCCCCACCCATGCGCCGACCGGTGAGAATGGCAGGTAGATCCCCAGCGCCATGACTAAGCCGGTCATCAGTAAAACGGGCAATGCCGCTGTACTTTGTAGGAAAGGAATTTTTTGAGTACGCAGCATATGCACCACCAGCGTCTGCGACAGTAAGCCCTCAATAAACCAACCTGATTGGAATAATGCCTGATGCTCAACACTGTTGGCTGCAAAGACGAACCACATCAACGCAAAGGTAGTAATGTCGAAAATGGACGATGTTGGTCCGATCCACATCATGAAACGACCGATATTTTTCGCGTCCCATTTACGTGGTTTACGCAGGAACTCTTTGTCCATTTTGTCCCACGGCAATGATAATTGTGAAATATCGTACATCAGGTTTTGAATCAATAAATGAATGGCTAGCATCGGCAAAAACGGGATAAATGCGCTGGCCACCAGTACGGAAAACACATTGCCAAAATTGGAGCTGGCCGTCATGTTGAGATATTTGATGATATTGCCAAAGGTTTCACGCCCTTTAATCACCCCGGCTTCTAACACCATCAGGTTCTTTTCTAGCAGGATGATATCGGCCGATTCTTTGGCAATATCTGTACCGGTATCTACCGAGATGCCTACATCAGCATCGCGCAGCGCCGGTGCGTCGTTAATGCCGTCGCCCAAAAAGCCAACGGTATGGCCGTTCGCCTGTAACATCTTCAACACCCGCGACTTTTGCAATGGTGTCAATTTGGTAAACACCGTGCGCAACTCTACTTCACGCGCCAGCTGCGCATCGTCCAATAGCTCGATCTCTTGACCGGAAAGTGGTGTCCCAGGTTCCAACCCAACATCGCGACAAATTTTGCAGGTGATCACCGGATTGTCGCCGGTCAGCACTTTCACCGTAACGCCATTTTCCTGTAAGGCAACAAGAGCTTCTTGAGCGCTTTCTTTCGGCGGATCAAGAAAAGTCAGTAATCCCTCGATCACCAGATCGCGCTCGTCTGCCACATTCAATGGCAATCCGCAATCATCACTATCGAGTTTGCGCGTCGCCAGCACCAGCACGCGGAAGCCGTCCTCATTATAACGATTAGCCAATGCCATTAGGGATGCGCGACGTTCATCGTCCAGCGCCAAGATCTGCTGCCCTTCCCGTACCTGAGTTGCAATGGTCAGCATTTCCTCGACAGCACCTTTGCAAATCAATAGCAACTGCTGATGTTCATCACGTACCACTATCGATAAACGACGACGTACAAAATCAAACGGCAACTCATCTACTTTGCTATACCGGCACAATGCCTCAATGCCCGGCTTGCCACGGCCAAAACGAATGATCGCCTGATCCATCAGATTTTTCATCCCGCTCTGGTGGAAGCTGTTTAGCCATGCCAGATGCAATACCTGACTGTCAGGGGTTCCTGTGGTATCGAGATGATGCTCAAGAATAATGCGGTCCTGCGTCAACGTACCGGTTTTATCGGTACACAAGACATCCATTGCACCAAAGTTTTGAATGGCGTTCAGCCGCTTCACTACCACTTTACGCCGCGACATAGCAATCGCGCCTTTCGCCAGATTCGAACTGACAATCATCGGCAACATTTCCGGCGTCAGTCCTACCGCCACCGCCAAGGCAAATAATGCCGCCTCCGTCCAGTCGCCTTTAGTAAAACCGTTAATGAGCAACACCACCGGCACCATCACCAGCATAAAGCGGATCAGTAACCAACTGACGCTGTTCACACCACGGTCAAAGGCGGTTTGCGCCCGGCTGCCAACAATCGATTTGGCTAATGAGCCGAAATAGGTCTTGTTACCCGTTGCTACGACCACTGCCGTAGCCGTGCCGCTCGCAACATTGGTTCCCATTAGGCAAATATTGGCTAACGCTAACAGTTGGCTTTCGTGAGAGACGTCTATCTCACTCGATTTTTGACTGACGTTACCCAGCGTATCGTATTTTTCGATCGGTATCGCTTCACCGGTTAAAATAGCCTGGCTGATGAATAAATCGCGCGAATTGAGCAAACGTACGTCTGCCGGAACCATATCCCCTGCAGAGAGTTGAATAATATCACCCGGTACGAGTTCACGAATCGGGAGCTCAATTTGCAATGGTTGGGTACTGAAACTGCCACGGCGCAGCACCGTCGCGGTGGTGCGAACCATAGATTTGAGCGCTTCCGCGGCTTTATTAGTACGATACTCCTGCCAAAAACGCAGCAGGCCGCTTAATGTCACCATCACCAAAATGATACTGACGCCGGTGAGATCGGTTTCTTCACCGTGCTGGGCAGGAAGCCAATAGTCGGTAAAGAAACTAATCGCCGCCAAGATCATCAGGACGAAAATAAACGGATTATTGAATGCACCGATCAATTGTATTAACGCATGAGGCGCTTTTTCATGTGCAACCTGATTAGCACCAAAATAACCGAGCCGCTCTTGTGCATCCTCCTGAGTCAAACCAAGACGATTACAATTTAAATTCGCCAGCGTTTGATCAAGGCTATTTTTTGCTTCCTGAGCGATGACATAGGATTGATTGATTTTATTCTGGCGACGAGATGAATGTTTAATATAGGTCATAACGCTATTCTCTTCTTTATTCTGCGCGCAGGATTACCTCGCCCAACAAATGGGTGTATTGCACAGAATGACATTCTATTTAGCGTTGCTAATAATGGTGCTATATCTTAATTAATATTCATATCATTACAGCGAAGTTGCGGATCACTCCCACAATAGCACCCGTAAAGATACAATTTGAAATATAATGGATATAGCACACTAACAACATGGAATCATTATGGAACCGGGGTGATCGTCCATGACGCCTCCTTATCACCGAGAACGGTGAAGTACAAAAAGTAAGTCGGGATAATACCCGTATGCAACGCGTTTCTCAGCGGTGAATTACGCTGCGGCCAGGAGGAAAAAGACTAAAACGGAAAAATGCCATCATGCAACCAAAATAAAATGACTTAATGCAATAGCACCAAGTATCGTTAACGTATTCGGCAATGCACGGCTCTGGTATAAAATGAGGGGTGCTGCCCGCCAAGTTCGGCAAGCAACAAATCAGAAAGAGATAGGTTAGCTTGCCTTATTTATATCGCCACAACTAAAACTTTCCAATTACTCTCTCCTATTAAATTTTATGCGGATTATAGTGAGGTACTGTAAAGGTGTAAAGGCTATTTTATTAAACGAAATATAAACTTGCCGCCAATATAGTAGGCTGTTTATCCTCCCTCATTACGCGTCGTAGCGGCCATTATCGCCGTGAACTAGGATATTAACATTGTTCTAACTTCGCTTTATGGCGTCACTCATAATTCAACGGCTACAGACAATGTTCGACGAATTAGGGCAAAGCCTTGGACTGCGTGAAATACCACTGGCGCAGTTTACTTTGTGCGGTAAGGCCAATTGAATTCAATTTTTCCAGTGACTGAGCTGGCGACCGCCAGTTGGGGTGCCGCAGGCCTGAGTTGCGTGCAGTTACTTCAACAACGTTACGGCATACCGCCACAACAGATTTACGTCGATCGCCGTTTGGCCTCCTTGTGGTTCGGTTGGACATTACGCCCTATCGGCTGGGACTGCCGGCAGCCTGGGATCCGCTGGCCGGGGACTACGCTACCAGTGACGGCTGGATACGTTTGCATACCAATGCCCCACACCACCGCAAAGCGTTGGAATGTGTACTCGGTGCGCATAAGGATAAAAGCACGCTGGCAAAATGCGTTCACCGTTGGAAAAATGAATTGTAACAGGCGGTGATTGAAACCGCGGGCTGCGCAGCCGAAATGCGCACCAGTGAAGAATAGCTGCGGCATAAACAAGGTAACAGCGTGGATCTGGAGCCACTGATTCAGCAATCACGACAGCCTGAAACCGCCCTTCCCAGCTGGCCGTTACCCCTCGAACGCCCACTACCCAGAGTGCGAGTGCTGGATTTAACACGGATTATTGCCGGCCCGGTCGGCACACGTTTTCTGGCTGGTCTGGACGCTGACGTGCTAACGCTGCCAAGCCCCAGACGCCTATGCACTAAGCCGCTTTTGCACATAATTTTTACCAGCGCCAACGTTCTGCTCTACGGCCTGCATCAGCAAACCTGCAGCATTGGAAACCGAGTATGCCAGGCCAGAGTCGGTCAGATCGCGGGCCTGAGCACGATGTACCATCACAGCGCTCCAAGCACGGTAATTTCAGCGCCCTGAACTGCCGCAAAATGCGCTAGTACCGAGGCTGGCTACTCTGTTACCGAATTGATCGCGAACTACTGGCTAATACTTCAAAAATCAAAAATGACTACCGTAATAGTTGAGCAAAATCGATTAATGCCGCTGTCATGCCGTATAACTCCGTACTCAAAACACTAAAAATCACCTAAGCCTTTATAGTAAAGTAACTTTGTGTAACATAACTAGTTGTAGATGTTGTTATTTTGTAACGCAAAAGCATAAAAAAAGTAATATTGACAATAGTTATTATTATCATTTTATATATAAACATATGAAATTTAATGAATTTCCTAACATTTATTCATTATCAGTTATTATTTTTGACGAAAAATCAGGCTACAATAGACAAAAAACCAACACATGAATTTTTTTTAAGAATTTTCTTACCACACTATTAATCAAAATCGTGACATTATGAACAAATTCAATGAACAAGTGGATAACACGTGCATCGTTCTGACCAACCTTGCTGCGACCCAAACGTCATACCAGTGTCAGCACATCCATCTGACTTAAGCCAAACTTATAAATCACACCAGTTGATGGAATGCATCAGAAAATAACATTGAGCCGTTACGCTTTTGTTGATAGAACATTCTACTTAGTACGTTTTGTTTTTTTTGCCTTTTGGCTTTTTCACATTATTACTGCGGTAAAACGGGTTTATATGGGGGTACAATATGCCAACGATTATCATGGATTCTTGTAGCTATACGCGATTGGGTCTTACCGACTATCTGACAACGCATGGGGTTAAAAAGCGGCAGATCAATGCCGTTGCGGACATCGACAGCTTGCATGAAAAATGCTGTCGGCTAAAACCTAGCCTGGTGTTTATTAATGAAGATTGCTTTATACATGAAGCTAACGCTACTGAACGAATAAAACGGGTCATCACACTGAACCCCGACACACTATTCTTCATCTTTATGGCTATCACAAACGTACATTTTGACGATTATTTATATGTTCGTAAAAATGTCATCATCTCATCAAAATCAATCAAACCAGAAATCATGAGCCAACTCCTTGCTCATTATCTTGAACGAAAATCCCCCAACGTAGTCAAGGTTAACGTGGATCAAACCCCCGTGACGCTAAGCCAGACCGAGTCAAATATGTTGCGTATGTGGATGTCTGGTCAGGGAACCATTCAGATATCTGATAAAATGCAAATAAAAGCCAAGACAGTTTCGTCTCATAAAGGAAATATCAAAAGAAAGATCAAAACACACAACAAACAAATTATTTACCATGTGGTTCGGTTAACTGACACATTGACCAGTGGAATATTTGTTAATAGCCGCTGATAACTGGATAAAGATTATGTGGCTCCAGGCTATTCGGTAAAATACCCTATTTTTACCCATAGTGCGAACGCTTATCCTGAGCCCATAATTTTCTGCCTGCGATCAGGCTTGCCGCAGTAGCTTTAATGCCATCTCAAAGGGCACTATATTGGGTGTTATATTGTTCGCCATCAGCAAGGGATAAGTAATAATTACCCCGGAAGGATAAACCAGCCTCGGTTGACTTCAGTAATGCGAGCATTACTTTGTAGTGGAAATACGAGGTTCAACAAAAGTGCCATCGCGGCTATCGATTTCGTTAAAGAACCATACGCCATTGGGATATTCCTCTAACGCAACTAAATACATGACCCCTTCATTAAACTGTTCGACCTCAAGGATCACGCCCTCACGCCGTGGGCCGCCATCGGTTTTCACCGTCACCCGATCGTTTACCTTCATTATTACGACTCCCTAATTTTACTTATCCTCAGTGTATTACACCGCGAGGCAAGCATCACTACCCAACCCACCCATCGTTAACTTAATTTCGCTTAAAGGGTAGCAGAAAGTCATCCATGGATGATTTCACTCATCGAAACCTGCCTCACACGATCTTACGCGCTTTACGATCACGGTTGTTAAGTGACTCACGGGCACAAGATCGTATAACCAGACGTGGTTTCGCTAAACGACAGACACAAAAAAACCCGCCTTAGCGGGTTTTTATCAATCAGCGAAAAATCGCCAATTAGATAGCGGTAACGTTAGCCGCTGATGGACCTTTAGCGCCGTTCTCGATAGAGAACTGAACGTTTTGGCCTTCAGCCAGGGTTTTGAAACCTTGGTCTTGGATAGCAGAGAAGTGTACGAATACATCTTTGCTGCCGTCAGCTGGAGTAATGAAACCGAAACCTTTAGATTCGTTGAACCACTTCACTTGACCTTTGATCATGTTAGACATGTCTATTTCCTTCAAAATTAAATGTTAGCCACCATGGGCAAGATATAGCCGGTCATCAGTTACTTATGGAGGCACTAGAAAGGAAATTCGTCATATGAAGGGTTATCAAAGATAACGCTTTAAATTTGAACTACTTTACTCAAAATGTCGTGCATAAATAGGTCTGTACCACAGGCCGGTAATCATTAACGCATGACGGGCGTTCAATAGCAACTCTTTTTGTCACCCCAATCGCTAAACCGGCTTAAATGCTCAGGTTTTAGCCCGACAAGCGGCTTTTATCGCCAACTCACCCGCCGCGCGTCTCTTTTTTTATTACTCAGTGCTCTGCTGCCCGGCGCGTATCGGTAGAAACAGAATGCTCTTATTGCAGCAAAATGAGACACATGTCACAAATAGGCGGACTAAGCCCATTTTAAAAGAGGTATCACTTATGGCGATTCACTATCTACTGTTCTTGGCCTTGCTGGCTGCGGTTTCAGGATTTTCTTTGTATAAGCACTTCAAATCCGCCAGAAAGAGCAAATTGGTTCGACCAAATCCCTGATCGCGCCCCGCAACGGAGTTCCCTTTGTTGTCTGCGCATCATCACAACTTCG
Organism: Serratia sp. NPDC078593; assembly: GCF_050268245.1. NCBI lineage: Bacteria > Pseudomonadati > Pseudomonadota > Gammaproteobacteria > Enterobacterales > Yersiniaceae > Serratia > Serratia sp. NPDC078593. Next base: position 142,038 of record NZ_JBNNGK010000003.1, on the reverse strand, counting down.
CTTTTTGTCATTTTTTCATCACAAAATTGTCACTATGTAGCCATAGGATAGTGGATGATTACTTTCATCGGCTAGCACCAAGGGTTTCGCCTATGACAACCATTAAAGCGGTAAATCACCAGGAAGCGGAAACGCTGATACGTTCAGGAATCGCGACAAAAATAGAATTGGCTTACGATATCGGCAGCGATGATTTTTTTCAGCTCGCCAGTTTGTGGTGTGATAAAGGCGCTAAAATTTCCAAAGGTAAAGAGCACTTTATCGTCTCATTGAAAGGGTTTCGCATTCCCCCTAACGATTAATATGCTGCCGTCCTGTGCGGCGGCCTCTTCTTTTACTCAGATCGCCCTTTCATCCACGTACCTCCCTCTCGATTTCTGTAACATCCGCATAGGTTTTATATAGACAGTTACCTACACTGTAGGAATGTCTGTACACAAAATAAGGAGAACAGCATGTCCACCACGACCTTACCCAGCCACATGAAAGCGATTGAGATTTCGCAGCCCGGTGAACCCGATGTATTGGTGATGGCGCAACGACCGTTACCGACGTTGGCATCGGGGGAAATTCTGGTAAAGGTTGCCGCTGCCGGGGTGAATCGCCCAGACGTCATGCAGCGCCGTGGGCAATATGCCCCACCGCCGGGCGCTTCCGACATCCCAGGCTTAGAGATTGCCGGGGAAGTGGTTGCTATCGGCGCTGACGTACAACATTACGCCGTGGGCGATCGTGTTTGTGCGCTGATTGCCGGCGGCGGTTACGCCGAATACTGTAAAGTGCATGAGAGTAATGCATTACCGGTTCCTGAAGGATTTAGCATGGTCGAAGCGGCGGCCATACCCGAAACCTTTTTCACCGTATGGGTCAACGTTTTCCAACGCGGGCATTTGAAAGCGGGTGAAACCGTATTGATCCACGGCGGAACCTCTGGCATCGGTACCGTTGCCACCATGCTGGCTAAAGCATTTTGTGCACGCGTTATTACCACCGTGGGCTCGGAGGAGAAACGCCAAGCCAGCCTGGCGATAGGCGCCGATGTCGCCATCAACTATCGGACAGAGGATTTTGTAGAGAAAACCAAACAGGCTACTAACGGCAAAGGCGCCGATGTGATTGTTGATCTGATTGCCGGTGATTACGTGGCAAAAAACTATCATGCGGCCGCGATGGAAGGACGAATCGTACAAATTGGCACCCAGAATGGCGTAGTTAAGGAATTGAATCTGATGACGCTGTTGCTCAAGCGTCTGACGCATACCGGTTCGACCCTACGCGCCCGTAGCGTGGAAGACAAAGCGCAGATTGCCGCCGATTTGCGGCTAAAAGTCTGGCCATTGCTGGAGCGAGGCGTGGTCAAACCGCAAATATTCAAAACGTTTTCTTTTGAACACGCGGTCGCAGCGCATACGCTGATGGAATCCAGCGCGCACATCGGCAAAATCATCCTTACCCGGTAAGCGCGGTTCAAAAACGCGGCCGGGTACTCAGACGGCGCGTCAACACGCCGTCACCCACAGAGTGATTTATCCGTGTCTGCCCCCACCACAAAGCGGGGGCACCCCATTAGGCCGTTGGCGTATGAACGTCTCGTGGTTCGCTATCGGTGCTCGCCAACTTCTCTTGCGCCAGCACCTCATCATCGTGAGTTTTCTCTAAACTTTCCTGCTGTTCTCCCTGCTTTGGCGCGTACACCAGCTCAACCAAAATCGGGAAATGATCGGAACCCACGCAGGGTAATCGCCGCAGACTGCCTAAAATAAAATCATCGCTGTGAAATACGTGGTCTAGCGGCCAGCGTAGGAATGGATAACCCGAATGGAAAGTGCTAAACATGCCACGCCCACGGCGCGGATCCAACAACCCGCTAACCTTCAGGAATAGGCGTGTGGTGGTTGACCACGCCACGTCATTCAGATCGCCGGTGACGATCACTGGCTGTTTAGCATCGCGTACGCTTTTCCCCACCAGAACCAGTTCGGCATCACGATCTTCTGATTCATCATTCTCCGTTGGGCTAGGCGGCATCGGATGAACGCAGTGCAGCCGTACCTGGGTTCCATCGACAAGTCGCACCAGCATATGCATCGACGGTATATCTTTATCCACCAGATATTGAATTTCGGCATCGCTGAGCGGCAAGCGGGAATAGACGTGCATGCCATACAAATTATCCTGCGGACAGGCTAATCGATAGGGATAATCCTGTTCCAACGGAGCCAGCTGTTGTTCCCACCAGCGATCGGTTTCCACTGCGACCAACACGTCAGGTCGCTCCGTCGCGACCAGTGCCAACAGTTTTTCTGCCTGGCGATTGGGCGTCAACACGTTAGAAACCAAAATACGGATCCGCGGTTTAGCTTGATAACCACTAAAATCCAGCACCTGCGGTTTGCTAAGCGGCGTATAAGGGTAAATCCACACGGCCTGATAAACCACGCAGGCCAAATTAATGGCAATCATCACCCACACCAGCGGTGATGATAACGGTAAAAACAGCAGGTTGATCACGAATACCAGCAGCGCAAGCGCCAGTATTTGCAGGCGCGGGAAATCCCACACCCGGATCCACCAGGCTGGATGCTTTGAAAGGGGTGCAATAGTCACCAGCACCAGTAAAAGCGTCAGTATGGCGGTAATCCCTGTCACGTAACGTTTCCTCTTAATATTAACGGCTCAGAGTAGGCAATCGGCACTGTGTAACTGCGTAAAGCGGTAGCCAAAGATTGCCATAAAAAACGGCCGAGCTACCCGTTGGTACGAAAGAATTATCTTACTTCAGGCTGGTAGCAACACGTCAACTGCTGCGGGGCAAAGCCAGCCTGCCGGAAATATCTTAACCGCGCCAAACACATCGGTATAGTAGGCACATGGCAACATAAGAGAGAACTGACCATCACAGCCTGTGTGCCATGAGATCGGCGTAACTTGCGAGGAAAAGTCAAAGCGTGCGCGAGCCTGCGGTTGCCGTCCAACGACCAGGCAAACACAAGTAACATGCCTCCGGCATAGAACCGGAGGCAAGCAGGTTAACTAAACAGTTTACCCACGTAGCTGGCCAGTTCATCTTGCTGAACTTCACCATTCGGCGAGGCTTTGTCAGCCAGCGTCGGTAACAACTGTGCAATCGTGTCGGATGCTTGAGTTTGGTCAACGCCCAGCTTGGCCGCCAGTTGCGCTATCGCATCACTACCCAGTGCTTGCTGAACGTGATCGCCACTGATGGACTGGTTATCACCGTTGCCAAGCCACGAGCCAACGATGTCACCCAATTGGCCTTGTTGCAGTTTGTTCAAGATGGCCTGTAAGCCGCCTTGTTGATCCACCCATTGCAAAATAGCGACGATATCGATCCCACCCTTGCCACTATTACCCAGTGCACTGCCCAGCACATTGCCGAGCACACTACCTAATGCGCCATCTAATAGGCCCATGATATTCCCCTTCTCCGAAAGACGACCAAAGCCGTGCGATCGTCACCCATGATTAAACGAAAAAGGGCCGCCGTGGCGACCCTCATTGAGCAGCACGTGATTAGCTTCTGATCTTTCTGTAAACAAAAAGTACCACCAGAGCACCAATGACGGCAACGACGAAACTCCCCAGGTTGAAGCCATCAACGCGGCCCATGCCGAAGAAGGTACTGATCCAGCCGCCGACAACCGCACCAATAACCCCGAGGATGACGGTCATGATAAAGCCGCCGCCGTCTTTGCCCGGCATAATCCACTTAGCCAGAATACCGGCAATTAAACCAAAAATGATCCAAGAAATAATGCCCATTTTTACTCTCCCTAATTACTTTTTGCCTAAAAGAAACCCAATCACCAGGCCAACAACGGCTCCGGCACCAACCCCAGCCCACGGATTGTCCTTAATATAGGTACAAGACTGATCGGCAGCGTCTTTCAAACTAGCGCGAACTTCACACGCCCCCGCCTCAACGCTGTCGCGTACAGAGTTTACCTGATCTTTTACGTCATTTTTAGCAAACATTTCAGTTCCTTAGATAGCATAATCTGAAAAACACTCGTCAAGTCCCCGACGTGAGCGGCGCTTATACGCTGATACGCCTTATAACTATAGACAAAAATCAGCGAGTTACCCACTCGAGCTGGCTGAATTTCTTCCGTTCACGGCGGCGTCAACCGATGCCCTCCCTGCCTGGCGTAAACATCATCAATTTCCATTTTCACGGATATGCGGAGTGCCGTTCTGTAGGCGGCAAAACGATAAAACGATATCTGTGGCTGCCCCTTCTTCATCGATGGCGTCAGGCTTCACAGAACGGGGCAATTAACCGGCTAAACCACTCGGCGAAAACGGTAAAACGCGCCGTACGTTGACGACGATGCGGATAGAGCAATGAGATACGCATGGGCGGTGCCTGCGCATGCGGTAACACTTCAACCAGGCTGCCGTTATTCAGGTAATGCTGAATATCAAAACGAGGTATTTGTATCAACCCCATGCCCGCTAAGCAGCAGCCGATATAATTTTCCGCATTATTGACCGTCACTTTGCTACGTACGCTGGTTTCTATCACTTCGCCATCCTGAAGCCACTGCCAGTTTTCGGCCGACATCAAGCTGGGTTGTGCATAGCCCACTCCCCAATGTTCAGCCAATTGAGCACAGTGTTGCGGTATACCGTGCTGGTGCAAATAGGCAGGACTGGCACAGTTAACCATGCTCAATCGCCCCAGCGGTTGGCTTACCATGCTGCTATCGCTCAGGCTGCCAACGCGCACCACGCAATCCATACCCTCTTGCACCGGATCGATGGCGCGATCGCTGGCGCTAAGAAACAATTGAATATCGGGGTAGAGAAGGAAGAAGTCAGGCAAGGCGGGCACGATAATACGCCGCGCGATGCGGCTGGGCACATCCACCGCCAATCGCCCACCAATTGGTGCACTATCTGGCTCAAACAACGCGTCCAATTCAGCGACATCTTCTAATAATCTGCGTGCGCGCTGCAATAAGCGCTCACCATCGCTCGTCAATTGTACTCGCCGTGTCGTACGGTGAAACAAGCGTGCACCCATTTCGCTTTCAAGCTGTTGCACTGCGGCAGAAACGGTGGTTTTCGGCATCAGCATAATTTCCGCTGTACGCACAAAGCTGCCCAACTCAGCGACGTGAACGAATACGCGCAATCTCCCTATCTTATCCACCAATGCCTCATGCTAATAAAGCGCTGCGGCAGCTAGCCGCAGCGGAGTTGAACTATTAACGGGTAGTATAGCCACCGTTAGCGAACAGGGTTTGCCCAGTGATCCACCAGCCATCGGTCACCAAGAACTTGACGATCGGTGCAATATCCTCAATATCGGTCAAGCCAGTTTTAGAGAACGGGCTTAATGCCGCTGCCGTGCGGTGATAGTTAACGGCTTCTTGGCTTTCCTGCCCGTAAAAGAAGGGGGTGTCCATTGGCCCTGGGCCGATGGCGTTAACACTGATGCCGCGTTCTCCAAATTCTTTGGATGCTGCGCGAGTAAAATGCTCTACCGGCGCCTTGCTGCCCGGGTAAACGGCATAGAATGGCGTATAGGCCGCCAACAACGAACTGACGATAGTCACAATACGGCCATTATCAGCCAAATGCTTCCCAGCCTGTTGAATAAAGAAGAATGCGGCTTTGGCGTTAACGTCAAAGCTGCTGTCATAGTCGGCTTCTGTGACATCAGCAATCGGTTTTTTGAGCACTAAACCGGCGGTATTCACCGCAATATCGACTTTGCCGAAGGCCTTTACCGCATCTTCAAACAAACGAGCAACATTTGCCGGCTTGGATAAATCACCTTGTAGCGCAATAGCCTGAGCACCAGCGGCTTTCACCGCGGCCGCGGTTTCTTCCGCCGCCGCTCTGCTCGCATCGCTGTGGTAATGCACCACCACGGCCGCTGCACCGTTTTGGGCTAAATCGCGTGCCACGAGCCCACCGAGATTTTTAGCACCGCCCGCAATAACGACCACTTTACCGTTCAAAGATTGATTACCCATAGCAATAACTCCGTGCTTGAAATGAACTCTGAGTATAGAAAGGCTCACCGCACAGATAATCTGGGCAAATCGGGATGCACTATCCCAGTTTTTCGTTCAATGCTCATCGATGCCAATAGCGTGATCGCCCACAAAACATTCTGCATGGAGAGAACTACACTAATAAGTCACCATTCATCGTCATCCCTACCCAAAACTATTTCAACCCAACCACCCACAACAATGTGGATGAGTTACTAATGAGGACAACACGATGCAGATTCAACCTTATCTATTTTTTGACGGTCGTTGCGAAGAAGCGATTAATTTCTACGTTCAGCAGTTGGGCGGGCAGATTGAAATGCTTATGCGCTACCAAGACATGCCAGAGGAAGCCAGACAAGAAGGAACTCAGCATATTGATCCGCAGGCTATTATGCATGTCAGTGTGATCATTGGTGACAGCCGGTTAATGGCGTCTGACGGTTGCCCAACAGACGGCGACAATACTACCGCGCACCAAGGTTATGCTCTTTCGCTCAACCCTGCCAGCATTGAGGAGGGGCGCGACCTGTTTGACAAATTAGCACAAGACGGTGACATCACCATGCCTTATGAGCCAACGTTTTGGGCCAAAGGATTTGGCATGCTGACTGATAAATTTGGCGTTAATTGGATGATCAATGTGGAGTAAAGCGTACGCAGTGCCACTGATGACAGCGGCACTGCCTATGAAGTGCAACACGAAGTGAATGCACAGAAATTCCACACATGCCAAATACGCAGCGGCCGTAGCCAAGGGCGCCAACGCGACGCCCAATCAAGATATTAAGCGGGCTGTTGCCCCTCCCCCCGCTGTCGTGCCACGAGCGTTAAAATACTGTACAACGCCACCGCTTGCTGATGTTGATTTAACACCTGCACATCCCACACCACCACGCCGTGTGGGCGATCGTCACTGCTTTTTTGCGGCTTACGAATTTTTTTCTTACAGGTCAAACGGACTTGAATGGTATCGCCAATTTTTACCGGTTCGATAAACCGCAAATTTTCCATGCCATAGTTGGCGATCACCGGCCCGACGCCCGGGTCGACAAACAGCCCAGCGGCGGCGGACACCACAAAGTAACCGTGGGCGACCCTCTCACCAAACAGCGACTCCGCTGCGCCTATCTTATCCACATGCGCGTAAAAATGATCGCCACTCAGGCAGGCAAAATTGACAATATCCGCTTCGTTCACCGTACGGCGGGCGGACAACAGGCTTTCACCTATCTGTAATTGTTCAAAATACTTACGGAATGGATGTATCGGCTCCTCAACCAAAGCGGCACCGCGTATCCACTCTTTACCAATCGCCGCCAGCATCGTGGGGCTGCCTTGGATCGCGCTACGCTGCATATAATGTTTCACCGCCCGTAAACCGCCCAATTCTTCGCCCCCCCCTGCGCGACCAGGGCCACCGTGCACTAACATCGGCAATGGCGAACCATGACCGGTTGATTCCGCCGCTGCTGCCGCATCCAACACTAACATACGGCCATGCGCACACGAGGTGGCACGGATAAACTGCGTCGCCAACGCCGGATCGGCCGTCACCAGCGATCCCGCCAAACTCCCCTGCCCCGATAACGCTAATTCAATCGCCTGTTCGGTAGTCTGATACGGCATCAGCGTCGCCACCGGGCCGAATGCCTCGGTTTCATGGACGGCAAGATGATTAAGCGGATCGGCACAGTACAGCAACGTCGGTGGATAAAATGCGCCGTTTGCCGCCGCATCCCCTAATGCCTCACCGGCTGGCACTCGGCCTCCGCACAGTGGCTCACACCCGTTACGCAACAGCGAATCCACTTTCTGCTGCACGTCGTCGCGCTGTTCCACACTGACTAACGCCCCCATCCGCACCGACTCCAACTGCGGATCCCCAACCTTCACCGCAGCCAAACGGTGCAGTAGCGCCTGCTGTACCTCGGCAACGCGAACTGCAGGCACCATAATCCGCCGGATAGCCGTACATTTCTGCCCGGCTTTGCTGGTCATCTCACGCACAACCTCTTTAACAAACACGGTGAATTCGGGCATATCCGGTGTTACATCTTCACCTAACACACAGCAGTTAAGTGAATCCGCTTCCATGGTAAAGGGGATGGACTTCGCCAACAGACGCGGGTGTGCACGCAACTGTTGCCCGGTGTGTGCAGAGCCAGTGAAGGTAACCGTATCGTGATAATCCAGATGCGCAAACAGATCGCCAATGCCACCGCAAATCAGCTGCAATGCCCCCTCTGGCACCCATCCGCTATCGATAATCAATTTGACCATCGCCTGAGTGAGCTGTGCGCTGGCGGTCGCCGGTTTAATAATCGCAGGCATACCGGCCAGCCAGGTAGGCGCCAATTTTTCTAGCATCCCCCAACAGGGAAAATTGAACGCATTAATATGTAGCGCCACGCCCGGACGAGAGGTTAATACATGGCGCGCAACGAACTGTCCCTGTTTCGACAGTACGATGGGTTCATCCTCTGGCCACAGCGTATCATCCGGCAATTCGCGGCTGGCTAATCCAGCATAAGAGAACAGCGTCGCGATGCCGCCTTCAATATCCACCCAACCGTCATTACGCGTCGCACCGGTTTGATAAGAAATTTCATACAGTTGTTCTTTATTGGCCAGCAGGTGCTTCGCGACGGCCTTCAACATTTGCGCTCGTTGCTGGAACGTCATCTGCGCCAGTGCCGCGCCGCCTTGCCGCCGCGCATAATCAAGGCTATCGGCGAATGGCAACCCGTCGGAACACACCTGATACAACGCCTCACCGGTGACCGCATGATGGATTTGGCGGAGGTTGCCTTGGCCAAACTGCCAGCGGCCTGCAAGATAACTGTTTAACTGCTGCATTCGCATCCCCTATTATTCATAAACAATCACAATACAGCTTAATTACGTATCACATATTTACCATACCCCACACACTAAAAAATTAACAAAAACCCTACAAATACGCTGTAAAGCTTGCAGTACAGCCCTAACCCCTATAATCGACAAACAATAAAAATAAATAAAAACAATATATTACACTTAGCAAATGTGATGAGCATCGCAAAAGCCCAACGCAGCACTTTGATCTTTTCGTTATCAACTTGTAGCTTTATGATTATGTAAAATGATTCATTTTTAACTTAAATAACATTATTTACGAATCATAAAGAGGCAATCATGCTCACTGAAACACAACATCAGCAGCATTTTGACGACAAGATTGCGGCAGATATTGCTATTGAGGCGAAAGACTGGATGCCAGACGCCTACCGTCAAAACCTGATTCGTCAAATCGGCCAGCATGCCCATTCGGAAATTATTGGCATGTTGCCGGAGGCCAATTGGCTCACGCGGGCGCCAACGCTACAGCGCAAAGCGGTGTTACTCGCCAAAGTGCAGGATGAAGCAGGACACGGGCTGTACTTATACAGCGCAGCCGAAACGCTTGGCTGCTCACGACAAGACATCTATCAAAAGATGCTCGACGGCAAGATGAAGTACTCCTCGATTTTCAATTACCCGACGCTCAGCTGGGCTGACATCGGCGTGATCGGCTGGTTGGTCGATGGCGCAGCGATCGTCAATCAGGTAGCGCTATGCCGGGCATCTTATGGGCCTTATGCCCGTGCCATGGTGAAGATTTGCAAAGAAGAGAGTTTCCACCAGCGTCAAGGGTATGAAGCTGTGACGGTGCTGGCCAACGGCAATGCCGCGCAACAAGCCATGTTACAAGATGCCATCAACCGCTTCTGGTGGCCGGCACTGATGATGTTTGGCCCCAGCGATGCTGATTCTCCTCACAGTGCGCAAAGTATGGCGTGGAAGATCAAGCGCCACAGCAATGACGAACTGCGACAAAAATTCATCGATAACACCGTACCGCAACTCAATGCGCTCGGCATGTGTGCCCCCGACCCTGACCTGATCTGGGATGAAGTCAGCGGCCATTACCGCTTCGGCGAGATCGACTGGCACGAGCTCTCGCAGGTGATTAAAGGGCAAGGCCAATGCAACCACGAACGGTTACAAGCCAAACGTCACGCCTGGCAAGCAGGCAGTTGGGTACGTGATGGTGCAATGGCTCACGCGGCCAAACGGCCTTCCAAAGCTGCCTGAATCGACATTAAGAGGACAATTTCATGATCCGTGCTGAATGGCCGCTGTATGAAGTTTTTATTCGCAGCAAACAGGGATTGGCACATCGCCACGTTGGCAGCTTACATGCTGCCGATCCGCAAATGGCATTGGAAAATGCGCGTGATGCTTACACGCGCCGCAACGAAGGCTGTTCAATCTGGGTGGTGCCGTCCTGCCATCTGATCGCCTCACAGCCGGAAGATCGTCAGGCCTTTTTCGATCCGTCTGAGGACAAAATCTATCGCCACCCGACCTTCTATACCCTGCCTGACGGCATCAAAAATATGTGAGGACAGCATGACACTACGCGATCCACGCATTGATTACCTCTTACGTCAGGGCGATACGCCGCTGATTCTTGCGCAACGCCTGTGCGCCTGGTGTGGCCACGCGCCAGAGCTGGAAATCGATCTGGCGTTGGCAAATACCGGCCTCGATCTGCTCGGCCAGGCGCGTAACCTCCTCGGCTACGCCGCCACGTTGATGGGGCCTGCGCACAGTGAAGATAGCCTGGCATTTGGCCGTGACGAGCGCGAGTTCCATAATCTGCTACTGGCCGAACAACCCAACGGCGGATTTAACGACACGCTGGTACGCCAGTTCCTGCTGGATGCATATCACCTGTTACTGCACCGGGCATTGAGCCGCAGCACCGATACACAACTCGCCGCCATCGCCGCCAAGTCGGTGAAAGAGGCAGAGTACCATCTACGTTTCAGCCGTAACTGGATGATTCGCCTTGGCGACGGCAGCGCCATCAGCCACCAAAAGATGCAGCAATCGCTGGATGCCCTGTGGCGCTTTACCGCCGAACTGTTCCACGCCGATGAAATAGAGCTTGAGTTGGCTGAACAAGGCATCGCCGTTGACCCACGTCAGTTACGGGAACCGTGGCAGGCCATCATCGACGACACGCTGCAACAGGCCACGCTGACGCTGCCACAGCAACCCGCCTTCCGTCTGGGGGGTAAACAAGGCCAACACAGTGAACATCTCGGTTTTTTATTGGCGGAAATGCAATTCCTGCCACGCGCCTATCCGAACTGCAATTGGTAAACAATGCTGATGAACATCACTCGCTTACAGCCCACGGAGATCCCGCAGATCTGGCAATGCCTGCACCAGATCAGCGATCCAGAGTTACCCGTGCTATCGATTACCGATCTCGGCATGATCCGTCACGTCGAACGCGATGGCGACGGCTGGCGTATCACCTTTACGCCCACTTACTCCGGCTGCCCGGCGACCGAATTTTTACTTAACGCCATTCAACAACGGTTAACCGCGGCCGGTTTTAGCCCGGTGACGGTGGAGATACGCCTCGCCCCCGCCTGGACGACCGACTGGATGAATGCCGACGCTCGCCGTCGCCTACGCCAATATGGCATCGCACCGCCGCAGGGCCATACCTGCGACCAGCCACACCGCCACGCTGGCGTTCAGTGCCCGCGCTGCCACAGTGAAAACAGCGAAAAGATCAGCGAGTTTGGCTCCACCGCCTGCAAAGCGCTGTACCGCTGCTGTGATTGCCGCGAGCCGTTTGACTATTTCAAATGTATTTAGGAGCGCAGAAAACCATGGCTCTTTTTCATCGTCTGAACGTTGCCGCGATTGAACGCGAAACAGCGGATGCTGTCGCCATCACCTTGCATCTCCCTGATGAACTGAAAAATGATTTTTGTTATATCCCCGGTCAACACCTGACGCTAAAAGCGCAGCTAAATGGTGAGGAGTTACGCCGCTGCTATTCAATTTGTAGTGCGCCGCAAGAAGGGCTGCTGCAAATTGGCGTAAAAGCCATTCATCAGGGGCGATTCTCATCATTCGTCAATCAACAGCTCAAGATCGGCGATAAATTGGACGTTATGCTGCCGCAGGGGCGCTTTGGCTATCAGCCGCAGGCTGACCAACGAGGCACTTATCTGGCTATCGCCGCAGGCTCCGGCATTACGCCAATGCTGTCGATCATCAAGGCTACGCTGCAAATCGAACCGCACAGTCGCTTTACCCTTATTTATGGCAACCGCAGCAGCCGTTCGGTGATGTTCAAGGAGACGCTGTCCGATCTGAAAAATCGTTATCCACAGCGTTTCCAACCGCTGTATCTGTTCAGCCAGGAAAGCCTGGATAGCCCGCTGCTCAGTGGCCGCATCGACCGTGAGCGCCTGACAGCGCTGGGTAATAGCCTGCTGGCCTATCGCGACGTTGACCGGGCGTTTATTTGCGGCCCGCAGACGATGATGGATGACGCCCACGCCGTCCTGCAGCAGGCAGGTATGCCTAACGATCGTATCCACAGCGAGCGTTTTAACACCCCCGGCATCAGTCTACGGCCACAGAGCGACGCCCATCGGGCTACCACACAGGTAGCAATACAACTCGATGGCCGTCGGCTGAATATTGATGTCGCGCCACACGATGACAGCATTCTCGATGCCGCGCTGCGCCAAGGCGCGGATTTACCTTACGCCTGCAAGGGCGGCGTCTGCGCCACCTGCAAATGTAAGGTGCAATCCGGCGCCGTGGAGATGGGCGTTAACTATAGCTTGGAGCCGGATCAGTTAGCCGCAGGTTATGTACTCAGTTGCCAGTCGTGGCCGAAAGGTGATGGCGTGGTGCTGGATTTCGACGTATAGGAGCCATCAATGGAAACGCCCTGGATTATTCGCCACCAGCGGGAACGCGTCGTCACCCTGATGCTTCACCGCCCAGACGCCCGCAATGCGCTCAGCACGCCGTGTCTGGATCAGTTGGTTTATTGGCTGGAACAGGCCGATAACGATAGCGAGGTCGGTGCGGTGGTGATCGGCGGTACACCACGTTTTTTCGCCGCCGGCGCCGATTTACACGAGCTTCAGCAGCAAGATTTATCTACCACCCTTGCGGATCGACGCCCCTTACTCTGGCAACGGCTTACGCAATTCAGCAAACCGTTACTGGCGGCGGTTAACGGCTACGCATTGGGCGCGGGCTGCGAGCTGGCGCTGGCCTGCGACATCATCATTTGTGGCGAAAGTGCCCGTTTCGGCCTGCCGGAAATTACCCTCGGCCTGATGCCGGGCGCAGGCGGCACACAACGCTTAATTCGCTGCGTGGGGAAATCACGCGCCAGCCAGATGGTACTGAGTGGCGAAGCGATTGACGCCCGGTTGGCACAGCAAAGCGGTTTGGTCAGTGAGGTCTGTCTGGATGCGCTGACGCTGGAGCGCTGCCAGCAGTTAGCCGCGCGTATCAGCCAACACGCACCGCTGGCACTGCGCGCCGCTAAACATGCGCTGAAACTGGCGGAGGAAACCCCACTGAGTGCCGGACTGGCCATCGAACGCCAGCAGTTTGCAACGTTGGCTGCCACTGACGATCGTCGCGAAGGCATCGCCGCCTTCTTCGAAAAACGAACACCACACTACCAAGGGCGCTAATGATGGATAACGCAATGATTTTGAGCCATATCGAAGCCGGGGTGCTGACGCTGACCCTTAACCGGCCAGACCGGTTGAACAGTTTTAATGACGAAATGCATCGCCAGTTGGCCGATGCGTTAACCGTCGCTGAACGTGACGACAGTGTACGCTGCGTGGTTTTCACCGGTGCGGGGCGCGCTTTCTGTGCCGGGCAGGATCTGAACGATCGTACGGTCAATGCCGAACAACAGATGCCGGATCTCGGCCTTTCGGTGGAGCGTTTTTACAACCCGCTGATCCGTCGCCTGACCTCACTGCCTAAGCCGATCGTTTGTGCGGTTAACGGCGTAGCCGCCGGGGCAGGTGCCGGGCTGGCAATGGCTTGCGACATCGTTATCGCCGCCGATAACGCCTGTTTTATTCAATCATTTTGTAAACTGGGTTTGGTACCCGATTCCGGTTGCAGTTGGTTTTTACCGCGTTTGGCTGGCCATGCGCGCGCCATGGGAATGGCGTTGCTGGGTGACAAGATCACGGCGCAACAGGCGCTGGAGTGGGGCATGATTTGGCAGATGGTGGACAGCAGCGAGCTGACATCGTGCGTCCAAACGCTGGCGCAGCATTTGGCTACTCAACCGACCTACGGACTCGGCTTGATTAAACAGGCGATTCACCGCGCTGCTACCCATACGCTCGACCAGCAACTCGATCTGGAACGCGATCTGCAACGCCTTGGCGGCCGGAGTGATGACTATCGTGAAGGCGTCAGTGCTTTCTTCGCCAAACGCACGCCGTCTTTCACCGGGAAATAACCATGAGCATGCCAACGCAACACATACCGCTGGCAGTCATCGGCGCTGGCACCATGGGCATTGGCATCGCCCATGTGGCTGCCGCTGCCGGGTATCAGGTGACACTGTTCGATAGCGACCCGTCTGCCGCCGTGAAGGCGCTGGCACAATTGAGCCAACGACTGCGCCAGCGGGTAGCCATGGGCAAAGCGGCGAGCGACAGCACCGAACAGCTGCTGGAAAATATACGCCTTGCCACTTCACTGCAGCAGCTGGCCGACTGTCGCTTGGTGATCGAAGCCGTAGCGGAAAAACTGGCGATCAAACAAAGTCTGTTCCGCGAGTTGGAAGCAATATGCAATAACCAAACGCTGTTTGCCAGTAACACGTCATCGTTGTCGATCACCGCCATTGCCAGCGTTCTGCACTACCCGCGGCGCATGGCCGGTATGCACTTTTTTAACCCGGCTCCACTGATGAAGCTGGTGGAAATTGTCGCCGGGCTTGAAACCAGTGACGCGACCTTGAACCAACTTAGCGCACTGGCCAAGCAATGGGGTAAACATCCGGTACAATGCCGCTCGACGCCCGGCTTTATCGTCAACCGCGTCGCACGGCCATTTTATGCTGAAACGCTACGGGCGTTGGAAGAACAAGTCGCCGACGTCGCCACGCTAGATGCGGTCATGCGTGACACCGGTGGCTTTACCATGGGGCCACTGCAATTGACCGATTTAATTGGTCAGGACATCAATTTTGCCGTGACGCAATCGGTATTCCAGGCTTTCTACCATGACGATCGTTTTACCCCATCGCTGCTGCAACAAGAATGCGTTGCCGCCGGACATTTGGGGCGTAAGCGTGGGCGCGGCTTTTATCGATACGATGACCAAACCCCAGCCGCAACCGCGGTTTACCAGCAACCGGTCACGCGATCAACCACCGCGGAGGTCACGCTATACGGTGACTGGTCGGCCTTAACCGATTTTGCCGACCTGCTGGGGAAATGTGCGTCAACGGCCAAACCAGCCGATCTGAACCGCCCCTTTGCTACCGTTGATAACGTTCTGGTTATGTTGACCAACGGCCAGACCGCCAGCCAACTGGCCGACGCGCACCACGCTCCGGTCGTGCTGTTTGATCTCTCGGCTGATTATCAACATGCCCCTACCCTTACCCTCACCGCCGCGCAGCAAAACCGGCCGCAGGACACCGACAGCGTTATTCACCTGCTGCAATCATGCGGGAAACAGGTGATTAAACTGCCGGATTACCCCGGTTTGCTGGTGATGCGCACCGTCGCCATGTTGGTCAACGAAGCGCTCGATGCGGTGAATAAGCGGGTCGCCAGCGCCGCCGATATCGATAACGCCATGCGGTTTGGGGTTAATTATCCACGCGGCCCACTGGCATGGGGTCAGGCAATCGGCTGGCAAACGCTGCTAACCACGCTGGAAAACCTCCACCAGTTCTACCTGGAACCGCGCTATCGGCCGATGCCCTTACTGCGCCGCTACGCGGCCGGCCATGCCGCCCCCACGTCAGGAGCAGAGCCATGAGCGCCGATACCGCGCGCGCGTTAGCCCAACGCTGCGTCGAACAGATGTACCAACACGATCCCTGTGCTCAGGCGATGGGCATGCAGATCGACCACATTGATTGCGGGTTTGCGCAAGTCAGCATGATCGTCGGCCCGCAGATGCTCAACGGCCATCAGACTTGCCACGGTGGGCCGCTATTTAGCTTGGCCGATACCGCATGTGCTTATGCCTGTAATAGTCAGGGATTTGCCGCCGTCACTCTGGGTTGCAGCATTGATTTTGTACGCCCAGCACAAGCGGGCGATCGCCTCACCGCCAGCGCTGAAATGCGCCATCAAGGCAACCGTCAGGGCCTATACGATGTGGAGATTGTTAACCAACACGGTAAAACCATCGCCTGGTTCCGTGGGCGATCTCACCGGCTTGGTCATCACATTTTAGGAGAGCAGCCATGAATCATGCGTTTATCTGTGACGGCGTACGCACGCCGATAGGCCGTTATGGCGGCGCGTTAGCCACGATTCGCGCTGACGATCTGGCTGCCCTGCCGTTGCGTACCCTGATGGCCCGCCACCCGCAGTTGGACTGGGCGCAGCTTGATGATGTGATCCTCGGCTGTGCCAATCAAGCCGGTGAAGACAACCGCAATGTTGCACGGATGGCGACCTTGCTGGCCGGGTTGCCGCACAACGTTTCCGCAACCACCCTCAATCGTCTGTGCGGCTCCGGTCTTGATGCGCTGGCAATGGCCGCCCGCAGTATCAAAGCGGGAGAAGCCAGTTTGGTCTTGGCGGGCGGTGCAGAATCAATGACCCGTGCGCCTTGGGTGATGGGCAAAGCCGAGAGCGCTTTTAGCCGCCAGGCGCAGCTATTCGATACCACGCTGGGTTGGCGGTTTATTAACCCATTGATGCAACAGCAGTTCGGTAGCGACTCTATGCCAGAAACCGCCGAAAATGTTGCGGCACAGTTCGCCATCAGCCGTGCCGACCAAGATGCTTTCGCGTTGCGCAGCCAACAACGTACCGCCCACGCACAGGCGACGGGTATTCTGGCCCAACAAATTGAACCCGTGAGCATCAAAGATAAAAAAGGCGTCGTGACGCTGTTCAGCCAAGATGAACACCCACGCGCAGACACCACGCTGGCGCAGTTACAAACGCTGAAAACACCGTTCCGCCAGCCCGGCACCGTTACCGCTGGCAATGCCTCAGGTGTGAACGACGGCGCCGCGGCGCTGATTGTCGCTTCTGAAACCATGGCTCAGCAACAAGGGCTCACGCCCCGTGCGCGTATCATCGCGACCGCCACCTGCGGCGTCGAACCCCGTTTTATGGGCATTGGGCCGCTACCCGCCACCCGTAAAGTATTGGAAATTGCCGGGCTCAGTCTGGCTCAGATGGACGTGATTGAACTCAATGAAGCCTTCGCCGCACAGGCATTAGCGGTGATGCGCCAGCTTGGCTTACCCGATGACGCTGAGCACGTTAACCCCCATGGTGGCGCCATCGCCCTCGGCCACCCGTTAGGCATGAGCGGCGCACGTCTGGCGTTGGCTGCCCTGTTTGAACTGGAACGGCGGGCTGGCCGCTACGCCCTGTGCACCCTGTGCATTGGTGTCGGCCAAGGTATCGCCATGATTATTGAGCGTGTCTAAGCGTGAGGCCAAAACAATGACCACCCATTCCCAGCTCCTCGATGCGATCGAATTTGCTTCACGCGATGAGATCGAAGCTTTGCAACTACAGCGCCTGAAGTGGACCCTGCACCACGCTTACAACAACGTGCCAATGTATCAACGTAAGTTCGATCAGGCAGGTATCCACCCCAATGATTTGCAACAGCTCAGTGATATCGCGCACTTTCCCTACACCACCAAGCAGGATTTGCGCGATAACTATCCCTTCGATACTTTCGCCGTACCGATAGAACAAGTCGTTCGCATTCATGCCTCATCAGGTACCACCGGGCGGCCAACGGTCGTCGGTTACACCCAACGCGATATTGATAACTGGGCCGATATTGTCGCGCGCAGTTTGCGCGCCGCGGGTGCCACGGCGAAAGACAAAGTACACATCGCCTACGGTTACGGTCTGTTCACCGGCGGGCTCGGTGCACATTACGGTGCCGAACGCCTAGGCGCAACGGTCATCCCCATGTCCGGCGGCCAAACCGAAAAACAAGCGCAACTGATCCTCGACTTTAAGCCCGACGTCATCATGGTAACGCCGTCGTACTGTCTGACATTGATCGATGAGTTGGAGCGTAAACTCGGCGGTGATGCGCGCGGCTGCTCACTGCGTATCGGGATATTCGGTGCAGAACCGTGGACGGAATCATTACGCCATGAAATTGAAAACCGATTAGGAATTAAAGCATTAGATATCTATGGCCTATCTGAAGTGATGGGGCCAGGGGTGGCAATGGAGTGCGCGGAAAGCAGCGGCGGCCCAACGATTTGGGAAGACCATTTTTTGCCAGAAATCATTGATCCTGCGTATGGCAACCGTTTAGCGGAGGGTCAACATGGCGAACTGGTGTTCACAACCCTGACCAAAGAGGCATTGCCGATAATTCGCTACCGAACGCGCGACCTCACACGCCTTTTGCCGGGCGATGCGCGCCAAATGCGGCGTATGGGAAAAATCACCGGTCGTTCAGATGACATGCTGATCATTCGTGGGGTTAATGTTTTCCCCTCACAAGTAGAAGAACAAATTATGCAGTTCGAACACTTGTCACCGCATTATCAATTGCAGATCAACCGCAGTGGGCATCTCGATACGCTGGCAGTACGCGTCGAACTGAAAGAATCAGCACGCAGTCTTGACCAGCAACAACGTTGCGATATTTGTCACCAACTGCGTCAGCATATCAAATCGATCATCGGCGTGAGTACCGATGTCAGCATTGCTAATTGTGGTGATATTCCGCGATCCGAAGGTAAAGCCCAACGGGTGATCGACCTTCGTCCACGCTGATAGGTTGCATGACGCCACGGAAGGCAGCAACTGGCGGTGCGTATCACGCTTCACTTAGCGCCAACATCGATACTGCGTCAAATCAGCGAGGTCTATGCTAATGTTGCGCTACACCGTTAGCTAACCCATGGGAAAATATGGAACATAAATTGGATGAGTTTATCCGCCATGCTTTAGAGGCTCAGCCTATCAGCGGCACCTCGTTGATCATCTCATTATACGGTGATGCATTAAGCCATCGCGGTGGTGAAGTATGGTTGGGCAGTTTAAGCGCACTGCTGGAATCATTGGGTTTTGGCGATCGTTTCGTGCGAACATCCGTCTTCCGTCTGCAAAAAGAAGGCTGGTTGGATGTAGAAAAGATCGGGCGGCGTAGCTATTACCGGGTTACCGAGCAAGGCATGCGCCAATTTAGCCACGCTGAATCAAAAATTTATCTCAGTGAGCCCCCCGAATGGGATGGCAAATGGGAACTTTTGTTACTAGAAACAGCGGAAAAAAACGAACGGGCGCGATTACGGAAAAAGCTAGGCTGGCTGGGTTTTGGTCAAATCGCTAACAACGTCATGGCTGCCCCCACCCATGCCCAAACCGACGTCACGGCATTACTCAACGAACTGAACGCCAGCGAACAGGTCATTTATTTCCGCGCCGATTATCCCTATAACAAATCAGAGCACACTTTACGCCAGCGGGTTACCGAATGCTGGTCGCTGGACGAAGTAGCGAGCAATTACCATGAGTTTATTGTTTTTTTCCGCCCGTTGATGATGCGACTACGTGATCTGGACGACTCAGCATTGACCCCGCTGCGATGCTTCCAAATTAAGCTATTATTAATTCACTTCTTCCGTCGCGTAGCGCTGAAAGATCCGCTGCTGCCCGATGCGCTGTTGCCAGCCCAATGGGAAGGGCAAATCGCCCGTAATTTGTGCATCAATATTTATCAGCGCGTTGACCCAGCCGCCACAGATTATGTCAGCGCACTGGCGGAAACCACCATTGGCGCCCTACCGGCCCCAAGTGCAGGGTATTACCGACGTTTTGGCGGTCTACCCCGCCCCCATACGACGATTTAAGGAGCCGCAATAATGCCTGTCTATCAAATTGATGGCCTAACGCCGGTCGTTGATCCCACCAGTTATGTGCACCCGACGGCGGTGCTAATTGGTGACGTCATTATCGGTAAAGGCGTCTACATTGGCCCCAATGCGAGCCTGCGCGGTGACTTTGGCCGCATCAAGGTAGAAGATGGCGCAAATATTCAGGATAATTGCGTCATGCACGGTTTCCCACAGCAAGATACCGTGGTAGAGCAAGACGGCCACATCGGGCATAGCGCTATCCTGCACGGTTGTCGAATCGGCCGTAATGCGATGGTTGGCATGAATGCTGTCGTCATGGACGGCGCAATCATTGGCGAAAATACGATTATCGGCGCTTGCAGTTTTATCAAGGCCGCAGCAGAAATCGAAGCCAACAAGTTAGTGATCGGCAGCCCTGCTCGCGTGGTACGCGAACTGACTGAGCAAGAGCTGCGTTGGAAACGCATCGGTACACAGGAATATCAAGATCTGGTTTTGCGCTGCAAGCGTTCGCTAAAAGAAGTTGCGCCGCTTAGCGAACCTGAGCCGCATCGCCAACGACTGACG
This sequence comes from Serratia sp. NPDC078593, assembly GCF_050268245.1. Taxonomy (NCBI): domain Bacteria; kingdom Pseudomonadati; phylum Pseudomonadota; class Gammaproteobacteria; order Enterobacterales; family Yersiniaceae; genus Serratia; species Serratia sp. NPDC078593. The sequence continues at coordinate 121,509 of NZ_JBNNGK010000003.1, read as the reverse complement.
TTTAGCGAACGCTTAGTGCCGAAAAGCCAATCGTAAGCCCCCTTTCTTCCCTATTTGTTATACGCTTTGTGGAAAGCGTATTTATTGGCAAAATGCAGCGCCAGAGGTGTGATCCATATTTGGCTGACAAAATACGCTGTTGTCATCAACGGTTTTCGCCTCGTCTGCTTTGGTACAGTGTTCCGCGCCAGAGGTGTGATCGATATTTTGTACACAGAAGACGCTGTTATCCACTTCAGGTTTAACCTGTTCCCCCGCGTAACTATAACCTGATGCACATAATACCGCGAGCGTTGCAGCAGCCGCTATTTTTGCTATTTTCATATTAATTCCCTCCTTTGTAGATTGTTATTATTGTACACCCGCACGGTGAAGCGACAATCGCTAACGCCCTATATTTTATTACAATAAGTAAGTGGATATGTCTTTGTGACTACAATTAATGAATAACTAGAATTATTACTTGGATTCTTCACTGTATGGCTCGTGATTTTTAATTTTTTAAAATAGCCACACCCACCATTCAGTGGGCATGGCTGATACAAAACCTCCTTGTTATGCGTAGTTTTCCTCGAAATGATTTTTGATTTCAGTGAATGCGTTTTCAATATTTTCATGTGCCGTACTCAATGAAATCAGATCTCGTGATTTAACACCGAGTGAATCATCTCGATAGATTGTCAATTCAGCTATCAATACAACACCATTAGTATATACCTCATATTTAACACGTGATGGTTTTTTGCTGATAAAAATATAACTATTGTGTAGGTTATTAATTTCAATATATGACATATTAACACTCCTTTTAAATGAGTTATATTTTTACCATGGCTAATATTTTTATAAAATATATCCATGTTGTTATAGGCTTGACACAAAAATCAATATTTTTGTCACTTTTAAACCTGAGGTCGGACAGCTAAAATAAAAATAATAGGTAACCTCATACCATCCAAAAAAGAAAAAATCGCAACAACTTTTGACATTTAACTGATTAAAAAATATATAAATATCAGCCCAGTGCGCACTCTGGCGCTACAGAAATAGGCTGGGTGCGGTATAGATCACAGACACATAACTCGCTAAGTGTTTGAATAATGGCAAAGAGATGAGTTTGGCCTTGAGGGTGATTGTGCCTTCAATGGTTTTCCGCTCAGCCTCTCTGCATGAAATGCTTGCTATGCTGCTCCTGTTTGCGGCATGTTTACTAGGTTAGCTTCCTATCGAATGTTCATGTGACACATTGACGAGCAACGCGATGATTAAATGGCCGTGGAAAGCAAATACTCCCCCCAAAGAAACACAGGATCAGTGGCAGCAGGCGCTGACCATTCCTCTGTTTTCGCCGTTGGAACAACATGAGCAACAACGTCTGATCGCGATCGCCTCGCAATTATTGCAACAAAAGCGCATTGTGCCGTTGCAAGGGCTGGAACTTACCCCCTCCATGCAGGCGCGCATCGCTTTACTTTTCGCCTTGCCGGTAATGGAACTTGGCGCCGAATACCTTGATGGTTTTAATGAAATTCTGCTCTACCCCTCACCGTTTGTGGTCGAAGAAGAGTGGCAAGACGACATCGGGCTCGTGCATTCCGGCTCGGTGGTACAATCCGGCCAAAGTTGGGAACAGGGACCCATTGTGCTCAATTGGCAAGATGTGCAGGACTCATTCGATCTTTCAGGTTTTAACCTGATCATCCATGAAGCAGTACATAAATTAGATATGCGCAATGGCGGCATAGCAACGGGTATTCCCTCCATTCCGCTGCGTGATGTGGCCGCATGGGAACACGATTTGCACGCGGCGATGGAAAACATTCAGGACGAGATCGATATGGTCGGGGAAGAGGCGACAAGTATAGACGCCTACGCCGCCAGCGATCCGGCTGAATGTTTCGCCGTCTTGTCTGAATATTTCTTCAGTGCGCCAGAGCTACTCGCCGCACGTTTTCCAACCTTATATCAACATTTTTCTACCTTTTATAAGCAGGATCCCTTGGCGCGCTTACAGCGCTGGCAGGCCATTTGTGATGCAGAAACCCGCTAAAACAAGCGTGGTTGTTCAGTTGCTGAGCAATCAGGCCAAAAGCGCTGATTTAGCATTGACACGCCCCCTACCGCTGGATATGATGCGCCCCGTTCACACGATTCCTCTGTAGTTCAGTCGGTAGAACGGCGGACTGTTAATCCGTATGTCACTGGTTCGAGTCCAGTCAGAGGAGCCAGATTTAGAAAGCCCCGCTTAAGGTAAATTAAGCGGGGCTTTTGCTATGTCTACTCGCTGAATGATATTCTGCTACTGCACTAACGCCAGCGTCCGTTTTTCCTGACTACGATACCCCACCATCGACACTAATAATGCCTGTACGGCTAATGCCGTTGCTGAAAGCGGTTGCTGAGCGGAAACACACAGTGAAAGCGGTATCGAAATCACGGGGCGCGTTATACGCGCCATCCACGCTTTGCCCGAGCCAATCATCGCCCTAGCGGCAGACTCAGGTAGAATTGTCGCGCCCATACCGCTGGCGACTGCAGCACTGAGCGTAGCCGGAGACGCGATCTCAGCGATGACATGATAGGTCAACCTACGCACCGCCATCGCCTCATCAAGTTGATTTCGCATCCTATCATCCTTGTGCGGCAAAAAGAGATTAAACCGCGATACATCCGTCAAATCGATACTGTTACCCGGGCTGGACACGGTACGTGCGGCCACCAGATACAACTCTTCTTTTGCCAACACCGTGGTACTGAGGCTCGGCGACGTTGCCCCCCCGCACAGTACCGCCATATCGAGTCGACCATTTTCGACCTGACTCGCCAATGTGGCACCGTCGTGCTCATGTAAGCTAAGTAAAATATCAGGATATTGCTCGCCCAACGCTTGTAATAGCGGAAGGGCGAACTGAACCGCCGCACTGCCAGACGCGACCCCAACCGCCACGCGGCCACTCATCGCTTGTCCGGCACAATACACCGCACTTTGCGCCAATTCGCACTGTCGTAGAATAGATTGTGCGTGGGCATAAAGAATATTTCCGGCAGCAGTCGGCATCACGCCACGTTTAGAGCGAATCAATAACTGTTGATTCAACTCCCCTTCCAGCGTTGCCAACTGTTGGCTGAGAGCCGGCTGCGCGATATGCAACACTTCGGCTGCCTGTGTCAAACTGCCAATATCGACAATTTTAACGAAATACTTAAGTCGTCTAAGATTCATGATGCATCCGCCCACCGGTTAACCGCCAAATGAAAACTCAGCTTATAGGCAGCAAGATCCAGGCCAGAATGGCAGTGTGTCGGCGCATTCACGGTAACCGCAGGAAAATAAAATAGAAATATAAAGAAGGTATACCTCGGTATTATTAACGCCAATGCCGCTTTGCACCAAAATGGCAACTGCCCCGCCCCTGATGCACAGTGCCTTACGCGTGAGAGGCATTTTATGGGGATACAATTCAGACTATTTAGCTAATAATTCAGCAGATTGGATAATCTTAATGCAAACGCACGCGTTCGTGTTTTTTGATGCTTTACAACCTTCTGACACCTCGCTATGATTCGCCTCGTTCACACGATTCCTCTGTAGTTCAGTCGGTAGAACGGCGGACTGTTAATCCGTATGTCACTGGTTCGAGTCCAGTCAGAGGAGCCAAATTCGAGAAAGCAGACGTCTTCGGGCGTCTGCTTTTTTCATTTATATTAATTGGTTATCCCTCTTCAACAGACAATCTAGCCCTGTATTCCTCTAGTTCACCGTACTGAGAATCCCATTCGTAAATCCGCCTACCTTTAGCATCAATCCAGCGCTCTCTAAGGCCACCGCCACCCTGTTTTGGTGTTTTTTTCTTAGCTTATCTAAGACCTGAAATACCAATTTCACTCGTTTCCGGAGCTGGATGATAATCATGATCTGTATCAGGAATACCAGAACGTCCCTGACTAAGATAAACATAAATCGGCGGGATATTCGGCAATGGTAGAATAAGAATATAATCCGCAAATGTCTTCTCATCCGGCGCTGGGCTGGTTGTTGCCTCAATGCGGGTGTCTTCCGGCAGCGGATCAACCACTACCGGGTTCGGTATCCTTACTGGGTGGCGTATGCCAGTCATGAGGAACAGGATTACCGTTATCAACTTGCCCCATGTAACCGAGCACGATAAATCTTGTATGCACCCTAACAGCGTTAACTATTACTTGACTTTACGTCTTTCAGCATAGGCTTTATGGGCTTCGTTCAAACTCATGACATTAGCCCCCATAGCCATAAGTTGGATCTTCCCCTTGAATAGGATTATCTTCCCAATTGCAAACCGGGCAGATTTCATAGCTCCCGACTTCCGAAAATTCATATTTATGACAACAAGGGCATAGACACATTGTGCTATTCATTATTTTACCCAATTGCTTTTCTAATTTTCGATATTAGTCTGTTTTTATCCCATCCCACACTATATTTAGACTCCGATGCATCCCAACAACCATTGGCTATTCGATTAATAATAAATTCGCCATTCGTTTCAAACGCTGGATACCAACCGACATCAACAATAATCCCAGATTTAAATGATAATTGTAATAAATCCTCATCCAAGACCATTATCTGTGATTCTATACCTTGCGAAAAAAAATAGCCGACAGCTCGTCAAATATATTTATGAGATCAAGATCAAAATCGGTTCCTAGAATAGGATATTTCTTCATCATTTCAAAAGTTTCCTTATCTTTATAAGCTCCTTGAACAGAATCAAACTCTTTTACCTTCCAATTTTGACCATTTGTAGTCGATATTCCTGTTTCCCATACTGATCCTACCCACGTAATGTGGACACGACCCTAAGCGAGGTTCTGGTTTTCAAATTGTTCGGGACTGAGACCGCCACAGGCACTGTGTCGGCGCCACCGATTGTAATCACATTCGATATAATTAAACACCGTCGTTCGCATTATTTCCTGGCTGGATGTTGGCGATGATTAGGAATGAAGCAGCACTCAAGATATTTCGTACTGCTCCAGAGATGTTCGTAATATATTAAATACTGCCGCCTGAAATCTGGAAAGTGTTATCAGAGGAATAGAATTTTTTACATAGTAAGTCCTCTAATTTAACTGCTTGATCTTCATTAAGATTATAAACACCAATACCTAATGAAAATTCTATTTTATCCTCTTCGCTCCATCCCATAATTTCAGCCACACCCGATAACTGATTCTCTGGTATTTCAATCTCAAAAAGTAACTCCTCATCTACTTTTCTATATACATCAATAGTATATATTATCGTCATTTTTCCACCTTTCTTGTTGGGTCTGCGGGTTTTGTTTGCTCGCCAGTAATATGATTAAATTCACCTAAATGATTGCGACCTGAACGATCATAAACTTCTACCGTGCCGTGTTGAGAATCCCACTCATAGATTTTTCCTTTTGAATCTTTCCAGCGATTGCGTAGTTTACCGCCACCTTTAACAGGTGTTTTAGCTTGTGCTTTTTTTGCATCAGGATACGCAGGTAGCGGGGGGGTTTCCTTAGGTGGAGTGTAGTATTTATGATCCACATTCAGATAAACATAAATCGGCGGGATATTCGGCAATGGTAGGATAAGAATATAATCCGCAAATGTCTTCTCTTCCGGTGCAGGGCTGGTTGTAGCCTCGATGCGCGTATCTTTCGGCAGCGGATCAACAATAACTGGGTTAGGTATTCTTAGCGGGTTCTGGTTGCCTGTATTTGAAGGAGCATTGACACCTGAACTGTCTGGCGTCCAGATGATGGTGATACGTGGATCTTCCTCTGTGGTGAACGTATACGCCTTCCAGTTGTTGTCCCACTCCATTTTTCGCACACGCACCATATCTTTACCGGATGGTGTATGCCAGCCATGAGGAACCGGATTACCTTTATCATCTTGTTCCCATGTATAACGCACACGGCTTGGTGCTTCATGCATCTGTTCCAGACGCATCAGGTCAATAAAGTCCTGCTCACCGTCATTGAGTCTTCCGGGCATCATTCCCATAACAACTGCTGCGATGGGAGCACCGGGGCCGCTGGCTGCGACCCTTCCGAGTCCGGTTACCATCTCACCAAGTTTAACTGCCCACGTTCCTGCCGTAATGGCACTGCCACCTACCAACCCAAGAACACTGGCACCTTCAACGGCCGTCTGGGCGTTAGCAGCACTTGTAGCTGCGGCTTTTGCCCGCTGGTATTCGACTTCCTCATGATTACCAAACCACCATTTATACAGAGCGCTTCGTTTTTTCGGCTTAGGGAGCGCTTCTGCAGGTTTCTTCTTTTTGGCGGCTTGCGCGTGTTGGGGAACGTCATTATCTGATGCCGGATCGGCTGGAGGTACGGCCTGATAAAATGCCATCTCCGCAAAATTGGTGTGCGGTTCCGGCTGTTCCCCCGCCTCGTTACAACCCTCACCACGCAGGCAGGATTTGGCGAATACCCGGTTTCGCTCCCGCTCTTCAGCCAGCCATTTTTCCTCAGCTTTCTGCAGCTCCTGCCTTTCTCGCTGAGTGACAAGAGCAAGCAATCGCGTCTTTTCTGCCTGCTCTTCGGCCGTATCATTCCTGATATAGCTATCCGGAATAGACGGGATAAATTTTGCGCTACAGGGACAAGAACTTACACTCTCCAACGTTCCCGCCAATCTTCGCCCCTCGTCCCAGGTATCGGACGTCCCACCCAGTATTTTATATACGCCCGGATGCTGACCACAGGTTACTTCATCACCTTCCCGTGCCCCCGCAACACCATACCAACTTAGCGTTTCATCCCCGGTCAGTATCTTGCCCCCGCAGGTCGTCTGATCGCCTACCCGCAGATAAAACCCCATCGCGCCCATTAGTCTACTCCTTTGTCCTTAAAGGCGTTACCTACCAAAATTTTCGATGCCAGTTCATTAGTGTATTGACGATCCATTCCATTTCCCTCGTCATCTTTATGGGTAAGCTGGTGCAATACTAACCGATTATGATTTAACTTTGATGTGGGGTTTGTCATGTATGAAGACGAAATGAACATAAAGTGGGGGATTCAATCTGGGGTAATAATGGCTTTATCGTTTCTTCATTCATATAACTATGTCATCACGTACCACCATTTTGTGCCGCACGCCCAAGGCCTCCATACGCTCTGATAAATGATCGCTGCTATGCCCTGGCGTCAGGAGCGGCACAAGGTTACCGGTAAGTTTAACGCAGCATTAGAGTAACTTAAGGCAAATACTGTATCATGCCCAATCTTGCCCGCACTCTGGCATATGCCGAGATGGGTATCCGTGTGGCTGGGTCAATACTGCAGATAGCGGCAGCCATTGCTGAGTCATAGACCTTGTAAATCGAGCCAAATGCAGGCTCAAATTGAATACAGAGGTAGACGTTGTCGCTTTACTACGTTCTTTTTCTTGCGATTGTTCAAGGTATTACTGAGTTTTTACCGGTAAGTTCTTCTGCCCACCTCATTCTGGGGCGCGATTTGGCAACAGCGATTGGCTTACCGCTGAGTGAACAAGATGCTGCGGATCAACTCGCTTTTGATATCGCATTGCACGTCGGTTCGCTGGGCGCGGTGGTGCTCTATTTCCGGCGGGATATCGGCGAAATGATGATGGGTGCCTTGGATTGTCTTCGGGGACGCAAAGGACCGCGCTTTCATCTGTTTCTGATCACCGTTGTCGCCACTCTGCCGATTATTATCATCGGCTTTCTCGCGAAAGATGTGGTGACCAACCTGCTGCGCTCAACTGAGATTATCGCATGGATGACCATCCTATTTGGTATTGCACTTTGGTGGGCCGACCGAAGCAACGTCACACGCCGTGAGCCCACCGAAATTACGACGAAGCAAGCCTGCCTGGTTGGCTTAATGCAATGTCTGGCGATCATCCCGGGGGTTAGCCGCTCGGGGATCACCATGACAGCAGGCCGATTACTGGGTTTCGATCGCCCATTATCTGCGCGTTTCGCTCTGCTTTTATCATTACCTACCATTCTGGGCGCAGGCCTGATGGCGACGTATGATCTCTATCAAAGTGGCGACGCGCGCCTGACTGCCGACGCGATATTGGGCGGTGGCTTTGCCTTTCTGGCCGCTTGGGCGGCGGTGGTATTGATGATGCGTTGGCTCAACCGCGCCAGCTATCTCCCCTTCGTAATTTACCGTATCGCCTTGGGATTACTGTTACTTGGGCTGATTTACGGTACCTCATAAACCACCAACGCCCACCTGTTAGCATTACGCCGGTTCATCATCATTTTGGCTGATGAACCGGTTAAAAAGGGGATGTTGAGTCCCAATGCCAACTGCGGTTACGATGCCACCGAGACACCCCACCTAGCCCATACCGCAACGGCGACAGTTCCCCACCCCGATTCTGCACCCTACTGCGCAATGCCGAACCAACCCGATAATACGCGGGTGTTTCAGAGCACCTCATACTGCACGATCAACTGGCCCTTCTTCATTTTCACCGCATTTATTTGCACCTGGCCCACTTCAGCCAGCGAACCGACGTGAGTACCGCCGCAACCATAGGCGGGTAAGTCGCCAAAACCGACTTTACGCAGGCCATTATCAAGGTGTTGCACGCGGGGTAAGTCTGCGGCAATCAACTTCATCAACTCGGTTTGTAACCCGCTTGGATCCAGGGTTTTTGCTTCAGCCCCCGCAACAAAGGTAATACGCCCTTCCCCCGGCCAGTGATGCGCCTTAACCGGTTGCCATCCTTGTCGTTCACCGAGATAACCGATCATATGTCCGGCAGAGTGCCAGCGGGCATGTAGCGCACGCACCGCGGGATCGATCACGACGTTAACGGCGCCCAGCGGCAGCGGCTCAGCGACAATATGCTGTATCGCATTATCCTGTTGTAGCACTCGCATTACCGGCACACCATTCAGGCTCCCCTTATCCGCCGGTTGCCCGCCCCCTTGCGGATGAAAAATCGTCGTATTAAGCTCGACGGCGTAAAGAGCGTCGTCAAATGGCGTACACGCCACCACCTCAGCACTGAGTTGCAGATCATCATTGTCGTAATAACGTCGCTCGGTCATCAGATATTCCTCCTTACTCTCGAAGTACTGATTATATTCGTGTCATAATGAACTGATAATCCGTTGCTAACAGAATGGACTTGTGCGCTGTGATCACAAATCAAGCTTCTTCACTCTTGGCCGAAATGGCGATCTTTGTCCAGGTCGTGGAAAGTGGCAGCTTCTCCGCCACCGCACGTCAACTGGGCGCGTCGCCCTCAGCCATTAGCCGTAATATCAGTAAATTGGAACACGCGTTGTCTGTGCGTTTACTGCATCGCACTACGCGAAAATTACGTCTCAGCGAACAAGGTGAAGCGGTTTATCAACATTGTCGCCAAATGTTGGACGCCGCCAATGCCGCGATGGTGGTGAGCGGGCAAGGCAACGCCGAGCCGCAAGGATTGGTCAGTGTCAGCGTACCCAAGGCAATCGGTCACTTGGTGCTGCACCCGCACATCCCCGCTTTTTTGCAGCGCTATCCCAAGGTTGACGTACGCCTTCGGCTGGAAGATCGCTATATGGATCTCATTGACGATCACATTGATTTAGCACTACGTATTACCGAACGCCCCGCGCCGGGATTGATTGGTCGTCAACTGATGACCATCGATCACCTGCTGTGCGCCACTCCGCACTATTTATCACGCCACGGCGTGCCGCAGCACCCACAGGATTTAATCCAGCATAGCTGTATTTATTTAGGGGAGACGCCAAACGATGCACGCTGGAAGTTCCGTCAGGCGGGCAAAACGGTCACGGTGAACGTACGCGGCCGCTATGCCGCTAACCATACCGGCGTACGATTAGATGCCGTGCGCCAGCATATCGGCATCGGCAGTTTGCCGTACTTTACCGCACGCCAGGCGTTGGAGAATGGCGAGATAGTACCAGTGCTGCCTGAGTGGGATTTCATCAGTAATTATCACGGCGGACTTTGGTTACTGTATGCCCCGAGCCAGCATCTGCCCGCCAGGCTGCGGGTATTTATCGATTACCTCGTCACTTGTCTCGGACAAGCCCCTCACTCAAAGCGCCTTGCGTAAGGTGATATTGATACGGTGTGGCCCCACCAGCGAATGATACCCCTCTTTGACGGGCATAATGCCATGAAAGCGCAGGCGTGAAGGCCCGCCCCACACCACCACATCGCCGTGCACCAATGGAATACGCTGCGTTTTATCGCTGCGCTGCATACCGCCAAACTGGAACACCGCCGGTAAGCCTAACGAAACAGAGACAATCGGTGCGGTAAAGTCTCGTTCATCTTTATCTTGATGTAACGACAGTTTACTGCCGGGATCGTAACGATTTATCAGGCAAGAATCCGGTACATAGTGACCAAAACCCGCCTGCACGGCAGCCTCATCGGCCAGTGCCAGCAATATGTCAGGAATTGGCGGCCAGCGTTTGCCACTGCCTGCGTCGCGGGCGGAATAGCGATAACCTCGGCCATCACTGCCCCAACCGTTACCGCACCAACTCATCGCTACCGACATGGTAAAGCCACCGGGGGTGGTCAAATGCCGCCACGGCACCTGTGCCAACACGCTGTACACCGCGGCCAGCAGTTCGCGCCCGTGCTCACGGACAAAACCGTGCAAGACCACTGCACCGGGTGCGATTTCTTCACGCCAAGGTGGCGGGAGTTCATCTTCAAAAAGATCGAGCGTCATCGAACAAGCCTGTTGATATATACAGTAAATATTTTAACCACAAATACCGGCTTGTCCAGTGCGCTCACTCCGGGAAGCAAATAATCACTATTTATCTGAACTATAAGTGAATTATAGTTGTGACATTGTCACCATCACGCAGAAACTGTCCGCGAAAACGCCGACCGGCCGGGCAATCGGCAGTCAGCGCGTTGAGTAACTCAAGTTCGAAAGTTTGCGCTTGCCAATCAATCGCTATGGCGCGCGCATCGAGAAAATCAAAATAGCGTTGTACCTGAGGATACAGCGCCTTAAATAAACTTTCTTTGGCGGAAAAAGCCAGCGTCAGCAACAGATTAAAAGCGCCCGATTGCTGCTGTAGCCAAACATATTCATCGGCCGTGACAATCGCTTCCCACAGTTGCGCGGCGCGCTCCTCCGCCATTATCGTTTCTACATCCAGCCCAACGCCCCCCGCCTGCGTTGTGTGCTGTACCGCACACAGCACCGTATCCGCATTGTGACTCAATGCACCCGCGACCCCTGTAGGCCAGATGGGCGCGCGATCCTCTCCCCGTTGTACAATAAATCCTGGGTGCCCTAACGACGCCAATGCCTGCCGCGCCACTATTCGCCCTGCCAAATACTCCGCCCGTCGCTTCGGCACCGACGGGGTTAAATGCGGCGGAAACGGGATTTCAGCTTGGCTGAATAAGGCATCATGATAATGGACGGTGTGAAATCGGCTACGAATCACTCGGCCGGAAAAACCGCCGAAGGTCAGCCATTGCGTATCGATGAGAAAAGCGGCAAGCACGTGCGTTCCATAATGAAGTGAGTGATAAAACCAGTGTAAAGCCCCCCTCACACCGGCGAAAGGGGCAGCGTACGATTACAGCATTTCTTTCATCGCTTTTTCAAAATCACGCCAGGCGCAGAACCCCTGTTTATCGATCGGGCAATCTTGCAACGCCAGCGTGACGCGCTGCGGCGGATTGTCTAGCGTCAGTTTATCGGCATTACGCAACTGCGCGGTAGATTGGTACACATACTCGATTTTTAACCAATCACGATCTTGTTTCGCGTCATGCCAACGCTGAAACACCAATTTGCCGCCGATCGGCGTTTTCTCATATTGATTTGGTAACTGATAAGGTTTGAACTTCATCGCCGAAAGCAAAGAGGCAATGTTGGAATCGTGCCCCACCAATACGGTTAACTTAGGCGACGTGGCATTATTTGCGCCATTGAGTGCCGAATTGATATACGTCAGCAACGGTTTAGCGACGTTCTGCGCCACCACGGTCGAGGTAAACAGTGAATCTTGATAACCGTCTTTCAACTGCGCGAGTTGCTGCCACTGCGCCGGCGTGGTGACCTTGCCCCATGCCACCTTTTGCAGCGGGAAACCTTCGTAATACTGCAACATGAAGGCATCAACCAGCGAGTTGCCCACTTTTAATGGCCCGGTAACCCCCGGCTCTTTACCCGCTACTGCGCTCATTTTGCTCGGTTCAGCGGTGAGATCGCACTGTTTGTCGGCCTTGCAGGCGCGAGAATCCGCATAATCGGTGATGGCGGCCAGCTGTTGATACGCCGCATTCAACGACAATGAATCCAACTTGGCATTCATCGCTGCAAGTGCCTGCTGTTTAAAGTGTTCGCTGTTGTCGGTGATAATCGGGTTAAAGGTCGGATCCATCTCCCCCATTTTCTCTTGATGATGCACCGTCACATCGCAGCCGGGAAATGCGCCATTGGTAAAGAACTGCGCGGTTGCCACCGTGCGTTGTAGGCTATTCGCGTAAACATATACGCTGTCGTTGGCCGGACACCCTGCCTGCGGTAACAAACCCGCTTGCTTAAGCCACGCATTAAAATAATGGCCCATGTACACTTCCAGCACGCCGCCTTTCGTGGTCAGCAAACCACCCGGCGTATCCCATTGCGGCCATGCATGCGGCGTCGCATTCGCCAGCACGCTGCCGTTATCGGCCAACGGCGCGCGCAGGTTATGACGGCTCATCACCAAAACTTGCTCCAACTGATAATCGTGGGTTTCAGCCAGCGCAGAGGCAGTCAACAGCATGGGTAAACACAGCAATAACGCTTTTCTTTTCATTCGCAAATTTCCCTATCACCTATTTATTCATGCGTTAGCATCAGCGGGGTATCATGGCGGGGAAGAGAAAGGAAAGGTGTGATAACCATCACGATGAGGGAAAAGCACGCGGATAAATAGCGCAAATGCCGCACAGACAGCTGACACCGCGTGTTATCCGGAAAAACGAGCCAGAGGGGGCGTAGTGGCTTGCCGTCGAAGCGACTGCCCCGAATATTTCGGGCTCAAAGGCAACGTTGTCATCTACTTCAGCGGCTCCCGCAGGAGCCGCAATCATTGATATTATCAGTACCAAAGGTTGAGGATTGGCCAACCAATCAATAACAAGGCGCTAATGTACACCACGCCCAAAATCCCCCCCAGACGCCAGTAATCTTTTGATTTCACATAACCACAGCCGTAAATGATGACGCCAGGGCCGGTCGCATACGGCGTCAGCACGCCCATCAAACCAATCGACAACACCAGCAGTATAGACAGTTGCTCCATCGGCACGCCGGGTAAGCCTTTACCCACCGCCAAAATAACGGGCAGCATGGTGGCGGTATGCGCCGACAGGCTGGCAAACAGGTAATGGGCAAAATAGAACACCAACACGAGCGCGATCACCGTCGCATTAGGCGAAAAACCATCAAGATGAGTGCTCATAGTGGTGGCGAACCAGTCGATAAAGCCTGAGCGCGTCAATCCATTCGCCATTACCACTAACGTTGCCAGGTTTACCAAGGTATTCCACGCGCTGGAATACTTGGTGATCTCTTTCCACGACACCACGTGGAAGGCTAACATCAATGATACCGCCAACAGACAGACCGCCGTTGCATTCACCACTTTTCCGCCGAATACCCACAGGCACAGGCTCAGCAACACTAAGCCAATCAGCGTCATCTCTTTGCGTGTCAGTTTCCCCATCTCTACCAGCGCGGTGTTAGCCCAACTCGCGACTTCACTACTGTGGGTGACCCCCGGCTTATACAGATAATAAGAAATCAGCGGAGCAATGATTAATAACAACAAGCCTACCGGCAGAAATGCCAGGAACCACTGCATCCAACTGATATGCACACCGGCAATTTTACTGACAAACTCAATGCCCAAGACGTTAGGGGCCGCGCCGGTAACAAACATCGAAGAACTAATGCTGGTACCGACCACCATCATCCACATCAGATAACCGCCGATTCGGCGTGATGAGGGATCGTTCGGGAATGAATCGAACAGCGGCGGGAGGTTTTTCACCACCGGGAATACTGTGCCACCGGTTCGCGCGGTGTTGGACGGAGTAAACGGTGCCAGCAGAATATCGATGATCACCACCGCATAGCCCAGCGTTAAGGTACGCTTACCCATAAACTTGACTAAAAACAGCGCAATACGCCGCCCCAAGCCGGTGGCTTCGTAACCCAGTGCAAAGATAAATGCGCCAAATACTAACCAAACGGTGGTGCTGGAGAACCCGGCCAGCCCCCACCTCAACGCCTCTTTACTGGCTTTGAATCCCGGCTCGGCCATTTCTTGCGCACCAAACAGCACCCAAGGCGCGCTCAACACACTGACGGTCACGGCGATAAAGCTGATGGCCGTTGCTGGAATGGGTTCCAAAATCATGCCGACGATCATCGCCACAAAAATGGCGAAGTAGTGCCAAGCCTGCGGCGGCATTCCGTCGGGTACCGGTATCAACAACAGGATTGCCAACACCGCTAATGGCGCGATTGCTTTCCCTATTTTCTCTCGAGCTTCAGACATAAGACTCTCCTAAAATCACTGCGTTATTATTCTTGGCCATCCGATGGCGATAACTGAGCCAACAACCAGGTGACAATCAATAAATCGGCACTCCCGCCGGGGCTAAGATGACGCGCGATACACTCAGCATCAAACTGCTGCAATCGCGCTATGCCCGCCGCGCCCTGTGCCCCCCCTTGCTTGAGCAGTTGCGCCGCCCGGCGTTGTAACCACTGCAATCCCTCAATGCCGCCGCGTGAGGCGACGTTGGTATCGCCGTTGTGAGCCATTAACCACAACAGGCAATCCGACAATGCGCTCTGTTGATCGCCCCCATGCCGTAAGCGCTGCTGATACAGCGGCAATGCGCCATGCAAGACCAACGGAAAACCGCCCTCGGCCTCCCCGCGCGCACCGCTCAAACCGTAAGCCGTAAACAGCCGCTGCCCGGCGGTCTGCCCTAAGTTGTTGCGGCATAGCTCACGCGCGACCAATCCGTGACACATCGCCGCGACCTCACCGCATAGCGTGGCAGGGGTAATCCGCCGCCGCTGCTGTTGCAAACGACCAAAACTGCTGCACAGTAAAGCGAGGGTAAACACGCTGCCTTTATGGGTATTAACGCCGCCGGTAGCGCGGAACATGTGGTTTTCGCAGGCCATGCCCAAAGGGCGCAGCCGAGCCAACAACGATGCTGTCGGTTGCCCCGCCTGCTCAATGCCATGACGGATGAATCGCGGTAGCCAAACGCCGATTGCACGTGAGCTCCGGTAAAAATGACCGATATGCATATCATGATGTGCGCCACTATTGTGGCGATCGACTAACCCAGGCTTCGGCGTCAGATTGACTTCGCTCAGCAAAGCGCGATAGGCATCACGCGCAAAAGCCTGACTGGCACTGACAGGCCGCCCCGGTTGCGGCAACTTAGTGGACGTGACATGCCGCATTCAGCACTCTCTCCATTTCAGCCAGCAGTTGTTCTGGGCTATGGCGACGCAATCGTGCGCAAACGTTAGCCGCTTGCGCACACAGCAGGCAGCGACGCGGCGGCAGGCCAACGTCACTGCGTGATAAAATGCGGCCTTGCGCATCCAACACATCGATGTCCCACAGCCGACCAATCGACTGTTTTACCTCCAACTGCATGGCAAAGTCTTTCACCAAGCGGGCATCGGCATGCAATGCCAGATACCCTTCGCAGCCCGTCGGTAATGCCAACACTTCGTTTTGCAGACACTGCCAGCCCGGCTCAACCATCAAGGGCTGCAACGCCTGCCAACCGAGGTTAAAAATACGGCGCGTCAGTGGGCTGTCTTTCACCGCACCGGGCACCACCAGCGTCAGCACCAGCAACGTGGTGTGATGGCGAGCCAGCCACGCTTGCTGCCGAGCCTGACGGCTTTCACGGCTGGTAAGCAGCTCCGGTAGCGTAACCGCACGATTGGCCGCTAATTCTGGGACGACGGCATGCATGGCGTTACTCCGCAACCTGATGTACGACATCAATCACCGTGCCGTCGCGATAACGCACCACCGCCACCACGTTGTCGGTATAGGCGATCGGCTGTGGTTCACCGGTGAGGGTTAACGCACGCTCACGCAACCACTCAATAGTCACGACTTGTAAACCAGCGTCACGCAAGCGTTGCGCCAACTCCGGGCGTGCCGGATTGACAGCAATGCCGTGATCGGTAACCAAAATATCGATGCTGGAGCCCGGCGTGACGCACGTGGTCACCTGCTCCACCAGCGTCGGAATACGCCCGCGCACCAACGGTGCGACGATGATCGCCAACCGCGCCGCCGCGGCGGTATCACAGTGACCACCGGACGCCCCGCGGATCACGCCGTCTGAACCGGTCAACACGTTCACGTTGAAACCGGCATCAATTTCCAGCGCGCTGAGCACCACCACATCCAACCGATCGACCGATGCACCTTTTGAGCTAAAATTGGCGTATTGGTTAGCACTAATTTCGATATGGTTCGGGTTACGCCCCAGCGATGTCGCCGCCGCACGGTCAAAACTCTGCACATCGAGCAATTTGCCGATCAGCCCTTTTTCATGCAGTTCCACCATGGTTGACGTGATGCCCCCCAACGCGAAACTGGCACGAATACCACGCGCGCGCATTTTATCTTCCAAGAAACGCGTCACCGCCAGCGAAGCCCCGCCGGTGCCGGTTTGCAGTGAAAAACCTTCGGTGAAATAACCGGAAGCGGCGATCACCTCGGCCGCACGACGCGCGATCAGCAATTCTCGTGGATTTGACGTCATTCGGGTGGCATCTGCGCCAATTTTGTCGGCATCGCCTACCCTCTCCAACTCAACAATCAGATCGACCTGATCCTGTGCCAGGCTGGCCGGATGGTGCGGATAGGGCACTACTGCCTCGGTGAGCAACACCACGGTTTTTGCGCTTTGCGCATCCACCTTGGCGTAGCCAAGTGAACCGCAGCACGCTTCGCCGCTGTAACCATTGGCGTTGCCGAACTCATCACACGACGGCACGCCAAGAAACGCCACATCAATACTCAGCTCACCGGATTCGATCAGATTGACCCGGCCACCGTGTGAATGAATCTGCACCGGCTCTTTTAGCTCCCCGCGGGAGATGGCATCAGCCAACGGGCCACGCAGACCAGAGGTATAAATACGACTGACCACTCCGTGGCGGATATGGCCGACCAATGGGGCATGGCAATCGCTCAGTGAACTGGATGCCAGCGTCAAATTGCGATAGCCCATCGCCGCTAACGTTTCCATTACCTGATTCAGCGTCAAGTCACCACCGCGAAAAGCGTGGTGGAAAGAGATGGTCATGCCGTCTTGCAAACCACTGCGGCGCACGGCTTCTTGTAATGAGTCACAACGTTTCATATCGCGCGGCTTACGCGCCTGCTGATTCGCCTTTGAGACATCCTGATAAGGTGCCAGGCCAGCGTGATTGTTCCAGTTCATCAAGCGTTGTTGACGTTTCATTGAGCTGCCTCGCTAGGGTTAACTTCTTCACGAATGCCGGATAACGCGGCACGTGCTAACACCAAACGCGCACGCTCTATCACCGGGCTATCAACCATTTTGCCGTTAAGCGACACCACACCGCGCCCTTCCCGCTCCGCTGCCTGCGCGGCATCCACCACCCGTTCGGCGTGTGCGACTTCTTTCGCGGTAGGCGCATAAAGGTTGTGCAGCAGCTCGATTTGCCTCGGGTTAATCAAGGATTTACCGTCAAAGCCTAATTGTTTAATCAGTGCCGCTTCCCGCAGGAACCCCGCCTCGTTATTGGCGTCGGAATACACTGTATCAAAGGCCTGAATGCCTGCGGCACGTGCCGCCTGTAAAATAGAACAACGGGCAAACAACAGTTCGATCCCCTCTGGCGAACGCTCGGTACGCAGGTTACGCACGTAGTCTTCTGCCCCCAGCGCGATACCGATCAACCGTGGCGAGGCCTGCGCGATCGCCACGGCGTTAGTGATACCGGTGGCGGATTCAATAGCCGCCAGCAGACCCGTACTGCCAACCGGGCGACCACATGCTTGCTCGATCGCACTGATTTCACGATCCATATCGAGGACGTCTTGGGCGTTATCCGTTTTCGGCAAGCGCACAATATCCGCCCCGCCGCGCACCACCGCTTGCAGATCCGCCAATCCATAGGCGGAGTCCAAGGCGTTAACCCGCACGATGGTTTCTACTTCTTCCTGATACAGCGGGTGTTGCAGCGCGTGGAATACCAGCCGTCGCGCCGCATCCTTTTCCCGCAAAATCACCGAATCTTCCAAATCGAACATCAACGCATCGGCTTGATAGATAAAAGCATTACTGACCATCGCCGCGTTGGCACCCGGCACGAACAGCATGCTGCGGCGCATACGTTGTTTATTCAGCGTTTTCATCGGTTCCCCCCCACGGCAGCGTCTGACCGTCACTGGCGCGCATCAGCGCGGTTTCTAGGCGGGCGCGCAACACGCAGTCCAATGCCCCTTTGTCATCAACGATCACCTGTACCGGTTCGACGTGATAATCGGCCAACACCTGCAATAACGTGCTACGAATAGCAGCACCGAACTGTTTTTCTACGCTGCTGGCGATCAGCAGATCGTGTTCCGGGCCATCGGTTGGCGCGACACGCACCATGACATCGCTGGATTCCAGCGTACCGGCCATTGCTTCTCGGAGTATTTTCATCATTCACCTGATTGTGCGGACTCAAATTCTTGCGTGACCGGTTTACTCCGGCGCTGCGCCTGCATATCTTGCAGGTAGTAGAGGGTATCTTTCGGCACCAGCGGGGCAGCGGCGTGAAAATCCCCCGCGGCCAGTAGCTTGCGTACCCAAGAGGCGGAGATGGCCGTGCCCTGATATTGCAGCCGCTCGATCTCCACCAAGTGGATTGGCGGGCTAGGCAGCGCTGGCGTTTCCAGCCAGTAACGCATATCGCGATTGTATTTCGCCGTGACGGCGCAAAAGGGTTCATTGCCGACAAAGCGGTGGGTGACACCCAACGCCGGAGCCAAATATTGACGGAAGATTTTCAGATCGATTTCGGTGTAACAGTCGTCGGCAATCCCTTGATCTTTAATGAAGTAACATGGGAAGGTGGCGCGTGAAATGACATACTGCGATCCTTCGTGAACGGTTAAGTTAGTGATGTCATGCGTACCCTGCATCACTAATTGACGACGATCCTCGTAGGGAAAACGTGACGTGTTCTCGCGCACCAAAAACAGATGTAACCAATCGCATTGGGCGGCAGCCTGCCGTATCAAATACTGATGACCACGGGTAAATGGATTGGCATTCATCACGATACTGCCTATTTTGTCGCCGGGTTGGCGGCTGCTTGCCAATTGCGCCGCGTAACGCTTCAGACGACATGGGCTGTTCTCCATCAGCACAACGATGCCCGGCACGGTGGCTATCGGATAAAAACCGCACTGGCGAAACAGGTGTTCATTCTGCACCTTGGTGTAAATGAACAATTGGGTGTGATGCCGCTCATAGGCCAAATTAACCAGCTCAGTAGCCAACGACAGCGCCAGCCCTGCCCCGCGCATCTGCGGGCTAATAGCGACACATTTGATAATATTGCCCGCGATCCCTCCGCATGCGACCAGTTTTTCGTTTTGCGTAACGGTAATAAATATTTCGACGGTGGTATCAATATTTAAGTCGTTAGATCGTAAAAACGATTTAATTTCCGAAATATTCTTATGGTCCGATCGTTTCACCCGGTTAAATACGGCATCGCCCAACATAAATTTCTCTCTGGAATTACAATAAAACAACAATCAATACACAAACCAACCTTCACAATTAACATTGAGCTACAAACAATCCAATACAAAACATTACGTTACAATCAATCTAACAATAAAGGAGTAGTCAATGGCGATAGAGTAAACAGAAAAAAGTCGATGATTATTGACCTATTTCACAAACACTATGCAGTTAATAAGTTATTTAATGGTTTTTATTTACTTAATTATTTTTATCGTGTTTATTAACGTCATGATATTTATTTAAACTGATAATTAAATTACATTGCGTTAATCGGTCGTTTTTTCCCACGGGAGGAACAATGGAATGGCTTAATATCTTAATTGTTGAAGATGAAACACCGCTGGCAGAGATGCATGCCGAGTTCATTAAGCAAAACGGCGGTTGCCGCCAGATTTGGCTGGCGGGGGATCTCTCACAGGCGCGGATGATGACCACACGCTTTAAACCCGACCTGATCCTGCTGGATAACTTTTTGCCTGACGGCCGCGGTATTGAACTGTTGCGTGAACTGACGCTGCAAGGTTATCCCGGTGGGATTGTCTTTATTACCGCTGCCAGCGACATGGACACCGTGGCCGAAGCGCTACGCTATGGCGTATTCGACTACTTAATTAAACCGCTAGCCTATGATCGCCTGACACAAACTCTCCAACGTTTCAGCCAACGCCGCAAAGCGTTAAAAGATAATGCCCGCGTAAACCAGCGTCGCATTGATGAGATGTTCAATACCTATGCACGTAGTGAACAACAGGCTTCGTTACCCGTCGGTATTGATGAGTTAACCTTGCGTAAAGTGCGTGAGCTGTTTAGCGATGCTGGCGCACGCCATACCGCCGAAAGCGTGGCGCAACAGATTGGCCTAAGCCGCACCACCGCACGCCGCTATTTGGAGTTCTGTACTACGCATCAGCAATTGATCGCCGAGATTATTTACGGCAAAGTCGGCCGGCCGCAGCGAACCTATCGCGCACCGATCGAGGAATAACCCCTCATTTGATCGATTCTGCATCGTGGCACGCAAGTACTTACGTTTCGTGATTGTGGTCAGCTGATTATATTCATCCGGCTTGCGGCGATACCTTGGTGGCATGCTTCCCTTCGCCACATTAAAAATGAGTGATGGCCGCACTCGGGCACATCGGGTGATGTTCCTCACCATGCCATATGACAACAGGTAAGTTGATATTGACATGGGCTGGTATCCCCCAAGCGCGTAAGAAAAGCTTGGTTGTGTACATCTGGCCAATTGCCAATAGGAAAAGGACGCACGCAGACTGGGCATCTATCACGGATATTTATTGCATGCCGGGCAATATCGTTGTCGACCGCACTTAAAGTGTACAAAACACAGATAAATCTGTAAAAAACTCAAGCAATTGCACATTCTATAAGCAAACAATCACAGAATGCATAAACGCCCTTTGACATGCCAACGACAGGCCGTTATGATTCTTCCCGTTCACACGATTCCTCTGTAGTTCAGTCGGTAGAACGGTGGACTGTTAATCCGTATGTCACTGGTTCGAGTCCAGTCAGAGGAGCCAAATTTAGAAAACCCGCTTAAGGCAACTTAAGCGGGTTTTTGCATTCAGTCTGTTTTGACGGCCGATTGTGTGGAAGAGGCTGTTTGTGATGTTATCCACGCGAGGGGTAGCTTAGGCAAGGCTCTGGTTTTCATACTGCCCTGAATTACTGATCCACTACAGTGCGAAAAGTGATTTATCTGGCGATCGAGTCGGCATCGAAGAGGTGGTGTATTGCCAATTCAGAATTGGCGGCGAGACTGTAATTTAAATTATGTAATTGCCTGTCCCTGTTGTTGGAGTGAACACATCAAAAAAAAGCAATTACACAATCTCGTTTACAGTCTCGAAAACGTATATTGTTTTATTAATCTCGTTTAAATACTAGCTGGTAGTCATATTTATCGAAATCAATGTGGTGTGAAAATAATGGTTGTAAATCTTTCTTCCACGAACTTAATACATCGAATCCACCGTCATATATTCTTCCATCAAATGGCAAATTAAATTTTTTGATTAGAGTTCCATCCTGACCTAAATCTGCAGAGGTCTCTTTATTGATCAAGATTTCATCTATTTTATCAAACCATTCTAATGTTAATTTCAGTCCCATCTTTCACCTCAAAGGTATCTTTTAATATTTCGGCCTTTAACTGCAGGTTTTAACTGCTCACCTGTTTTATAATCTACAGACCCTAAATGCTCACCATCACTTGCCCTGTATTCCTCAAGCTCACCGTGCTGAGAATCCCATTCGTAAATCCTCCTACCTTTAGCATCAACCCAGCGCTCTCTAAGTCCACCGCCACCTTGCTTAGGTGTTTTTTTCTTAGCCTGTCTGAGACCTGAAATACCAATTTCACTAGTTTCCGGGGCTGGATGATAATCATGATCTTTATCAGGAATACCTGAACGTCCCTGACTAAGATATACATAAATCGGCGGAATATCCGATATTGGCAGAACAAGAATATAATCCGCAAAATTTTTTTCTTCCGGTGCCGGAGTGGTTGTAGCCTCAATACTGGTATCTTCCGGCAACGGATCAACAACTACCGGGTTCGGTATCCTTACAGGATTCTGGTTACCTGTATTTGAAGGAACATTGACACCTGAACTGTCGGGCGTCCAGATAATGGTAATACGCGGATCTTCCTCTGTAGTGAACGTATACGCTTTTCGGCTGCTGTCCCACTCCATTTTGCGCACACGCACCATATCTTTACCCGGTGGAGTGTGCCAGCCATGAGCAACCGGATTACCCTTATCGTCCTGCTCCCATGTATAACGCACACGGCTTGGCGCTTCACGCATCTGTTCCAGACGCATCCGGTCAATAAAGTCCTGCTCACCGTCATTGAGTCTTCCGGGCATCATTCCCATTACGACTGCGGCGATGGGAGCACCGGGACCGCTGGCGGCTATTCTTCCGAGTCCGGTTGCCATTTCCCCAAGTTTTACCGCCCATGTTCCTGATGTGATGGCACTTCCACCTACCAACCCAAGAACGCTGGCACCTTCAACAGCCGTCTGGGCGTTAGCAGCACTTGTAGCTGCGGCTGTTGCCCGCTGGTATTCGACTTCCTCATGATTACCAAACCACCATTTATACAGGACGCTTCGTTTTTTCGGTTTTGGGATCGCTTCTGCAGGTTTCTTTTTCTTGGCAGTCTGAGCGTACTGGACCACATCATTATCCGATGCAGGGTCGGCAGGTTGAACGGCATGATAAAATGCCATTGAAGCAAAATTGGTGTGGGGTTCCTGCTCTTCCCCGGCATCATTACAGCCCTCACCACGAAGGCAGGATTTGGCAAAGACACGATTACGATCACGTTCTTCAGCCAGTTGTTTAGTTCTTACTTCTTCTGCGACCTTACGTTCAGCAACCAATGCCGCAAGGGCTGCAATAGAAGGATCCGGGCCTCTGCCAACCCATTGTCCTGCTGGCGCAATAATCCAGTTAGACCATGACGGACAGGCACAGCGCACGATTGAACCATCAACCGCCGCTATTTTTCCATTATTAGTATCACGGGGTTCACCGGATACGATAACCCCTGCCTCACCACATTTAGGGCATGGGGTTGTTTTATCCCCAACACGAACAACTCTTCGCCCATGTTCAGTATCATTAGACATTGAGGCGATACATTCAGCACCCGTGGTTGTTTTATCACCCTTCAGTGCTGTCCCTCGTCCATAACAATCAGATCGATGACCCATTACCCCACCTCACAGGATGACAGGAAATCCTCCGGCATCTTTTCTCCTTCACGACCTACAATCATCGGACCATTGCACAGAGTGCTAATAATCTCATCTCCGTTATCCAGACGACTGTTGACCAGCGCTACACCGCGACCATTTACCTCACTCATTTTACCCGTACCTGTTACAATTTTCGACGTTCTCCCATCAGGGTAAACAACGTCATCACCGACTAAAGCAACATTAACTTTCCTGCCGTCTGAAAGTTCGATTTCTTTCCGTTGTATGCTGCACGAACTGTTCCACCCTCTCTGGTAAAGCTGCCATCCACTACAATACGGTATATGGCATTAACAGGATGCTGGCGGCAATATTCCTGCTGGTCAGAGATGAGCGATCGCGTTTCATCATTCATTCCTACCAGTTGTTCCGCCGTAAACGGTGATTGATCCATTGTTGCCAGCAGTTCCGGGGTCAGTTCATTGTTGTATTGACGATACATTTCCTTTTCCTTGTCATTTTTGTGGTTAAGTTGATGCAATACTAACCGATTTGTAATTTGACTTAAAAGAGATGTTTATCATTCGGTTACAAAAACAAGCCCCGGAACAATGATGGCGTATTCTGATCAGGGCAGTAATGATTTTACTGTTTCTTCGCTCAGTTGTCCGAGTTCGGAAGCTAACCTTCTGTAGCTGTTTACCATTCGTTCCCTGTCCAAATCGTCTGTGGTCTCGTGCAGGAAATAATAGCCGTAATCTTTAATACAGATATTTTCACCATTTTCAAGAATAAGTTTTATTCCATTTTCATTTTCTTCCATATTGGTGATTAAACAAGCCATAAAGGGAATGTTTTCTTTTGCTTTAAAGATTATTATTTTTTTATAGTTTTCATTGCATGTTTCTCCTTGTTTTTATATAGATAAATACCATTTCCTGTTTAAGAAAATAAAATTTAACTTACTTTTCAGAACCGGTTTATTTTCTGTTTATCATTATTTTTTGAATAATACTTTTATCTTATGAGCTAACGCTCATGTGCTGCCGCATGGCTACGCCCTGACGCTGATCTCAAATGGGATTTAATGACTAACGCATTTTCCATTACTTAATTATAAATGCGAAAATAATCTTTTCTCTGATTACAATATCCTTCTTTCTACATATAGCATTTATTCTTAAATTTATAGGAAAACAATATCTACAGCAGCACTTAGTGATTGTCGAAAACAATCACTTGCTGTCTATAATATAAAGTAAAAATACAACAGGAAATCAAACAGTGTCATTTAATCAGCACATTCCCCGTTAAGGTTATTAAACATACTATAGCATACAGGAAGCGTAACTTTTTATATTTAAAATAGATTTCACGGAAAAAATTCCCTGTACAGAAATTAAAATTTCTTCTATGGAGACTTTTGACAGTTAAAACCATCGCTAAGAAGTGGACACTATTTCGCAAAAATTTATTATTTCTCTTTTTCATATTTATTTTCATACTGCATTAAATATAAGGAAAGCAACAATAATAAAAAGGAAAAACCATAAGCATTGATTACAATACAATAATAACCTCCAGCAGTGAAGAAGTGGGGTTATATAAACAGAAATCATTTCACAGATAAACGGAAACTGGAAATTTACAGTTTTTATAACAGAAACCAAAAAGGTAAAATAACAGTAAATATTAAAAAAGAACGTAGTTCTGACATACAGCCGGGTATCGCCTATGTTCATGCCTTTGTCGATAATCTTGAAAAGCTCGGAAAGAATATGTCTGGTGCTGAATACACAATAATGATCCGTTTATGTAAACTCATGCAGCATGGGAATCTGATAGCCAGTATATCTCAATCGGCTCTCGCCGAAGAGCTTGGTATGAGTAAATCTAACGTATGTAAATGCTGGAAGAAATTTATCAATAAAAGTATTCTGATTCAAGAAGGGAAACATACCATGATAAACGCCAATCTTTTCCCGAAAGGCCAGTACAGAACATTAAATGAAACACGGAAGGAATATGTTAAAAAGTCACTAAGGACTTCCAGCGAGGGCACAGAGGACATATTTGTCACCGTTTATAAAGATACGATATGTACAAACAACAAGGAAAAAACAATCGATAAGAAGATGACAAATCTTTCCTTTCTGCGCCCAATAAAGATATTGACTGGGGCTCTGTTTCAGAAGACAGCTTGTTTATTGATTATCCTGAAGAAATTGATGAAGAAAAAAGCATTTAGTTTTCACCCACAGATTACTATTTTTAATACCTTACCCTGTTTACAATTACGCTATATCTCGCAATATAAATATCTCCACTATTTTATTTATAAGGTATATATGAGGAAAGTAAAAACAGATAACAGTGATTTGGTTTGTGATATTATCCGCACGTGGCACAGCTTAGGAAAAGTGGTCCCAGCCCCCTAATTTTGCGATCCATTAAACAGCTGACTCACTGCGCAAAGTGATTTATCTGGCGATCCAGACTACGTCGAAAAAATAGAATACACCAATCCAGCACTGGCAGTTAGAATGAGTCGTTTTATTATCGAATTCGATGACAGTCTAAACGATGGTCTTTAATAGGTTGGCAGTTACACAGAATAATTTACAAGCTCTTGGGTGCTGTTAATCCTATGCATTACATTACCTAATCTTGGTTTCCAAAACCAGATACTTGCACTATAAAATTATATTAATCTTGGAAAAAAAACAGCAACTGCAATGTAAAACCACGCATTACCAGACTCTTAATAAGGTTTAACTTATTGTGAGTATCGCTGATACACTATTGTTCATTAAATGCTCTATGGATTATTTCTCTTTACCATCCTTAATGTCTTGGTCCAGGACGTGAGCCGCTTTCATGCATAACTCGGTAAATATCGCAATTTCCCCTGGTGACATACACGAAGCAACCTGCCTAGCCATTGAGTGCCGAGCAGACTCAGCTTCATTCAAAAAATTAACGCCTTTTTCTGTCAGCTTTGTCAGCATCTCACGCTTATCGTTTTCGCCAGACATTTGTTCAACGAACCCGGTATCTTTTAATGCTCTTAGAATTTTCGACATCTTACTACGAGCAAAACCCAACTTATCACCAATGGCACTAGGCGTCATTGGCTGCAACTGATGCAAGATATACAGCGTGTCGTATTGAGGCCAGGTAACCCCATCGGGGTTCATCAGTGTTCGCCGTGCGACAAGCACACACTGTAAGTTGCCTAGCGCATCTTCGAAATGCTTGTGCCATGACATTTCTTTATTTTGTGTATCTTCCGTTGTTTTATTTATTCCCATATTTTCCCCTGATGACCTCGACAACGCTAAAATAAAGATGATAATTAATAAAAATACATCAAGACAAATAATTTAATGCGTGAATAAATTACTATAAAACAAAAAATTTAGCAATAGCACCAGTATTGAATTTTATATACCCTCTAAAGCCCTGAAATTACCCATATCAAATAGATAAGAAAAGATAAGCATCAGGAAGAAAAAATCGCCTCTCTATTTAAAACATCCTCATAGTCTATTAACTCAATAATTTCACCTTTATCGCCTCTAATGACATTAATATATGATAAAACAAACTTCTTTTGTTCGGGTAATGTCTGACCATGTAACCGATACTCAACCACTGCAACATGGATGCTTTTAGTATAATGAAAACAGACCTCATCTATTGAAGTAAAACGTAATGGTGCAACGCTGAAACCGCTGGCGTAATGCTGATAAATATTTTCACGCCCTACGATAACGTCTCTACTGCGACGAAAAGGCAATACCAACTGCCCTTTTTCGTCAAACAGTGACGACAACGCTTCAGCTGACTTGTCCATCACAGCAGAAATATAACGGGACAATCCGAAAGGATAATAATGCCATGCATCACATTATTGCCAGCCCAGGCTGGCTGTCCTGCCCTCTGTTATTCCGACTGTCATTGGCAATGTTTGCGCAGCCATTCCGCCGTCAGTGAATCCTGGCAGGAAAGCATTGAGGCCGGCGTGCCGCTAAACAGCAGTTTCCCCCCATCTCGCCCCGCATAAGGACCGATATCGATAACCCAGTCGGCTTGAGCAATCAACTCCATATTGTGTTCAATAATGATCACCGAATTGCCTTGATCAACCAACCGATTGAATACCTTAAGCAGAGAGGCGACATCGCTTGGGTGCAGGCCAGTCGTTGGCTCATCGAAAATATAGACAGTGCTGCCATTATTCAGGTGTGATGCCAATTTGAGCCGTTGGCATTCACCACCAGAAAGATGATTAAGCGACTCTCCTAAGCGCAAATATCCCAAACCAACATCTACCAGACTGGTAAAAATAGGTATCAACTGCGGTTCCCCGCTGAGAAAATCGGCAGCCTCTTTGATTGGCATACATAAAACGTCGGCAATACTTTTTCCATGAAACCGATATTGCAACGCTTTAGGGTTATAGCGCAGCCCCCGACAGGCGTCGCACGGCAGTGTGACGGTATCCATAAAAGCCAGATCGGTTTGAATCACCCCCAACCCCTTGCATTCAGGACAAGCACCTTTTGCATTAGCGCTAAACCAAGAAGCGTTCACATGATTTGCATGCGCAAACAGCTCGCGAATAATAGCGAACGCACCACTCCAGGAAGCGATATGTGAACGAATTGAGGTATGTATCGGTTTTTGATCGATGACAATCGCATTGGGGAAACGTGGGGCCAAGACGCCCATCACCAAAGAGCTTTTTCCGGATCCTGCCACCCCCGTGACGGCGACCATTACATTTAGCGGTACATCAACGGATAAATCCTGCAAATTATGCAACGTGGCATGTTTAATGGAGATATGGCCTTTCGGCTTTCTCGGATGAGAATTGATCTGCGCCCGACAAGAAAAATATTTTCCCGTTACGGTGTTTGACTTCTTCAGAGCGACTAAATCACCTTGAAAAACGATATTCCCCCCTTCGGTGCCAGCACCAGGGCCTAAATCGATAACGTGCTCGGCTATCGCGATCATATCCGGATCGTGCTCCACCATCAGTATGGTATTGCCTTTGTCACGTAATTTTTTTATCAATGAATTCAGCCTAGCAATATCTGCCGGATGCAACCCAGTACTGGGTTCATCAATAATATAAGATATCCCGGTCAGGCTGCTGCCAAGGTGCCTGACCATTTTTAACCGTTGCGATTCGCCGCCGGACAAACTTGGGGTGGCGCGATTTAAGTCAAGATATCCCAATCCTACAGCACACATCGCGTCCAACCGTTCCCCCAGCGCGACAAGCAACGGCTTTACCGAAGGGAAAGAGAGTTTTTCAAGCAATACCTTCAATTCATTGATAGGCATCATTACGCATTCGCCGATGCTTTTACCCTCTATTTTACAAGAAAGTATTTTGGCATTCAGGCGCATACCATGGCACTCTGGGCAGGTTTTCATTGTGACAACCTGTTTAAATTCATCGCTCTTCAGCTCTTTACTTTCTTGTTTCAGGTAACTTCGCGTGAAACGCGTAATCACACCTTCAAATTTTGCACTCTTGGGCCAATTAGGTGAAGGCGAGCGTGGGGTGATGTTATTGGCGTAGAGCAGTAACTCTTTCTCTTTATCGGTATAGTCGGCTATTTTTTTATCGGGGTTGAAAAGTCCCGAATAAACATAACGTTTCCATCGCCAGGTTCCCGGCGAAAAGGTCGAATAACAAATAGCCCCTTCATTAAGCGAACGGTTTTGATCAATCAATTTGTCGAGATCGATTGCGCTGGCCATACCTATTCCATCGCAGCTTGGGCACATTCCCAAGGGGTGATTGAACGAAAATATATTGGAGTACCCCACGAACGGCTTTCCTACGCGTGAAAATAAAAGCCGCAGCAAAGTATAAATGTCTGACGCCGTTCCCACGGTGGAACGTGCGTTACCCCCTATCCGTTTTTGGTCAATGATAATCGCAACCGAGAGATTAGCTATTTCATCAAC
This sequence comes from Serratia sp. NPDC078593, assembly GCF_050268245.1. Classification (NCBI taxonomy): domain Bacteria; kingdom Pseudomonadati; phylum Pseudomonadota; class Gammaproteobacteria; order Enterobacterales; family Yersiniaceae; genus Serratia; species Serratia sp. NPDC078593. Next base: position 91,940 of record NZ_JBNNGK010000003.1, on the reverse strand, counting down.
GTCAGGCTGACCGTAGTGAGGCAAGCGGTGGCGAATAAAAGGCGGAAAAGTATCATTTAGCTGGCGCTGGGATTCAGCCGCAATGGTGCCAAACACCAATGAGCTTTTTCCAGAGCCGGAAACACCCGTAAAAACCGTTATCTTTCTTTTAGGCACGTCGATACTGAGATTATTTTTCCGCGCACCAATAATTTTTATTTTTTCATCCCGGCCTTCACTCATCACGCACTCCTTTCTTTACGCCAGTCAATAATAACGCCAGCACCGCAAGCAAAGAGCATCCCGTTAATACCGCTGACATCGGAAATAATGACATGGAGCTCCCAAGCCCTACCAATGGAGGCGTAATAGCAGCAGCCCCGAACTGCATCGCCCCCATAACCGCAGAACCGGTTCCTCTTAAAGAAGAGGCCGACGACAATGCCAAGCTTGCCGCATTACCAAAAACAAAAGCCATGGTAAACATCAAACCAAACACTAAAACAAGTGTCATATCACGCTGAAACTGAGGAACAAAACTTGCGCAAAGCAATAGCAGCGAAATCACCAACGTTCCAATAACCCCCATTTGCACAAGGCGCTTCGCCCCAAACCTCATCACATATTTGGCACTCACTATGCTGCTAACCATCATAATGGCGGCATTAATTGAAAAGATGACTGAAAACTCTTTCGCCGAAAAACCGAAAAGCGATTGATAAATAAATGGCGATGCGGATATATAAGCAAACAGCGCGCCGAACTGTGCTGCAAATATCATTGTATAGCTAATATAAGATCGGTTTCTCATCAAGGAAGAGAACTGGTTTGTAAATCCAGATGTACTGAAAATCACTCGCTGAGCGACAGGTAGGCTCTCATCGATAAAAAAGTAACTTAACAATGTGGTTAGCAAGGCGATGATGGCCATAAAGACAAAAACCACCGGCCAAGGGAAGTAAGCGGCTCCCCCGCCCATCAGCGGAGCAACGATTGGCGCGATGCCTTGTATCGCCAGAACCAAATTAAAGTAATGCGCGGCCCGATTACCGGGACAGAGATCGGCTATTATTGTCCTCGTCAGAACAATACCTGCCGCACCGCCCAGCCCCTGGAAGAAACGGGCCACGACAAGCGCCTGAATATTCGGTGACAACGCGCACGCCATTGATGCCAACGTTAATAAAGCCATTCCGCCTAACAACAATTTACGCCGCCCATAACGATCCGAACACGGGCCGATGATCAGTTGCCCTATCGCCAATCCTCCCATGAATGCCGTGAGGCTAAGTTGCATACCAACAGGCGTGGTATTCAATGCTTTCGCGATGGCGGGAAAGAGAGGAAGGTACATATCTGTCGACAATGCCGCTATAGCGCTCAGCAGGCCAAGAATCATCACCACTTTATGGGGTAAGGAGCCAGTATGCTCGTCAATTTCAGGCAGGGCGACATCAGAATCTTGATGTGGGGTTGCTCTCATCATCGTCACAACTCTTTTGTTATTTGCGAACCTCACTCACTATACTATTGATTAATTTAATTGCAAAAAAGAAATCAATATTTCACCCACTAAAAGTGCGGATGTTATTTTTAACAATCAAATACAATAACTTAATTTAAAAAAAAGGTATTATCTCGATTTTTGATTATTTATATTTGCTAAAATGTAATATTCATCAGGTAATCAGCAATGTAAACTTACCTAATCATTTAAGATAGAAAGGGTATCGAAACGGCGCTAGCGGTGATGTGAGAGGCTTTTTCTTAACGTGTTCATAGCAAATAGACGTGCGTGCTTCCAAGTGGGCGTAATGGTAACAAAACGCCAAAAGCGATTTACAAAAGGAAACCAATAACAACGATTATGGATGTGCATTACCGTAAGGTTGAGACTGGTGGTCGAACAACAATCCATTCCGACGACCAAAGAGTCAACATTGAAGTGTTGAGAGTACATAATAACGTAATGCAAACACACACATAGCGCCAAGCTTACAGAGGCAAGTCTGTCTTCAATAACGATAAAAACGGCGCTACTGACTGTATATGAAAACTAAAATGATAATGCCGACATCGTGTTACCCGTCAAATCTATACGTTCATAGCATGGCTAAAAGATTGGGTTATGAAGACCTTTTTGAAAATACGGGCTCTGCAACACGATAGTCATCATCATTTTTTACTAGCAATCTAGCAATGAGGGTTGCAGGCATACTACCGACTAATAATACGATTCAAATACGTAACAGACCCGACTGATTTACCCACTCTTTAAGCTTGGCATGATCATGCGGCGATACCATCTGCACCTGCGCCCAGTTTTGAACGGTTGAGATATATCGCGCCACATCGGGGGCAAAAACCTCTGGGTTTATCTGATGCAGTGCCTGTAATGCTTTTAATAAGCGCAATTGCACTTCAATCAGCGCCGCGCCGTCGCGGGCGATAGGATTAAAAATATCATCGAACAGATCGGCCGTAAGAATCGGTTTCACATAGATTTGGTTATAAATAATGTCGTACTGCTCTGGCGCCTGCTCGCCCCAAATGGCTAAGAGCCTTACCGCTCGGCCAATCACATCAATGGCGGTGCCGGGGTCATTAACGGCTGGGGACAAGGCTCTGGAGGCAACTTCAGCTAATACCGCCAAACCAAAACGCGGATCTTGATCAAATGAACGCTCAGCGCTGATGGTGATGGCATCCATAACTTTAGTGCTAGCCATCTCGCTATGCGCTGCCACGATCCAAGCCACCGCCTGCGCTGAATGCACGAAAGCTCCCGTTTGGCATTGTAAGTAAATTTCACCGTTAATTTCTTGCGCATAGTCATCCAGCATTGTCATATCAATATGCTGGATATAACCAATTTTCTCGGGATACACCGGTTTGGCATCTTCAGGGGGAGTGAGATCGGTGAGCCAAGGTTTGCCGCCAAGATACGGGGTGCTGACTCTGCTAACCAAGGCGCTGCGCGTGGCTTCTTCCACCCGCGCTGTCGTTTCCCCAACCCGACCTAACAAAGAAAGATGTTGGATCCAGCGCAGCAGTGTAATGATAATCACCCCGATCACTGCCAGCGTCACCACAAACAACACGACGCGGCCGCGATCGCCATACGCCCCCATACTCAACGCGATAATACCGACCAGACTGAATAAGAAGGAGCCAATAAACGTCGCCAGCACATTCTGCGTGGTGCTGTCTTCCATGACTAAACGGGTCGCTCGCGGGGTCACACTGGTCGTTGCCGAACTGTAAGCTGAAACCATAATATTCAGAGAGAAGGTAGTCACGGCTAACATACTGGATGCCAGAATATTCAGGATATTATCGACAGCATCCGCACCGACCATGCCACCGAGACTGGGGGGAATAAACGGTTTAAAAACTATCGAGACCAAGGCTGAAAGCACGGCCAACACCGCGAATAAACAGGTGCGGAACCACAATTTGCGCGTTAACTGGCTCAATAGCCAATGCCACTTTGACATTATTCACTGTCCTTGTCCGATCATGATATGCAGAGCAGTATAGAAGATAAGACCGAATTTGTGGCATCGCCTCAAGCCGCTTTTACAGATATCTTGGGTATCGGAGGAAAATATTGAACGGATTAATGAATGTACCGCTCAATTGTCTTGATTGAAGGCTTCTCCTTGTAAATCGCACTGGGCGATTCGAATCAATAATGCGCCAAATAACGCCATATCGACCAGCAAAGCAAGCGCAAAGTCACGCCCTCCCCTCCCCGTCATCACATCCTCAATCAGCAGCACTAATACTACCGTGAACACCGCAAGCAAACTGTAAGCCACTACGCTCACTGGCTTCAACTTGCGCCGCTCACCCAGTGGATGCAGCAACGCATAATACACGATGCCCTGCCCGATGCCGCTGAGGGTGATGGCGAGGAATAACGCCCATCCATCACGCTGCGCATGTAACATCAAAATAAGCAGCAGCAGACCTGCGGCATTCAACACAAAACCCGGGCATAAGCCAGCCAACGGTGCCTGTAATCCCCTGCGTCGCCAATGCATGACACCGGCCCCCAACGCAAAGGTAACCGTGAATACCAACAGCAAACTCAGGCCGTACGGCAATGCTTCCCAGCCGAATAACTGCGCCAGCAGCCCCCCTTGTGCCGCTAACCCGCTGAAAAAAAGACCAGCAGCAATCAAGCGCGGCTGTTGTGCCGCATCATTGGGATAGAACTCAGATGATAAACGCATAATGACTCCCGCTGTACAATCACAACCAAGATGAAATAAAATCACTTTCCAGTGAGACTAAAATCAGTGTACCTATCGGGTAACAAGCAAATCAAAGTCATAGTTTTCATCCATAGATGAGAAAAACTCAGCATGAGAACATCACGATTACCGCCGCTCGGTTCACTGCGCGCCTTTCATGCCGTTGCCAGTTGTCTGAGTTTCAAGCGCGCTGCCGAACAGCTTGGCGTCAGCGCCACCGCCATTAGCCATCAAATACGGTTGTTAGAAACCCTGCTGGAATGCCCGGTTTGCCAGCGTAATGCGCAAGGGGTGAGCCTGACCGCTGCAGGCCATACGCTTTATGCTGCAACACAGCGCGCTTTTACCGCACTGGAGGAGGCGACTGCGCAAATCGCCCGTGCCAATCTGCCCCCGTCGCTCACGCTCACCACCACCTCAAATTTTCTGACTCACTGGCTGGTACCGCGTCTGGCTGATTTCAAAACGCAATTTCCGCACATTGATTTACGCCTGCACACCAGCGTTGATCGTGTCGATTTGACGCAACCCACCGTGGACGCTGCCATACGCTACCGCGAAACCCCTGAGGACGATCTCCCCTGTACCTTACTGTATCAAGACCGGTTCATTCTGGTTGCCAGCCCTGCGCTAGGCATTAGGCAGTTGGAGGATTTGCACGACGTCACGCTGTTTCACGTAGAGCATCGCCACGTCCCGGCCGATTCCCCCGATTGGCCACATTGGCAACGGTGCTACGGACCGCCAGGATTGAATGTGCATGCCGGTCTGCGTTTTAGCGATGAAACGCATGCCCTGCAAGCCGCTGTCGCCGGGCAAGGGGTTGTGGTGGCGAGCCAACTGTTGGCACGCGATTTGTTGCAACGCGGGGTGTTAGTCGCGCCGTTTGAATTCTCCCTGCCGGGCGCGAATTATTATTGGGTTACCAGCGAAAAAACCGCCGAACGTGAGGATTGCGTGATATTACGTGAATGGTTGCTACAACAGATGGCGTCGTCAGATTAGCGCCCCGTTTACCAAGGCGTATGGCCTTATTGACGAAGAGCAACCTACAGCCGTTAAAACCCGCTTCATGTGTTTCCGGCGGGCTTTAACATGGTTCGATTAACCCGTACGCAGAAACGGACTAACGAAAGCGACGAACGCCAACAATGCGGCAAGAATCGAGCACTGAAATAGTGTTGTAATATATTGATAATAGGCTATTTTTATAACATACCCAACACCGTGAATGGCCAAGCATAAGAGGCGTTATGACAAACAATGAAACAGGCACCAAACTGACCGCGGCGCAGGCGTTGGATCAACTGGACGTGATGTACAACGACGCGGTTAACGCGCTGCGCACCGCGATAGAAACATTCATTGAGCGCGGTTCGCTGCCAGACGTCAACGCGCGTGCTGAGGGGTTATTCGTTTATCCTGAACTGCGTGTCTGTTGGGACGGCACCGCCCCAAGCGAGAATAAGACCCGCGCCTATGGTCGCTTTACTCATGCTGGGTGCTACACCACCACCATCACCCGCCCTGAATTGTTCCGCCATTACCTAGCTGACCAACTGGCGCTGCTGCAAGACGAATACGGTGCAAATATTGAGGTAGTCCCCTCAGGTTTAGAAATTCCTTATCCGTATGTCATTGATGGATCGAATCTTTCATTAGATCGGTCGATGAGCGCCGGGCTGGCGCACCATTTCCCGACCACCGAACTGGCTCAGATTGGCGATGAAACCGCCGACGGCCTGTTCAACGCCACCGATAACTTCCCGCTGTCACATTTTGATGCACTGCGCGTTGATTTCTCATTGGCCCGTCTGCGCCACTACACTGGCACTCCGATCGAACATTTTCAGCCGTTTGTGTTATTTACCAACTACACCCGCTATGTTGACGAGTTTGTCAGTTGGGCCTGCCGTGAAATCGCCGATCCTGCCAGCCCCTATCAGGCTTTGTCTTGCGCTGGCGGCATCTATATCACCGCCGAAACCGAAAACCCGGAACAGGCGGTTTCCGATCTGGCGTGGAAAAACCACCAAATGCCCGCCTATCACCTGATCGGCGCCAACGGTCAGGGGATCACGCTGATCAATATTGGCGTTGGGCCTTCTAACGCCAAAACCATCTGCGATCACTTGGCGGTACTTAGACCGAACGTCTGGTTAATGATTGGTCACTGCGGTGGGCTACGTGAAAGCCAGTCAATTGGTGATTACGTGCTGGCACACGCCTATTTGCGCGATGATCACGTGCTGGATGCGGTACTACCACCGGATATCCCGATCCCCAGTATCGCTGAGGTGCAGCGCGCGCTGTATGACGCCACCAAGCAGGTGAGCGGCATGCCGGGAGAAGAAGTAAAACAGCGTTTACGCACCGGTACGGTCGTCACGACCGACGATCGAAATTGGGAATTACGTTATGCCGCCTCGGCGTTACGTTTCAATCTCAGCCGCGCCGTCGCCGTGGATATGGAAAGCGCCACCATTGCCGCGCAAGGTTACCGCTTCCGCGTCCCCTACGGCACATTATTGTGCGTCTCGGACAAACCGCTGCACGGTGAAATCAAGTTGCCCGGCCAAGCCAACCGTTTTTACGAAGGTGCCATTTCAGAGCATCTGCAAATTGGTATTCGCGCTATTGATTTACTGCGCGCCGAAGGTGAACGCCTGCACTCGCGCAAACTCCGCGCGTTCAATGAGCCCCCGTTCCGCTAACCATTGCGGTTAACCTTAAGGCGCAGCCTGCTGCTGCGCCTTAAGCTTTCCGGCTCGCCATGTTAAGCGCTGTGATGCTGTAACCGTTCTCTGCGGTAAAAGCTCAGTACACATCCGCCCAGTGCAATCATTGCCAACAGCGCGCCAACAAAGCCAATGTTCGACATGCCCAGATGTAAACTGACCTGATTCCCCAACAGGGCGCCGGCACCAATGCCTAAATTATATAAACCAGAATAAATCGACATGGCGACGTCGGTTGCGTCTGGCGCCTGGCTTAATACATTGGCCTGCATCGACAACCCAATCACCATCATCGCCATGCCCCAACATGCACACAACAAGGTCAGGGTAACTTCACCGCCCGCGACGGGCAACAGCAGTAATAGACACAAAGCCAGAATAGCAATCGCGCAGATAAACACCCCCGACGGGAATCGTTCGCTATAACGGCTGAACAACAGGCTGCCAAAAATGCCTGCCGCGCCAAACAACAACAGCATTAACGTAGTGAAGTTATTACTCAGCCCGGCAATCGTCTGAATGAAGGGCTCAATATAGCTATAAGCGGTGAAATGCGCGGTCACCACCATCACGGTCAGCATATACAAACTGACCAGCGCGGGGCGCTTAAGCAACATGGGTACGCTGGCTAAAGAGCCAGAGTGCTCGCTTTTTAGTACCGGTAACAAACGCCATAGCATCACCAGCGCCAACGTCGCGACGACAGCGATACCGATAAACGTCATTCGCCAACCCAGCCATTGCCCCACCACGCGGCCAAGCGGCAAACCCAGCACCATCGCTAATGCGGTGCCACCAGCCAACATGCTCAATGCCTGTGCTTTTTTGCCCGCAGGAGCAACGCGGATGGCTAAAGATGCGGTGATCGACCAAAACACCGAATGTGCTAATGCCACACCAATGCGTGAAACCACCAGTGTAGTGAAATCCCATGCCACGGCGGTCAGTACATGACTGGCAATAAACAAGATAAATACGCCAATCAACAACGCGCGGCGTTCAATCTTGCTGGTCAGCAGCATGCAAATCAACGACGCTGCCGCCACGATCCAAGCGTAGATGGTAATGATCAAACCAACCTGCTCGCTTTGCATCTCGAAGCTTCGGGCTATATCACTCAGCAAACCGACCGGTGCAAACTCAGTGGTATTAAAAATAAAGGCAGAAACGGCGAGCACGACAACGCGCAGCCAAGCGGTACGGCGGGAAGGTGATATGTCGTCCATGGTGAACAAATCCAAAAACAGGTGGGGGGGCAATGAAGATATTTTATCCAACGCCAAACAATAATGCGAACTACATCACATTTTTATTGGTATTCCTGCTGTGAACACGACATTGAAACGCATCGTTGCCGAACGCCAGCAATTCTTGCCCGATCGGGATGACGCCCTGCTGGCTTCAAACTAAATAGCGCAGCTGACGGGGTTACATCATCCCGCTCAATACGAGCCTACTCACCCACAGTGTGGATTCGTTGCCAGCGCATCGCTGCGGCATTGGCCAACGAAACCCGCATTACGAATAATTCGCCACCCTTTAGCTTTTTTCTACGCGCTCAACCAAAGAATTGGTTAAATCGGTACGCACTTCATTACAGATTTTGGCAATACGATATTGATAGGCTGCATCCATAATTTTACTGGTATCCGTGCTCACGCTCTCGCGCACTTTGATATACAGTTTGGCCTGCGTCACAATATGGTTTAATTGCGAACTTTTAGTTTGATATAAAGCCGGGTTAATTTGCTGCAATGCATTTAACTCTTTGATGCAAGAGTACATAACTTCATCATTGCCGATGCCAGCCGTTTCAGCTTTAACCTGTAGCGCGGCAGCGTTGTTCGCCGTAACGGCCGGTTCACTCTTGGCTTTGCTACGATTAGCAGCATTCTGACATCCCGCCAATAACAGACAAACTGTTACTACTGCGACTGTTTTTTTCATGAATTTAAAAACTCCAGGCAAATTAAGATGCACTTTATGGTCGTTGACACGCGGCGGACTGTCGTAAAGAAAAAACTTACGTCCTGCGTTTCAATACTCGGATTTATGGCTATTTATAGGAAATAGCCCATTAGGCTAGCACAGAATATTCTCATCTAAAAGGCGCAATATACCGAACAAATATCACAGCAGTGAATATATCTTGTGTACGATCAATGAAATGTTACTTTCGTATTTCGCTAAGCTCTGCCCAGAGCCAATACGCGCTCGGTTGCTCATGCGCCATGGTTCGCATTGTGCTTTACCGTGCAAAAAGCCAACAGAGTGTTCATTCCACCAGCAATCGCGCATTTTATTGATTATCGGCTTTGACAAACAACCCGCCTCTCGCTAATATGCGCCCCGTTCACACGATTCCTCTGTAGTTCAGTCGGTAGAACGGCGGACTGTTAATCCGTATGTCACTGGTTCGAGTCCAGTCAGAGGAGCCAAATTTAAAAAACCCGCTTAAGGCAACTTAAGCGGGTTTTTTGTTATGGATCCAACTACGCAGCAGCAAGCCCGGGTTACCGTTCTTGCTGCTGGTGAAAGCAGGTTACTTCACTTCACCCATGGCTTTCAGTTTTTTGGATAAATCACGACGCTCTTTAGACAGATCGGCGTTTTTGATGATGTAATCATCAACACGATCTTCGTAGTCACTGCGCATGTTGGCGATGATCGCCTGAATGTCTTCGATGCTCATACCCGGCTTAATGTATTCGCTCAGGTTGTCCAGCAATAACACGCGCTTTTGGTTGTCACGAATTTTCTTTTCGTTATCGACGATTTCACGCTGCAACTTATTTTTACGACGAAACATACGCACAAACTCCAGCACGTCCTGGAAACTCGGCTTATTTGCATTATCCATCTTCATACCCTTGCTTTAGTAATACACAGATTCATATGGTTGCGTCTAGCATAACACCAAAATACAGGCTTAGGGCCGTGTGGCACAACTCTCTATAGCGCTATCTTACCCACTTTAGCACCCCGAAAAAAACCTGAAGCGCTCGCTTCATGATCTCACCCCCTATTCACCTTCTAACTCGCGTATTTATCAACCAGCGCCTGTAACGTCGCCGCCGTTTCAGCATCCATCACGCCATCATATTGTTGCTGACGGAAATGTAACTGGAAACTCCGCACCAGTTGGCGATAGCCTTCATCCGACTCTGCCGAGGTGATGTCGTAGCCATATTTGGCGAACAGCGATAATAACGTCGAGCGTTCCGGCAAACCGTGGCAACGGTAATATTGGTGGTGACGATGCTGCGTCTCGGCGTCATACCACGCTCCAACGCCCGCCTGATAGAGCTGAAGCCACGGGAATGCGGGGCCCGGATCGCTTTTACGCCCCGGTGCAATATCCGAGTGCGCGACCACATTAACCGGGGAAATATCCGGGTAACGCTGCAAAATATTACGGGTAAGTTGGATAACCGCATCGATCTGCTGCGACTGAAACGGTGGGAAGGTGATGTCTTCGCCGTCTCCGCTCGCCAGATTAACGATTTCAATCCCAATTGCCGTGTCATTGAGGTTGGTGCGCCCTCCCCACTGGCTGACGCCGGCGTGCCAGGCTCGCTCGTTTTCATCAACCAAGTTAAAGATCCGCAGTTGCTTAAATCCGGCATCCAGATAGGTTTTCTCCGTGGGATCGGGTACTAAATAGTGCGCACTGACGCCAGATCCCGTAAGCGAGGTGACAGAGTCAGCAAAATTTTGCGCGGTATAGTGCAACACCAAAAAACGCACACGGCGGTTAAAGCTGGCTACCGAGCGGTAGCTGTTGTAATCAATAGTGAACATCGCCTACTCCCTCTGTTGCGTTGACTGTCCCATAATATTCTCTCATCGTCATGATAAGCGAAGCGAACGTGATGTATCATCTCCATCTTGTATTTTTAGCTTTTTGCTAAATTCAAAGTCAATTATTTAGCAAAAATACTATTTGCCTTATTGCTAAACAATGAGATCATTCGGCAATGGAAACGAAAGAGATAAGGCGCAATAATTTGCGCGACCTGATGGCACACTACGCGCGTAACGGCGTTAATCAAACCGAGTTTGCAACCTTGGTTGACTCTTCCGCGCCCACGTTAAGCCAAATCATCGGTGACAAATCCTCGCGCAATCTTGGTGATAATCTTGCCCGGCGGATAGAAGCCAAGCTCAACTTGCCCAAAGGCTGGTTTGACGTTTTTCATGAAAAAAAGCTAAAGAAGCCGTTCGATGACGTCGCGCCAGAATCCGATTTTCAACCCGCACGGCTGAAACCGGTAGTGTGGGAAGATACGCCCCAAGACAAAGAAGAGTTTGTGGAAATAGCCTTGCTGGATATTGATTTTTCCGCCGGCGACGGCTGCTGCGAAATGATCGATCGGGAAGAGTTTTCACTGATCTTCCGCCGCTATTATCTGCATAAAATGGGCGTACCGGTCAATGCGGCACGTATTATCCGCATTTCCGGTTCGAGCATGGAGCCCCGACTGCAAGACGGTGATGTGGTCGGTATCAATACCGACGACACACGCATCCGCGAAGGGAAAACCTACGCCATTCGTCACGGCAATCTACTGCGCGTAAAAATTTTGATCGAGCAGCCAGACGGTGGCGTCACCATTCGTTCGCTCAACCGCGATGAGTACCAAGACGAATACCTCAGCTATCAGCAGCGCAAAGACCAACTGGTGATACTTGGCCGCGTTTTCTGGTCTTCTTCGTCTTGGTAAGGCCCTTATTTAAAATCCACCACCATTTGCTGTGGAATGGACAAACCGTGGGTAGATTGTACGCAACGCGCAATATAATCGGTAAAGCGTGGTGGTTTTGGCATCCCCAGCTTAAGGAGCTTTTCGTTACTAAAGCGCACATTCAGCATGGCGAACGAACCGTACAGGCGCATTGCCTTCAACATTAAGCGCTCATTGCATGGGCCGAATATATCCTTCAACTGACGACGCATTTTCACCAGCGCATCATAACTGACCTGTGCGTAATGGTCGCCAACTGGAGCGGTATCTAACGCGTCTGCCATAGCACAGTCGATATCAGCAAAGCTGACGCTGCTCTCCTCACCGGCTGAGATATGATAGACATCATTTTCCAGCGCATCACCGTGTAACAACATCACTAACGCATCCGCACAGTAATCTACGGGAATGACATCAATATTGTCCTGCAATGAACACATGAATTTACGTAGCATTAGCGCCATGCTGAACACCCAGAAAATACTGCTCGAGGGCTGGCAGCCAAGGCGAGTATGGCCAACCACAATCGATGGCCGGGCAATAATCAACGGCAACTGGGGTAATTGCTGACGCATTAACTGCTCAATGGTCGATTTTGAACGCGTGTACTCAACCAAATGTTCTGCATCCTGCTCAAACTCACCACTTTCGGCGACTAGCGTGCCCGGCTCTGGCGCACAAGACATGGCAGTACCCACATGTAAAAAACGTTGCAAACCGTCGACCTGTGCCATTCTTTTTGCAAAGGCCAGCGTTCCTTCTACGTTGACTTTCCAAATAAGTGGGTTATTGCCAAAAGAGGCGACCGCAGCGCAGTTAATCACATGCGTCACGGTGTTAATTCTTATATCTGATAGAAAACCGTCCGGCTCAGATAAGTCTCCTAGCAATATATTTTCTTGAGTAATATTTTTCAATAAATTCGCATCAAGATTAAACTTGGACATATTCATTTGAATACGCTGCAAGCCCTGCTCTACATTATCAGCCCTGACCAGCAATAAATAATTAATCTTCTGATTTTCTATCAATAACTTCTCAAGCACTGCACCACCCAGAAAGCCGGTAGCACCCGTCAGTAGTAACGTTTTCATTATAACTTATCCACAAGGTCATCGAATGAGGTGGATTGTAGGCGGATAAAATTAAACGTTCTGTCAATAGAGCCAATGCAATAGTAAACCAAACTTAAATATACGTTAACGACATCGGCTGAGCGACTCAAACTCCCGCTAACGCAGCACAGAACAACATTAGCGTTAAATGGCTTACGTTGAACCGCGATTGATATTGTTTCTGTTTTAATTGTTGCGTTATTTCATCTCTCTTTTAGGAACGACCATGAGTTATCATCGCAAAGTCTGGTTAGGCGTATTTTTATTTTGCCTGCTCTTCTGGTCAGGGATTATCGCGACGATGAGCATGTTAAAAAAACACCCATCGCATTCAGCCCCATCCAGCGAGCAGATAAGCAAAGCAGAGGCCAACCCAACGCGTCACTCCCCAGCATGATGCGGTATTGCGCGCATTTCAGTGAGAATGCATTACCACCACTTGGCATCGCGCGGTACGTCGTTACAATAGTGGCTATTCACTATGCGACTGAAGAGATGCAATTTTGAGCAGCAAGGCACCGGCCACATTCTACATCCACGATTATGAAACCTTCGGCAAAAGCCCTTCGATGGATCGCCCAGCGCAATTCGCCGGTGTACGAACCGATATGGACTTCAACATTATTGAAGATCCGCTGGTTATCTACTGTGCCCCAGCCGACGACTATCTGCCCGATCCAGAAGCGGTAATGATTACCGGCATCACACCGCAGGAGGCACAGGCAAAAGGCGTATGTGAAGCAGAGTTTACCCGTCAGATCCACGAGGCATTCAGCGTGCCGAATACGTGTATTCTCGGTTACAACAACATTCGTTTTGATGATGAAGTCAGCCGTAATATTTTTTATCGCAGCTTTTACGATCCTTACGCCTACAGCTGGCAGCATGGGAATTCCCGTTGGGATCTGCTTGATGTCATGCGTGCCTGCTATGCTCTGCGGCCAGAAGGCATCGTTTGGCCTGAAAACGAAGACGGCTTTCCAAGTTTCCGTTTAGAACACTTGACCCGCGCCAACGGTGTAGAACACGAGCAGGCGCACGATGCGATGTCAGACGTGTACGCCACCATCGCCATGGCCAAGTTGGTGAAGCAGGCACAACCTAGGTTGTTTGATTATCTGCTGCAACACCGCAACAAACATAAACTAAACGCCTTGATCGACATCGCTGACATGACGCCTTTAGTGCACGTTTCTGGTATGTTTGGTGCAGCACGCAGCAATACCAGTTGGGTTGCTCCGCTGGCTTGGCATCCAGACAATAAAAACGCCGTGATCATGTGCGATCTAGCCGGCGATATTACCCCACTGCTGGATTTGGAAGCAGACCAACTGCGTGAGCGCCTGTATACCCGGCGCGATCAACTGGCTGCCGATCAAGCGCCTATTCCCATCAAATTGGTGCACATCAACAAGTGCCCGGTATTAGCACCGGCTAAAACTTTGCTGCCAGAGAATGCCGAACGATTAGGCATCGATCGGCAAGCATGTCTGAATAATCTGAACATCCTGCGACAACACCCAGAGGTGCGGGAAAAAGTCGTCGCGCTGTATGCCGAAGCCGAGCCGTTTATCCCAAGCGATGATGTCGATGCCAAACTGTATGACGGTTTCTTCAGCGATGCTGACAAAGCAGCGATGAAAATCATTCAGCAAACCAAACCGCAACATTTGCCCGCGCTGGATCTGACGTTTAACGATGGCAGAATGAAAGAATTGCTGTTCCGTTTCAGGGCACGTAACTACCCCAACACATTAGACGACAGCGAGCAACGACGTTGGTTACAGCACCGCCGGGAGGTGCTCAACGCCGAAAAGGTCGAGCGCTACATCTTGCAACTGGAAGCGCTCTATAACCTGCATGAAGGGGATAAAGCCAAAATGGCGCAGTTGAAAGCGCTGTTTGATTACGGCAAACAACTGGTGGGATAACCTGAAGACCGCGCCGCCTAATGCCGTTGCGTTAAGCCTGAGCGGCATTGGGCGTTGTTACGTGGCACTTGCCATAACCCGCAGCCAAACATCGCCGCTATTACCCCACCGTAGTGGCCGGGCACACCCGGCCTGCATCCCATATCCGGCATTAAACAACCGGTCGGGCGCGGCATGCCACGCCCCTACAGGCAACCTCATCACTCAGCCAAATATCGCCGTAGTGGCCGGGCATGTCCGGCCTGCATCCCATATCCGGCATTAAACAATCAATCGGGCGCGGCATGCCACGCCCCTACAGGCAACCTCATCACTCAGCCTACCCGCCGTAGTGGCCGGGCACGCCCGGCCTGCATCCCGTATCCGGCATTAAACAACCGGTCGGGCGCGGCGTGCCACGCCCCTACAGGCAACCTCATCACGCAGCCTACCCCGCCGTAGTGGCCGGGCACGCCCGGCCTGCATCCCGTATCCGGCATTAAACAACCGGTCGGGCGCGGCATGCCACGCCCCTACAGGCAACCTCATCACTCAGCCTACCCCACCGTAGTGGCCGGGCACGCCCGGCCTGCAACCCGTATCCGGCATGAAACAACCGGTCGGGCGCGGCATGCCACGCCCTTACAGGCAACCTCATCACGCAGCCTACCCCGCCGTAGTGGCCGGGCATGCCCGGCCTGCACCCCGTATCCGGCATGAAACAACCGGTCGGGCGCGGCATGCCACGCCCCTACAGACAACCTCATCACGCAGCCTACCCCGCCGTAGTGGCCGGGCACGCCCGGCCTGCATCCCATATCCGGCATTAAACAATCAATCGGGCGCGGCATGCCACGCCCCTACAGACAACCTCATCACGCAGCCTACCCCGCCGTAGTGGCCGGGCACGCCCGGCCTGCACCCCGTATCCGGCATTAAACAACCGGTCGGGCGCGGCGTGCCACGCCCCTACAGGCAACCTCATCACGCAGCCAAATATCGTCGCTATTACCCCGCCGTAGTGGCCGGGCACGCCCGGCCTGCACCCCGTATCCGGCATTAAACAATCAATCGGGCGCGGCGTGCCACGCCCCTACAGACAACCTCATCACGCAGCCAAACATCGCCGCTATTACCCCGCCGTAGTGGCCGGGCACGCCCGGCCTGCATCCCGTATCCGGCATTAAACAACCGGTCGGGCACGGCATGCCACGCCCCTACAGAAACGATGAATGACGGAAATAAGCGACGGGGAAAGCCCTAAGGACGGGTTTTAGGCGAGGCAAACGGGACGTTTACGCACCGAAGATGATACGCAGAAAGAAGGCGTGTCGTTGGCACAGCCAATCAACTGAGTTTGGGGAATGAGTGGATTGTCAGGGGGCATACCTTTACCCCCTGACTTAGTCGATTCGCAACGCTTCATCTTATGACACGCAGAGAACGACCTAAAATACCCATAGACCTGATAAAAAAGGCGTTAGCAAATGCACATTACGCTTTCACCGCCTTTCTTATCGTGACCAACACCAAGTTGGGGTTAGGCCAAATCTTCACTGGCTTGTGGCACAGGAAGACGGAAGCTACGGGTGACAAACGCCAGATAAATCAGGCCAATGGCGGCCCATACCAGACCCAGCGTCATCGAGCTGGTTTCCAGGTTCAGCCACAGCGCACCCACCGTGAGCGCCCCCATAATAGGCAAGATCAAATAGTTAATGGTGTCCTTGACGGTACGGTTCATCTTATCGCGAATATAGAATTGCGAAATCACCGACAAGTTGACAAAGGTAAAGGCCACCAATGCACCAAAGTTGATCAACGCCGTTGCGGTCACCAGATCAAACGATACGGCCGACAGGGCAATCACCCCAACCAGCAGTACGTTCAACGCTGGCGTTTGCCATTTTGGATGAACATAACCGAAGAACCGCTGCGGGAATACGCCATCACGGCCCATCACGTACATTAAGCGAGATACACCCGCGTGCGCTGCCATACCGGAAGCCAGAACCGTTACGCAAGAGAACACCAGAATCACCGACTGGAAGAACTTACCGGCCACATACAGCATGATTTCAGGTTGTGATGCATCCGGCTCCTTGAAGCGAGAGATATCCGGGAAGTACAGCTGCACGAAATAAGACACCACGATAAAGATGATGCCGCCAATCAGTGCAGTCAGGAAGATGGCTTTCGGGATCACATTTTCTGCGTTTTTGGTCTCTTCCGACAGTGAGCTAATGCCATCAAAGCCGAGGAAAGAGAAGCACAGAATAGTGGCTCCGGTGATCATTGGCACCACGTGCGCATCCTCTGACCAGAATGGTCGGCTGCTCACCAGTTGGCCTGCACCTTCACCGTGATAAACACCGTTAATCACCAAGCCCAGGAAAACGATCATAATCGCCACCTGTACCACCACAATAATGGAGTTCAGGTTAGCTACCAGTTTGATACCGCGCAGATTAAAGAGCGTCATCAGCCCGACCAACGCCGCGACGAAAATCCACGAAGGCACACCTGGGAAGATCGCTTCCAGATAGATTTTTGCCAATAAGATGTTGATCATCGGCATAAACAGATAATCCAACAGCGATGACCAACCCACCATAAAGCCAACATGTGGGCCAATGGCTTTTTGGGCATAGGTATAAGCTGAACCCGCTGAAGGGAACTTTCTGACCAACTTGCCGTAACTGAGCGCGGTGAACAACACCGCCAACAGCGCAAACGCATAGGCCGTCGCAACGTGGCCATCCGTCAGGCCTGAAACGATACCAAAGGTGTCAAAAATGGTCATTGGTTGCAGGTAAGCCAACCCCATCATGACAACAGGAATCAATGTCAGCGTTTTACGCAATTGAGCACGGGGTGCCGGAGCGGTAGCGGCAGCGCTAAGGATATTATCGGACATGGCGCAGCCCCCCCTTACCTTCAGACTTGCGGAGAGTAGACACGCTAAGACTCAAGGTTGCGGGGAAACTTCGCAACAGGCGACTGAATTCTAAAAGAGGGGTATTGATTGCGGGATAGCGCGTCAAGGCTGCCTTGGCTGCTGCTCCGTAATCGCTGCGGCCGCAGCGGAAACCGGCGGGCACCGGTACTAAAGTGAAAAATTGCCCCATCTTTCTTATCCTCATGAGTCACGACCATAAAGTTTTGGTTGATCGTGCACGAAACTGTTTATCTATCCGGCTCGAAGACCGGCCTCTCTTGGTGTATGAAACGCTCAGTTTACAAAACAAAAATGCAAAAAAAATAACCGACGCTTTAAAGCGTCGGCTATCTGCATTTGGTATATTTTGCATCAGAAATGCGCCAGATGACAAGATCCAGTAAGCGTCTTATGCAAATTCTTTTAGTAAAACGTGCTTAACGTCTGCCAACTGGCGAATAACTCCGCTAATCACCTTACTAAAAACAATTTATTTATCTTTGTATTAACATTTTTACGCATTCTTCAACATCCAGAAAATCTCAGGTTCGGTTTGCCAACGTTCACTCACATAAATTTATATGATTTACCGACGAGATAAATATGGCAAAACGCCCCACTCCCCCCAGTAACCGATCTCAACGCGACACCGTTTGTGGACGGCGGAAAACTTCATCGCTCGAAATAACATCCATTTTGCGGGGTAAAGTCCTAACATATTTGTTTTTCCACGATTACACTGCCGGTTAATCATTCAACTCGTCTGGCTAAATTGAGAACTTTTTTGACCGGAACCGTGTTCCTCCCTGCATTCTGCGTAGCGTTTGTTCTACCTTGACGGGGAGTAGTACGGGCAATATATTTTCCACAGTCATCATCCCGCTATCGTTTGGCGGCATGATCACTGCCAATCACCTTTTTATAAGGAAGTCCGATTATGAGCGAAGCCAGCTTGGCGCCAGGTAAGCGTCTGTCACAAATCCGCCAGCAATTGGGTTTGTCACAACGCCGGGTGGCCGAACTGTCCGGGTTGACCCACAGCGCGATCAGCACCATCGAACAGGATAAGGTTAGCCCTGCCATTAGTACGCTGCAAAAACTGTTAACAGCCTATGGGTTATCGCTATCGGAGTTTTTTGCTGAGCCGGAGCGGCAAGAGGAGCCTAAGGTGGTGATCAACGCCGACGATCTGATAGAAATCGGCAGCCAAGGCGTATCGATGAAGCTGGTACATAACGGGAGTCCAACGCGCAACCTGGCAATGATGCTGGAAACCTATCAGCCAGGCACCACGACCGGCGAAAAGATCAAGCACCAAGGTGAGGAAATCGGCACCCTGCTGGAGGGTGAAATTGTTTTAACCATCAATGGCCAAAGCTATACACTCAGTGCCGGACAAAGCTACGTGATCAATACCGGCATTCCTCACAGTTTCAGTAATCCCTCAACGCACGTGTGCCGCATTGTCAGCGCACATACGCCGACAACATTTTAAAGCCGATGCGATGGCGGTGCTCGGGCATCCAACCTAGCGCTGCTTTCGGCACAAATCGTGCGAGAATCACCTGCTCGCACGATTTGCCCAATAAACGTCTTGAGCAATGTCTGTCATATACCATTCCTGCCGCACAGGTGTCTCATCATCTTGTTTGAGCCAATGCCAACCGATAAATGATAGACGTTATCATCTATTGCCAATGGCGCTTGGGCTAACACTTGCCATAACGGCTTACCTTACACATCATTAACCGCATGATTAACCTATTTTAAATTAAAAAATAGTTTCGCAGACAATCT
The DNA here is from genome assembly GCF_050268245.1 of Serratia sp. NPDC078593. Lineage (NCBI taxonomy): Bacteria > Pseudomonadati > Pseudomonadota > Gammaproteobacteria > Enterobacterales > Yersiniaceae > Serratia > Serratia sp. NPDC078593. The sequence goes on along the minus strand of NZ_JBNNGK010000003.1, from coordinate 72,459 downwards.
CTCTTTCTCAGATCCCCAACCAACAGAATGATATGCATTATCATTTGCGTTTACATTTGCATTAAATTCCTTACAATAGCCTTACGTTGGAACCTTGGGCTGTTGCATTCACAGTGATGCAATGGATTTTTATTAATAGTCAATACATTAACGGGCAGAGCCTGCCTGTATTTAAGGCCGGGAATCATTACCTCATGGAAAAGCCAATCTACAACAAAATCACAGCATTCATCATCGCGTCGCTTACCAGCCATGCTGCTTTTGCCGCAGGCCAAGACACCCAGCAGGACACCATGGTTGTTACCGCCTCGGGGTTCCAGCAAAAGATCCAAGACTCAGCGGCATCCATCTCGGTAATCCCCCGTAAGCAAATTGAAGATAAAGCCTACCGCGATGTCACCGACGCATTAAAAGATGTGCCCGGTGTAGTCGTGACCGGCGGAGGAAGCAGCAGCGACATCAGCATCCGCGGTATGTCGTCTAAATACACGCTGATTTTAGTGGATGGTAAACGGGTCGATACCCGTGGCACCCGACCTAACAGTGACAATGCCGGGATTGAACAAGGCTGGCTGCCCCCGCTTGAAGCCATCGAGCGCATCGAGGTGGTACGCGGGCCGATGTCTTCGTTATACGGTTCCGATGCGATGGGCGGCGTGATCAACATCATTACGCGTAAAACATCGACCACCAAAGCCTGGACCGGATCACTGCACGGTGATGCGACCTTCCAGGAAAACCGCGATTCCGGTGATATATTCCAGACTAACGCCTATGCATCCGGCCCATTGATTGAAGGATTACTCGGCCTGCGCGTTAATGGCCTGCTGTCACGCCGCGCCGAAGATAAGATTATCCATGGATATAACGAACAGCGCATGCGCAGCGGCACCGCGGTGTTCAGCCTGACCCCCAACGATCAGAATGATTTTGACTTCGAAATTGGCCGCTCATTGCAGGATCGTAACAGTACGCCGGGCAAATCGATGGCAACAGAAAACTGCCGAAACGGTAAATGTACGCCGAATAGCGCCAGCGATAGCCGCTACGAACGCACCAACTATGCCGTCACCCACAACGGTTATTACGACTTCGGCAACACCACCAGCTACGTCCAACGTGAAGAAACCAATAACCCTGGCCGCAACATGAAGATGTATAACACCATCTTCAATACCCAGACTCAGTTTGAACTCGGTGACCATATGCTCAACGTCGGCGGTCAGTACCGGTATGAGAAATTGAGCGATCAAGGTAACCAGTTAGCCGCAGCCGATGGTTTGAATAAGTTAACGCGCTGGAGCTGGGCACTGTTTGCTGAAGACGAATGGGCGCTGACCAATGATTTCAGCCTGACAACCGGTCTGCGCATGGATCAGGATCAGAACTATGGCAATCACTGGACACCGCGCATGTACGGCGTGTGGCATTTAGCCGAACAGTGGACGTTAAAAGGCGGCATATCTGCCGGTTATCGCTCACCGGATCTGCGTCAGTCTTCCGCCAACTGGGGGCAAATTACTGGCGGTGGCCGTACGTCGATCATTATCGGCAACCCCGATCTAAAACCGGAGAAGAGCCTGAGCGAAGAGATCGGCGTAATGTGGGATAACCAACGCGGATTGAATGCTGGCGTAACCCTGTTCAATACCGATTTCAAAGATAAAATCACCGAAATACGCCGCTGCGATAGTGGTGATGGCGATGCACAATGCATGATCGGTAACACCGCCTATTATTTCATCAGCGATCGTATCAACGTCGATAAAGCAAATATGCGCGGCGTCGAAGCGACAATGGGTTGGGATATAACCAAAGAGTGGGGGCTGACCGCCAACTACACCTATACCGAATCCGAACAAAAGAGCGGTGAACACCAAGGCAAACCGTTGAACAAAATGCCGAAGCATATGTTCAACACCGTGCTCGACTGGCAAGCAACGCCAGACGTCGGTCTGTGGTCACGCCTGAACTTCCGCAGTAAAACATCGGATTACCTGAGCCGCACCAGCATGGCGAAAAGCACACCGTCTTATACCTTTATCGATGCGGGTGTCAGCTATAAAGCCAGCAAGGATCTGTTGGTCACCGGCGGGGTTTATAACATTCTGGATAAAACCGTTGATTACGAAAACTACAACACCACGTTGGATGGCCGTCGTTATACCATCGGTATGACTTACAGCTTCTGATAGGAAGAGGCTCGGCGACGGGCCTCAGACTGCTGACAAACCCCGTTATTAGGGAAAGCGTGGCGGCTTGCCACCTGAGCGCACTTCGGTGCGCTAGGCCAGCCTGTCTCGGATTTAACGTCAACGTTGTCATCAACCTTAAGCTCGGCAATGTGTCTGTTCGGTGGTTAACAACGCAACACCATGGAGGGCATAGCGCAAGCTGCGCTCTCCATATGATAATTCTGTCATTGCGGATTGGCTCTATTCCCCCTTGTGAATCAGCATTTAACGCATCCGCTGCAATCACCAACCGCGACGCTCCCCCGTCAACCACAATAAAATTAAGTTATTTACCTCTCCCTTCCGGTGTGATTTTCATCACAAAAATTAAAAAATACGTTCATTAATTAACCATTTATTGATTTGCCCGAATACCGCGCTTGCCGGTTGCTGCCATGGTAACTAACGAGTTTGACGTTTTTACTTTGCCATCTCACATCAGCAGTTAAGCCCTCCTCTAGCGCCATTAAACCGTATTCAGATAAGATTAACTTCATGATTTTAATGCGTTAGGCCCTAGGGAGGATCATCTGTCACCGTTGTTAAAACAACCATAAAAATAAGCAATGTTATGAGCAAAACTAAAAATGATATGACACTTCCACCGGATCTGTTGCACGCTTCCGGCACCGGCCCTGTCCGTCGGCATAAACCGATCTATCAGGATTCTCTTCCCCCCTGTAACCACGCCTGTCCCGCGGGTGAAAACATTCAGGCCTGGCTCGCGTTAGCACAAGAAGGGCACTATGAAGAAGCCTGGCAAAGCCTAACCGCCAATAATCCCATGCCAGCCGTTCATGGCCGCGTCTGCTACCACCCGTGCGAAAATAGCTGTAACCGTACCCAGGTTGACCAAACCGTGAGTATCCATGCGGTGGAGCGTTTTCTCGGCGATCAAGCTTTACTCAATGGCTGGAAACCCAAATTCACGTCGGCCAACAGCGGTAAAAAAGTGTTGGTCATTGGTGCTGGCCCTTCCGGCCTATCCTGCGCCTGGCATTTGCGCCGTCTGGGTCACGTGGTCGAAATACACGAAGCCGGCCCCATGGCCGGCGGCATGATGCGCTTCGGTATCCCCGCCTACCGTATGCCCAGAGACATATTGGATCGTGAAATCCAGCAAGTTCTGGATACCGGCGTCACGCTAAAACTGAATCAAAAAGTGGACGACGTGATGGCGGTAAAAGAAGCCGGGGGCTTTGACGCCGTCTTCATGGCTATCGGCGCACATCTGGCGAAAAAAGTGGATATTCCCGCCCGCGAAGCTGGGAAAATTCTGGATGCCGTCAGCTATCTGTCTGCCGTTGAACGCGGTGATGCGCCCCAATTGGGGCGTCGCGTGGCTATCTACGGCGGCGGGAATACGGCGATGGATGCCTCGCGGACCGCACGACGGCTGGGCGCAGAAGAAGTGATGATCATCTATCGTCGCGACCGCGATCACATGCCCGCCCACACGTTTGAAGCAGACGAAGCGATGGAAGAAGGCGTCAAAATTAACTGGCTGCGCACCATTCGTAATATCGATAACACCACGATGACCGTCGAAAAAATGGAAGTTGATGCCGATGGGCGTCCCCAGCCTACCGGCCAGTTTGAAACCTTGCAGGCCGACAGCGTGATATTGGCGTTGGGGCAAGACGTCGACCTGTCGGTTCTGGAGCGTATCCCTGGCATCAAGCAGCACCAAGACGGCGTGGTCGACGTTGACGAACACATGATGACCTGTGTTCCTGGCATTTTTGCCGGGGGAGACATGGTGCCTTCCGAACGCACGGTGACCATCGCCACCGGCCATGGCAAGAAAGCGGCGCGTCATATTGACGGCTGGCTACGAAATTTACCCTACCACCAACCTGCGCCCGTTCCCGTGATGGCCTATCCGGGATTGCACCTGTGGTACAGCACGGATGCCAGCGCGATCCACCAGCCAATTGTCACCCCGGAAAGCCGTGAAGGATTTGATGAAATCATCGGCGGATTAACCGCAGAACAGACGCGTTATGAAGCGTCCCGCTGTTATTCCTGCGGAAATTGCTTTGAATGCGACGGCTGCTACGGTGCCTGCCCTGAGGGGGCAGTTATCAAACTCGGCAAAGGGCTGAGATACGAATTTAATTATGATTTATGCACCGGCTGCGCGGCATGCTTTAACCAATGTCCCTGCCATGCAATTGAGATGGTAGCAGAGGAGGCTCGGTCATGAGTGATAAAAACGACAACATGGTGATGATCGACGGCAGTGAGGCAGCCGCTTGGGTGGCCTACAAAGTTAGCGAGGTTTGCGCTATCTATCCGATTACCCCCTCCTCGAACATGGCCGAACTGGCCGACGAGTGGTCTGCCAAGCAGATCCCCAACCTCTGGGGCAATGTTCCCGCCATTATGGAAATGCAGCACGAAGGCGGTGCCGCCGGCACGGTACACGGCGCTCTTCAGGCGGGCGCGCTCAGTACCACATTTACGGCCTCGCAGGGGCTGATGCTGATGCTGCCAAATATGTACAAAATTGCCGGCGAACTCACTGCCGCCGTTTTTCACGTAGCGGCACGCTCGTTGGCGGCGCAGGGCTTATCCATTTTCGGCGATCATCAAGATGTGATGGCGGCAAGAACCACCGGCTTCGCGATGCTGGCTGCCGCGTCGGTGCAACAAGCACAAGATATGGCGATGATCGCCCATGCCGCCACGTTGGAGTCACGGATCCCCTTTATCCACTTCTTTGATGGTTTTCGAACCTCGCATGAGGTGAATAAGATTGCGCGGCTGAGTGACGCGCAGATACGCAGCATGATAGCCGACCGTTTGGTGCGCGAGCATCGTCAGCGTGCACTGAACCCAGACCAACCGATCATGCGGGGCACAGCACAAAACCCGGATACCTACTTTCAGGGGCGAGAAAGCGTTAACGCCTACTACGATCGCGTTCCCGCCATCGTTTCACGCACAATGGATAAGTTCGCGCAACTCACTGGCCGCCGCTATCAGCTGGTCGATTACTACGGTGCCGCCAATGCAGAGCACGTGATCGTTATCATGGGATCCGCTGCGGCAACCGTGCGCCAGACCATTGACGTACTGAATGCCGAGGGCGGCAAGTATGGTGTCATTACCGTTCATCTCTATCGCCCTTTCCCGGCAGACGCCTTGGTGAACGCCCTGCCCGTAAGCGCCAAATTCGTTACGGTGTTGGATAGAACCAAAGAGCCGGGCGCCAACGGCGAGCCGCTGTATCTTGATACGCTGGCGGCATTGGTCCGCGCGCTACAACACGGTAAACGAAAACACCTGCCAAAATTAAGCGGTGGTCGCTACGGTCTCTCTTCGAAAGAATTTACCCCCGCGATGGCCAAAGCCGTACTGGAGGCGCAACATCGGCCAGATGCCAAGGATTTCTTCACCATCGGTATCCACGATGATGTCACTCACCTTAGCCTGGCTTGGGACGAAAACTGGCATATCGAACCGGAAAATCAAGTCCGCGCGCTGTTCTTTGGGCTGGGATCTGACGGCACCGTCGGCGCGAACAAAAACAGCATTAAGATTATTGGTGAACTACCGGCGTATCATGCGCAGGGCTATTTTGTCTATGACTCAAAAAAATCGGGCTCCCGCACCACATCTCACCTCAGGTTTGGCGCAGATCCGATTGATTCACCTTATCTGATCAGCTCGGCAAACTTTATCGGCTGCCATCAGTTCAACTTTGTTGAAACGCTCGATCTACTGAGCGCGGCTGCACCGGGGGCCACGTTCTTATTGAACAGCCCTTATTCCGCAGACGACATTTGGGCTCATCTGCCCGCGCAAATTCAGCGCCAGATCCAGCAGAAAAAGCTCTCTTTTTACGTGATCGACGCCGCCAACGTAGCACGCAATACCGGCATGGGCACTCGCATCAATACCATTATGCAAACCTGTTTCTTTGCCCTGTCTCACGTGATGCCAAAACAACAGGCGATCGCCCTGATTAAACACAGCATTGAAAAAACATATGCCAAGAAAGGCCGCGCCATCGTTGAGCGTAACTTTGTTGCGGTTGACGCTACGCTGGCTAATTTGCATCAGGTGTCCGTTCCATCACAGGCCACAGAGGCCGCAGACAGCGGTTGGTCAATTTCGCCTGATGCACCACGTTTCGTACGCGAAGTCACCGCAGAAATGTTACAGGATCGTGGTGACCGAATCCCGGTATCCATGTTGCCTGCGGACGGGACTTACCCCACCGCCACCACACAATGGGAAAAACGCGATATTGCTTTGGCGATCCCAGAATGGCGCGAAGATCTGTGCATCCAATGCGGTAACTGCTCGTTTGTTTGCCCTCATGCCGCCATCCGCGCGAAGTTTTATCATCACAGCCTGGCCGAAGGTGCGCCAAACGGCTTTAAACGGGCGCCGATCAGCGCGCGCGGCTTCCCCGATACGCTGTATAGCCTACAGGTTTACCCTCAGGATTGTACCGGCTGCAACCTGTGCATTGATGCCTGCCCAGTGCGGGCAAAAGATGCAGAGGGCAACGAAATCCGCGCCATCAATCTGGTCGATAAACTGCCCATTCTGGAGCGAGAAAAAACCTCGCTCGACTGGTTCAATACCCTACCGTGGCCCGAACGCGCCGCTATCGATTTCTCCACCGTGCGCGGTGTGCAATATCTGGAACCGCTATTCGAGTTTTCTGGTGCCTGTTCCGGTTGTGGCGAAACGCCTTATCTGAAAGCGCTCACGCAACTTTTTGGTGACCGCATGATGGTCGCCAATGCAACGGGTTGCTCATCCATCTACGGCGGTAACTTGCCGACCACGCCATGGGCGAAAAATCACCAAGGTAAAGGCCCGGCCTGGTCTAATTCGTTATTTGAAGATAATGCCGAGTTTGGCTTGGGCTTTCGTTTGACCGCCGATCAACACCGGCAGCAAGCCGCGCAGGCACTGCAAGCTTTTGTTCCGCAACTCGGTCAGGCGTTAGTGGATGAGATAGTCAATGCGCCACAGCAGGTTGAATCAGAGATCAACCAACAGCGTCAGCGGCTAGCTAGGGTTCGTGAGCGACTGGCCGGAGAAACCTCAGAAGCAGTGCTAAATCTGTATAGTTTGCTGGATCATCTGGTTCGCCGCTCCATCTGGATCGTCGGCGGTGATGGCTGGGCCTATGATATTGGTTCGTCCGGTCTGGACCACGCGTTAGCCTCGGGGCGCGATATTAATATTCTGGTCATGGACACCGAGGTCTACTCCAATACCGGCGGGCAAATGTCTAAATCAACGCCTTTAGGCGCAACCGCTAAATTTGCCGCCGGGGGGAAAACCATGGCGAAAAAAGATATGGCACTGCAAGCCATCTCATACGGTAACGTCTACGTCGCCCGTATCGCTTTTGGCGCGAGCCCGCAACAGGCGCTGCAAGCCATGCGGGAGGCAGAAGCATATCCCGGGCCATCGTTGATTATTGCCTATAGCCACTGTATCGCCCACGGTATCGATATGACGCTGGGGCTTCAGCAGCAAAAACGTGCGGTGGATGCGGGCCACTGGCCGCTGATGCGTTATAACCCGGTGCTGCGCGAAGAGGGGCATAATCCGTTCACGTTAGACAGCCTGCGGCCAACGCTGCCGTTATATGAATACCGGAAGCACGAAACTCGCTTCCTGGCACTAATGCGGCAAAACCCACAAGAAGCTGAACGGCTGATGACCATCGCACAAAACGTGGCGCGGCAAAAATGGGCAACCTATGAAAATATGGCGACTCGCCCGGCCAGTGCGTTTCATCCAGACGCTCGACGTTAGGTAACTTAAGCAAAGGATGACAAAACCAGTAGGCTATCTGGTTGTCATCCGCTTGGAGGGGCTGGCGTTTGGCCCCTTCGGTTTGTCTTTTCACCCGATTCGGCACACCGCTTTTCGATGTTACGCCTGCTGAAAAGATGAGTGATGTAACAAACACATATTCTTACCCGTCTCATAACTACCGGTTATCCAGCCTGGACGTCACATCACCAGCTCTTGTGCCAACCCCAAAAAATATTTTGCCCCCTGTAACAGGGCGCGTTCATCAGGATTAAAATAAGAGTTATGCAGCGGTGGCGGTGCCTCCTGCCCATCGCCAACGCCCAGCCAGACAAAGCAAATCGGCGCCTGTGCCCGATACTCCGAAAAATCCTCACCGATAAACATCGGCTCATGCTGCTCAAGAAAACGGGAGTGATTCCCCAAGGAGCGCACAACGCGTTCGGCAATGTCACATAATGCGTCATCATTCACGATGGCAGAGTAGTCCCAATCATCAAACCTTATTTCCGCTTCGCAACGGTGAGCCTGAGCAAGACCATGAACCATACGTGTCATGGCATTTTTGATTTGTTGCCGTACCTCTGCCGTGAATGTGCGATTGGTTCCACAGATATGCGCGTCATTAGGGATTGCTGAGGTGGTGCCATCACCGCATACCAAACTGCATACGGAGAGCACGGCTGACGCTTGCGGATTGAGCTCCCGCGCAACAATCGTTTGTAATGCCAGAACGGTTTCCGCAGCGGCGATGCAAGGATCTACCGTCAAATGTGGCATCGAGCTGTGCCCGCCCTTGCCATGCAACCAGATATTGAACGTATCACGGTTGGCGCTGGCAATTCCGCGCTTTAACGCGAGGGTGCCACACGGCAATGCTGGCAATACATGTAAGGCAAAGAACATCTCTACGTCTTTTAACGTGCCTGAATCAATCAGTTCTTTCGCGCCACCGGGCGACATTTCCTCGCCACGCTGGAAAATAAATACCACTTCACCTTTAAGCGTTTGCCAGCGCTCAGCCAGTGTACTGGCAACGCCCATTAAGATTGCGGTGTGAATATCATGGCCGCAGGCATGCATCATCCCTGGCCTTGTCGAGCAACACGGCAAACCGGTTTTCTCTTCAACGGGCAGAGCATCAATATCCGCCCGAAATGCAATGGTTCGTCCCGGTAATGCGCCTTTCAGCCGCACCACCGCGCCCGTTGCCGCCGGACGGCTGATGTGTAACGCTGGAAATGCGGATAACTGCTGGCAAATATACTCGGTGGTCAAGCGCTCTTGGTGGGATAACTCTGGGTAACGATGGATCGCCGCACGCCAGTCGGCGATATGTTGGGCAAGTTGTTGCCACTCCTGTTCCTGCATCATGCGAATGTCCTGGTTGGTGGAAAGCAATCACCGCCGCGTCACAGCACGACTGTACCTTCCACCATTGCAGACCCGCGCTTAACGCGTTGTGGCACTATTCACAAAATCACACAATAGCCATTAAAAGCGCATGGTTATTGGGTTCGGGTTATCCGCAGCGCAGAACGCTGAAGGTTTGTCACACCACCGGCTCGTTGACTAACCCATCGATTAATACCTGCGGCATTCCCTGCGAGCAACGCTCAATACGCCCACGTACGCCATATACCTGCGCCAAACTCTGCGGAGTGATAACCTGTTCTGGCACCCCATCGGCGATCATATTGCCGTCTTGCAGCATCAAGACATGATCGCCATGGCGCAGTGCGATATTGATATCATGCACCACCACCACCGTCACGATGTTGCGTTTACGGGTTTCACGGCGCACCAAATCCATCACATGGAATTGGTAATTCAGGTCAAGCGCGCTGAGCGGCTCATCCAATAACAGCAATGATGGCTGACGAATCAATGACTGCGCCAAGCCCACCAACTGCTTTTGACCGCCGGACAGTTGATCTAAATAGCTTAGCGCCAGATGGGCAATGCCAAGCTGCTCCAGCAATGCCATCACTTCACCTTCACTACTGGCATTGCTGCGGCCACCAGAGGCACGCTGAGCCACAATGATCGATTCCAGCACGTGCAAATGCACGCCGGCAGGCAACGATTGCGGTAGATACACCACCCGCTCCGCACGGCGCGCGAACGGCATTTGCATCAAATCGCTGTCGTCTAGCCACAGTTGCCCTTCTGCTGCATTCAACCCGGCCAACGAGCGTAATAACGTCGATTTACCGCTGCCGTTCGGCCCTAATAGCACGGTAATTTTCCCACGCGGGAGTAACGGCACCGACAGATTGGTAATCACCGGGCGTTTCGGATAACCGGCAGTGAACTGCTCAATACGTAAGCCCTGATTCATCAGACATTCCCCCGGTGGCGCAAGATAATACTCAGGAAGAAGGGCACGCCGACCAGCGAGGTCACAATACCCACCGGAATAATGATGCCTGGCACCAAGTTTTTCGACGCGACCGACGCCATCGACAGCACTAATGCCCCAATCAGCGCACTGGCTGGCAGATAAAAACGGTGATCTTCACCAAACATCATGCGCGCAATATGCGGGGCAACCAGACCGATAAATCCAATCGGCCCGACGAACGCTACCGCCAACGCAGAAAGAATACTGATGCGCAATAGGGTCGCCAAACGCAAACGACGCACGTCAATACCGAAGCTGACGGCACGATCTTCCCCTAAGCGGAGCGCTGTCAATTTCCAACTGCTCATCATCGACAACGGCAGCAACACCGCGAAGACCGCCAGCAGAATACCGAGCTTCTCCCACGATGCGCGCGCCAGGCTGCCCATCGTCCAGAAGACCAAGCCTTGCAAGGTATCTTCACTGGCGATAAATTGCATCATCGATACCAATGCATTAAAGGTAAAGACCAGCGCAATACCGAACAGCACGACGCCGGACGTAGCAACCCGCGTCCAGCGGGTAATGCCATCCAACATCAATGCGGCAAACAGCGCAAACACAAAGGCATTGGCGGAGATAAACCACTGCGCAGGAATCCCCGGCAAGCCAATGCCCAAGACAATCGCCAACGCCGCGCCAAACGCGGCGGCAGATGACACGCCCAGCGTAAAGGGACTGGCGAGCGGGTTATTCAAAATCGTTTGCATCTCAGCGCCGGCCAAGCCTAACGCCATGCCCACCACCACCGCCATGAGCGCATAGGGCAAACGGATATCCCAAACAATCACGCGGGTACCCGCATCTGCCGTGGCAGGATGAACCAGTGTTTCCCACAGCGTAGACAGCGATAATCCGGCTGGACCCATGGTGAAATCCAACAGCAGCGAACCGGCGATCGCCAGCGCTAACACGCCCATTATCATCAGGCGATGGCGAAGAATATGTTGATAGTGCCCCATCACCTGGACGCGAGATTGTCCTTTTACCGGTGGCAAAGGATCGGTGGTTACACTCATTATTTGGCTACCTATTACGACGACGATGTTAACGTCTACCAAAGAGACGATATTACCGAGAAAGTACGTGGCATCAGGGATGCAGCAGATTCTAACAGTAAAGCAAACGATAATACTTATCAATCACGCAAATAACCATTATCTCAAATAATTATCTATAAGGTTTTATTTGCGAAGAATGTGGGCATACGGCGATTAGTGACATTTTTTCGAGGTATTAAGGTGACGCCAGTGACGTGCCAAAACAGCAAAAAGGGCTAATCACCGCGCAGTGAGGACTTTCAGAGATAAAACGTCGAAGGAAATAACGCGGCGGCGCACCGCCGCGTTCAAAGCAATGTGAGGGTTACTTCACATCCATCTTGGGGAATTCCATTTCGCTGTACTTCACCACGCGGGTGCCGCGCGTCAGCTTATAACCGAACCAGATAATCAGGAATAGAGGAATACCAATATAGGTTGCGGTGACACCGTACCAGTCAATTTTGTCTTCCAGGAAAGCCTGGTAGTTTTGACCAAGGGTGATAATCAGGCACAGCACAAAGGCAAAGATCGGCCCTACCGGGAAGAAACCGGAACGGTACGGCAATTCACCCAAATCGCGCCCCTGTAGCATGTAACCACGGCGGAAACGATAATGACTGATGGCGATCCCCAACCACGCGATAAACCCGGTCATACCGGAGGTGTTCAACAACCACAAATACACGGATTGGTTACCAAACATCGAGCTCAGGAAGCACAGCCCTGCCACTACGGTTGTGGCATATAAGGCATTGCGCGGCACGCCACCTTTTGACAACTTGGCAAAGATGCGCGGTGCTTTACCTTCAGAGGCCAGGGTAAACAGCATACGGGTCGATGCATACATGCCAGAGTTACCGGCTGACAGCACCGCCGTCAGAATGACCGCATTCATCACCGCCGCCGCTGATAGCAGGCCTGCATGTTGGAATACCAACGTGAACGGGCTGACGCTGATATCTTTCACGTCGTTACGCAACAGGCTTGGATCGGTATAAGGAATGATCAGGCTGATAATCAAGATGGCAAAAATATAGAACAACAGAATACGCCAAAATACCTGACGAACCGCACGCGGAATATTTTTACCTGGGTTTTCAGACTCACCGGCAGCGATGCCAATCAGCTCGGTGCCTTGGAACGAGAAGCCGACGATCATCGCTACGCCGATCATCGCGGAGAAACCGCCCGCAAACGGCGCATCACCGATGGTCCAGTTTTCCCAACCCGCGTGCTCACCCCCTTTTAAAATGCCAACAATCATCAGCACGCCGATAGCGATAAAGATAATCACCGTGGTCACTTTAATCAGTGAGAACCAATATTCCGCTTCGCCAAAGCCCTTCACTGATATGTAGTTGAGCAAGAACATCAAGCCGAGGAACAAGGCGCTCCAAATCCAGCCTGGCGTATCCGGGAACCAATAGCTCATCACCAGTTGCGCCGCAACCAAGTCGACAGCAATGGTGACCGCCCAGTTATACCAATAGTTCCAACCCAGCGCGAAACCAAAACCTTCTTCGACGTATTTAGCACCGTAGGTGGAGAATGAACCAGAAACCGGCATAAACGCCGCCAATTCACCCAAGCTGGTCATTAAGAAATAAACCATTAAGCCAATCAGCGCGTAAGACAGCAGTGCCCCGCCAGGGCCTGCCTGCGAAACCGTTGCGCCAGAGGCGACAAACAGGCCGGTACCGATGGAACCACCAATGGCAATCATGGTTAAGTGTCGCGCTTTTAACTCGCGGCGAAGTCCGGGTGCTTGCTGCCCCGATGTTTTTATATCCTGCTGAGCCATTCTTACCCTATCTGCTCGTCAAAAAATTGAGGGCGGATTGTAGCAAATACCCACCTATGCACTAGTAACATTACGATGATATAAGATAGCTTCATAATTCAGTGATAATTATTAGCAATACCTCTCATCACCCAACTTAATATCATTAATGTGAAGCAGATCGGGGTTTTATACTTATACTGACAGCGTGCAATAGCTGAGGAAACGCTGTAACGCGTTAGAGATGTGTTTTTGCCGATGATGGATCAAATACAGCGTGCGCATTAAGGGTGGCAATGGCACTTTCAACTCCACCAGCGTTCCGGCTGCCAACTGATCGCTTATCACCCGACGCGACAGACAACTGATGCCAATCCCGTGACGCACCGCATGTTTGATGGCCTCTGAGTTACCTAACTCCATCACCAACTGAAAATGTGGCAAATGGGCAAGTAATAAATGGTCTAATATTTCACGCGTACCAGAACCCCGCTCGCGCAGGATCCACGGCGATTTAGCCAACACCGCCAGCGTCAACGGTTGTTGTGTTAATGGGCTGTCCGGCGCAGCAAACACCACCAGTTCGTCGTCCAACCATGGCTGAGTCACCAGTTCCGGCATGTGACATGGCCCCTCAATCAACCCCAAGTCAACGCGAAAATCGGCTACGGCACCGATCACATCCTGGCTATTGCCCACGTTCAATTCTAACGGCGTCGCGGGGAAATCGTTACGGTAACGCGCAATCATTTCCGGCAGCATATAATTGCCAATGGTACTGCTGGCCGCAATGCGCAGTGCCCCACCATCGTAACGGAACAACTGCTCGATCTCGCTGGCCTGTTCAAGTAACGCCAGCGCTTTCGGATACAGTAAACGGCCGTGTTCGTTGATCACTAGCCGTTTACCGACGCGATCAAACAACTGTACGCCTAACTGCCCCTCAAGATCCGCTAACGCCGCACTCACCGCCGACTGCGACAGCGCCAACACCACGGATGCCTGAGTCGTTGAGCCACTCTTTAGCACTTCGGTAAACACCTGCAGTTGACGTAAAGTGATATGCATACTCATCTCAGAATTGACAAGTGGCCGGGCAAGGTTCTCCCGCGCACACGCGTGAAATTAACAGGCGACCCTCCCTAATTGGTAAGCCGCTTACCACAAATCATTGCATTCAGATTATCACGTTTGCCCGCTACGGTCTGAGCCAGCACGCATAACCAGAGGCTTCTTATACCAGTTATTTAGATTGGTTATAAATATATAACTAATTTCTCTTTTATATCATAACCCTCTAACCTTGTCCGTAGAATCACAGACAAAGGACTCAACGCATGGCAACCGATACTTCATCCCCTTTCCCTGAACGGCGCTTCCCGCTGTTTGGTCTTCCACGTTTGGTGCCCGGATTGGTGCTGACGGGCGGGCTTACGGCCATCGCCATTTGGGCTGGCGACATCCCCTGGATCGCCAATTTGGGGTTAGGTGCGCTGACGCTGGCGATTATTTTCGGCATTGTCATCGGCAATACCGTTTATCCGTGGCTGCAACCGAGTTGCCACAGCGGCGTGCAACTTGCCAAACAGCGATTACTCCGGCTTGGCATCATTCTGTACGGCTTCCGTCTGACCTTTCAACAAATCGCAGACGTGGGCGCGACCGGCATTATTATTGATGCCTTAACCTTAACCAGCACCTTCTTGCTCGCCTGCTGGCTGGGGAAAAAAGTCTTCGGCATCGATAATCAAACGGCAATGTTGATCGGCGCCGGTAGCAGTATCTGCGGCGCGGCGGCGGTCATGGCGACCGAGCCGGTATTAAAAGCCGACTCCAGTAAAGTGGCAGTGGCCGTCTCGACCGTGGTGGTATTTGGTACGCTGGCGATCTTTGCTTACCCGTGGCTTTATCATCTGAATCAGCAATTCGCTTGGCTACCGTTCACCCAGGAAACCTTTGGCATCTATACCGGTTCAACCATTCACGAAGTCGCGCAAGTCGTCGCAGCCGGGCATGCCATCGGCCCAGAGGCGGAAAACGCCGCGGTGATCGCCAAAATGATCCGTGTCATGATGCTGGCACCGTTTCTCTTGCTGCTGTCTGGCTATATTGGCCGTGGTAGCAGCGCAGGCAAAGGTGAAAAGTCTGCCATTACTATTCCGTGGTTCGCGGTGCTGTTTATTGCCGTCGCTGGGCTGAACTCGTTTAATCTGATCCCCGTCACGCTGGTGCATCATCTGATCACCGCCGACACCTGGATGTTAGCCATGGCAATGGCGGCGCTGGGTCTCACCACCCACATTAGTGCGGTGCGTCAGGCCGGTATGAAACCCATTTTGCTGGCAACGCTGCTGTTCATTTGGTTGATCGTCGGCGGCGGTGCCATCAATCAGCTGGTGCAACATTTGTTCTAATCGATCCCTGCGGGCCTGAAGCTCAGGCCCATGCGTGCCCTACCTTTCACACTTGTCGCTATCAATGCATAATGTCGCCGATACTACAGGAGAATGAAAATGAAGTTTGTCGGTGCACATGTCAGCGCGTCAGGCGGCGTGGATCAGGCGGTCATCCGCGCACACGAACTGGAGGCGACCGCATTCGCCCTGTTCACTAAAAATCAGCGTCAATGGAAGGCAGCAGCCCTGACCACGGATGTGATTGATAAATTCAAACGCGCGTGCGAGCAATATGGCTACGGGTCAGGGCAAATTCTGCCGCATGATAGCTACCTGATTAACCTGGGCCATCCGGTGGCCGATGCATTGGAAAAATCACGCGATGCTTTTCTCGACGAAATGCAGCGCTGCGAACAGTTAGGGCTAACGTTGCTGAATTTCCATCCCGGCAGTCATTTAAAGCAGATTGATGAAGATAGCTGTCTGGCGCGCATCGCCGAATCCATCAATATCGTGCTGGATAAAACCCAAGGTGTGACGGCGGTGATTGAAAACACCGCCGGTCAAGGCAGCAACCTGGGCTTTAAATTTGAACATTTGGCGGCAATTATTGACGGTGTCGAAGACAAAAGCCGCGTCGGCGTGTGTATCGATACCTGCCACGCCTTTGCTGCCGGTTACGATTTGCGTACCGAAGAAGATTGTCAGCATACTTTTAAAGCATTAGATGACATCGTGGGTATGCACTATCTACGCGGCATGCACCTGAATGACGCGAAAAGCGAATTCAACAGTCGTGTCGATCGCCATCACAGCCTGGGAGAAGGCAACATCGGTAAAACGGTGTTTAGCTATATTATGCGTGACGCACGTTTTGACAATATCCCGTTGATTCTCGAAACCGTGAATCCAGATATTTGGGCGGAAGAGATCGCTTGGTTGAAAGCACAGCAATAGCGCCTGCGCCAATAATAGGCATAAAAAACCGGAGCTAATACTGGCTCCGGTGAGGTAGGTTGATAACAAAATTACCTTTGAACCCGAGATACTCGGGCCTAGCGCACCGAGGGGCGCTCCGGCGGCAGGCCGCTACGATCCCTTCGGCACGCTTTCCCTAATAACACGCTTTGTCAGCAGTCTGACCGGAGCACATATTGGCTCCGGTTTTTTATCCGCCCGTCCTACCTCAGCGGTATTGTTGTTGACTCGGCTCAACTATCCAACTCAGTTCCCATGTAGGCTCATCAAGATGTATCCGTTTGCCGCCGGGATACCCCTCGAGGTATCCCGGAGTTAACACCTCAGGCTGTGGGTGTCACCGCTGCGTCTGGGCGTTTCAGTAGCGCATAAGCCACCCCGGCCAACAGCGTCCCAGCGACAATCGCTAACAGGTACAGTAGCACCGGCGAGATAGCCCCCGGGATCAGCAGCACAAACAGGCCGCCGTGCGGTGCCATCAGTTTCGCGCCAACCGCCATCGACAGCGCACCAGTCAGCGCACCACCGGCGATACAGCACGGCAACACCCGCATCGGATCGCGCGCGGCAAAGGGAATCGCCCCTTCGGAGATAAAGCACAGCCCCAGAACCAACGCAGCTTTGCCCCCTTCCTGATCAGACTTCTCAAACTTACGACGCGCCAGCAACGTCGCCACCCCCATCGCCAGCGGTGGCACCATCCCGGCAGCCATGATCGCCGCCATCGGCGCGTACACCGAAGAACTCAGCAACGCGACACCAAAGGCATAGGCCGCTTTGTTCACCGGGCCGCCCATATCGGTACACATCATTGCACCCAAAATAGCGCCCAGCAGCACCGCATTGGCGGTACCCAGTGATTGCAACCAGTTGGTCAAACCTTCCATGATTCTGGCAACCGGCGTACCGACCACGTAAATCATGATCAAACCGGTAATCAAACTCGCCACCAGCGGAATAATCAGGATCGGTTTCAGCGCCTCCATGCTTTGCGGTAAACGCAGTTTGCCGCTGATCGCCTTGGCAACGTACCCTGCCAGGAAACCGGCGATAATACCGCCCAGGAAGCCGGCTCCGGTACTGACTGCCAACATACCGCCAATCAATCCCGGCGTCAGACCGGGACGGTCGGCGATAGAGAAGGCGATATACCCCGCCAAAACCGGCACCATCAAGGCAAAGGCTGAACCGCCGCCAATCTGCATCAATGCCGCAGCCAGCGTACCTTTCTCTTCAAATGCCTTGATACCAAAGACAAACGACAGCGCAATACACAGCCCACCCGCAACCACCATGGGCAGCATGTAAGACACGCCGGTTAACAGGTGACGATAGGGGCCGGCGCTCTCTTTTTTCTTACCGCCGGTAGTGCCGGTGCTAGCACGTGTTTGCGGCTGATAAACTTCCGCTTCCACCTGCGCCTTATCCAACTCCTGCACGGTTTTCTTCAGCGCCAAGCCTGTCGAGGTACGATACATGGGTTTGCCGGCAAACTTATCCAGATCGACTTCGATATCAGCGGCAACGATCACTAAATCTGCCGCCGCCACTTCTTCAGGCGTGATGGCATTGCCCGCACCAACAGAACCGCGTGTTTCAACTTTTACCCACCAACCACGTTTTTTCGCTTCGCTTTCAATCGCTTCGGCGGCCATAAAGGTATGTGCCACACCCGTCGGACAGGCCGTTACCGCCACAATACGCTTCTGGCGGGTGACGTTTGTCGCCATGGCCAACGCAGCCGGTGCCTGATACGGTTTAGCTTCGGCTTTGGCCTGCGCCAAAAAGGCTTCCGGCTCGCGCACCGCCTGTTCAACATCGCCAACGTAAACCGCTTTGCCGTTTAATGCAGGATCGGCAGCCAGCGGCCCGGCAATCACCACCAATTCAGCTTCGGTCAAAGACTCAACCTGTTGCAAACCTTGTTTGGCCGCAGCGGCACCCAACATGCGTTTCGCCAGGTGGCTACGCGCCTGCCCAAGCGAAGTGTCTATCATCAGCAGCGTTTTCATTCTGCCTCCTGCTATTGGTTAAAGGGTTTCAGATCGACCCGCGCCATCATCGCGGCCAACTGCGGACGGTCGGTCACGCCAACGTTGCTCTGGCTTACCGCCAGCGCGGCGACGGCCGTTGCCAAACGTAACGTATGCTCACTGGACTCACGCATCATCAGGCCGTAAATCAGGCCACCGACCATCGAGTCACCGGCTCCCACCGTGCTGACAACCTCACAGGCTGGCGGTTTGGCGATCCATGCGCCCGACGCGTTCACCCACAACGCACCTTCGGCACCGAGTGAAATCACCACGTGCGCAATCCCCTGTTCGCGCAGCGCATGTGCGGTTTCCACCACGTCAGCCAGCGTCGGCAATGGCCGGCCAGCCCAGATTTCCAACTCTCGACGGTTGGGTTTGACCAACCACGGCGCGGCTTTTAGACCCGCCACCAAGGCTTCACGGCTGCTGTCGAAAATGATGCACGGGCACTGAGCACGTAAACGAACCATCCAATCCGTGAAGGCTTCCGGCGCTACGCCTGCCGGCAAACTGCCGCTGACCGCCACCATATCGAACTGGCCGAGCCAGCTCAGAGAATCCGTAACAAAACGCTCCCAATCCTGAGGCGTTACCTCAAAACCGGAGAAGTTCAGATCGGTCACTTCGCCGTCTTTTTCCGTCAATTTGACGTTGATACGGGTACGGCCTGACACCACCTGAAAACGGTTAGCAATACCCAGATCGCTGAATAACAGTTGAAAGCCGTCTTGGTTATCTTTACCCAAAAAGCCGCCAACGGTGACGTCAATCCCTAAATCTTTCAGTACTTTGGCAACATTAATGCCTTTCCCGGCGGCATGTAGGCCGGCGGTTTTAACCCGGTTGACTTCCCCCCGCTCAATCTCTGGGCAAAAACCCACCAGATCATAAGCCGGGTTTAATGTGATGGTTGCGACTCTTCTGCTCATGCTGCACCCTCGCCCAATCCTTCGTTAATGGCATCCCCGATAGCATTCAGTGCGGTTTGTGCATCTTCGCCGCTGGCGCTAAAGCGCAGGCGATGACCTTTCTTCACCCCCAGCGCCACCACCTTCATCAAACTTCGCCCGTTGGCGGGTTTACCGCTGCCGTCCAGATTAGTCACCGTAATGTCACAGTTGAACCGCTTGATAACGTTGACCAACGCGGTGCCCGGACGGGCATGCAGGCCATGTTCGTTACGAATGGTATATTCGGCAGTCAGTGCACGACTCTCTTCTGCCACGTCACTGGTCAACAATGCCAACACGCCGGCGGCATCAGCCTTCAGCAAGCGTTCAGCTTTTTGCGCCAACAGCAGATCGCCAAGATAATTCAGCACCGTCAACGGCTGTGGATCGGCGACGGCGACGGTGAGTAACAGCGCCACATGCTCACCGTTTTCGTCAAATGCGCGTGCCGGGCGGCTTACCGTGGCAGCACTGCCGAGGTTGCCTTCAGCGCTATCGCTCAGCCAAATACCCTGCCCCAGATTTAACGGTTTACGGGTGATCACATCACTGACAAAACGGGCATCAACCGCACCCAGCTTTTGCAGGCGACCGGCGTTCAAGGCTTGCAACGTCATGAGGCTGTCAGCGGTAACGTCCAATGCAATCAACGAGGCGTCAAACTGAAACTCTGCCGTTTTTTTCTCGCCCATCAGCAGGCTACGAAGCTCATCGGAAGAGGTTGTTTTCGCCAATTGCTCTGCGACGCTGTCATCGCTTAATACGTGCGTGAGTTGACGCAGCAGCGCCAAATGTTCATCAGAACGGGCGGCGATACCGATGACAACATAGGCTGTCTGGTCTTCACCCCATTCGATACCTTGCGGGAACTGAAACACCTGTACCCCGGTGTTGAGCACCAGATCGCGGGTGTCGGTGGTACCATGAGGAATGGCAATACCGTTCCCCAGATAAGTGGATGTTTGTTGCTCACGCTGAAGCATGCCGTCAACATAGGCGGCGCTAACGCAACCGGCAGCGGTCAGCGCTGCGGCCACCTGCTGGATAGCCTCCTGCTTGCTACTGGCGGCAGCCCCCAAGTGGATGTCTTGCTGTGATAACTGGAACATGGTTCTCCTCTCCTGCTAAATTGAATCGTTTCAGCTTGTTTGAGAAAAAGGAGCGTTATCTAAGCTAGCCCAGCCAGCCGAATAACGCTGAAACGTTTCAACGAGTGTGTAAGCCCTCCTGACTGAAAGCAAGTTTTCTACAGATTGACATGCTAGATTTTTGACCTTACGCACATTTTACCGGCGCACTTTCCGCCAACTGGGCAGTGATGGCATAATTTGCTGAAATTTGCTGAAGGAGAAAGTCATGGCCGTTCTGACCGGTGTCGGCGTCATCATCATCAACGCGCAGGGTGAGATTTTACTGGGCAAACGCTGCGGCAAACACGCCCCTTTCTGGTCGATTCCCGGTGGTCACCTGGAGGCAGGCGAAAGCTTTGAACAGTGCGCCCAACGAGAAATCGCCGAAGAAACCGGGCTGGACATTGCCCCGCCGCTGTTCATCGGCGTCAGCAATAACCTGCAAACCTGGCGAGCAGAAAACAAACATACGGTGTCAATTTGCATGGTGGTTACACACCCCGGCGGCGAACCCCAGTTACGTGAACCTGCAAAATGCGCAGAATGGCGCTGGTTTGCCCTCGATGAGTTGCCTGAGCCACACTTTGAGGCCAGCCAAATGGCCATTCGGCTGTGGCAAAGCGGGCAACATTATTTGCCCGTACATTAAGCTTATCTGCTCGCGGCTGTTTACATAACACCGCGATTGGCGTTCCCAACTAAACCGGACATCGCTCAGCCCGCACGCCACAAAAAATATAACGCTGAATATTACGCCACTCATCGCATTTCACGTGACAAATACCCCTAATGTGTTAGGCGCCTTTACAAATAATCACTATACTTACCCGGGTCTATCGGTGTCAGGCCAATAGGCTTTTTTGGCAAGGTTTCTCTTGGGATTTCATAATTATAAGTAGGTCAATATGAGCAATAAACAAACTGGCTTTGAAAAGCGGCGCCGGTGGGGTTGGCTATGGATTTTACTCATCGGGATTATCCTCGGTGCAGCATTATTGGCCGGTACTGCCACCGTATTCCATAAAACCAGCGATACCGCATTCTGCGTGTCCTGCCATACCATGCAACAACCACTTGCTGAATATCAAGGCAGCATCCACTTTCAAAATACTAAGGGTATTCGTGCCGAGTGCGCCGATTGCCACGTACCGCACGAACCTCTGGATTATCTCTGGACCAAAATCCGGGCGGTAAAGGATATTTACGGTGAAATGGTCGGCACCATCAGTACGCCGGAGAAATACGAGGCGCATAAACTGGCCATGGCGCAATCCGTTTGGAAAACGTTAAAAGAGAATGACTCCGCCACCTGCCGCTCCTGCCACAGTTTCGATGCTATGGACATTACTGCGCAAAGTGCCGAAGCGCGCATTCAGCATCCGGTGGCCATTAAACAAGGTGAAACCTGCATCGATTGCCACAAAGGTGTCGCGCACATTCTGCCGGATATGAGCGGCGCGGCCCAAGCCGGGGCAGCCGAACTGGCAAAAGCAGCGGCAGAAACTTCGCCGACCGCAACTACGCTGTACACCATTGCTACCGAGCCTTTCTTCCTGCAACCAGACGATAAGCACAACGCCGGCAACCTGATGCCGTCAACCGAAGTGCATGTGGTGAAACAAGACGGCGACAACGTGCTGGCGGACGTTTCCGGCTGGCAACAAGATGGCGTCAGCGAAGTGTTCTATGCCGCGCAGGGTAAACGTATTCTGAGCGTACTGCTGGGTGAAGAAGCCCGCAAGATACTCAAATCAGGCAATACCATGACTGATGCGGAAACCGGGCTGGTATGGCATCAGGTTTCCTTGCAGGTGTGGCTGCCACGTAAGCAATTGATTGACGATCAACAAAAAATCTGGCGTTACACCGCAGACATGATGTCCGCCAACTGTACCGGCTGCCACGGTCTGACGGCGCTCGACCGCTTCAATGCCAACCAGTGGATCGGTGTGATTAAAGGAATGGCGCCGCGTACTTCGCTGACGCAAGAACAGTTGCGCGTGCTGACACAATACGTGCAAAAACATGCCAGCGACATGACGCCTGCCGCACCAGCCAAGCTTTAAGGGAGAAGCGAACATGAGCAAATATTCACAACAACCATTAAAAATGAGTCGTCGCCGCTTCCTGACCGGTGCCACTGCACTGGCCGCCACTCCGCTGTTAGCCGGGCTGTGGCCTAAATCCGCGCTGGCGGAAGCAATTAGCCAAGCACTACCGCAGTTTGTCGCGTTACGTCAGGCACAAAAAGGCATTCTGACCGGTGCCCACTGGGGCGCGTTTGAAGCCATTGTTCAGGATGGGAAAATGGTCGGCGTGCAGCCGGTCAAAGACGATCCTTACCCAAACGAACTGATCACCATGGCTCCCTATCAAGTCCATGCCGAAAACCGCGTTAAGTATCCAATGGTTCGCAAAAGCTGGCTCGACGGTGGGCCAGGCAGCCGCACCGATTTACGCGGCCATGATGAATGGGTTCGCGTCAGTTGGGATAAAGCCATTTCGTTGGTGTGTGCTGAAATCACGCGCTTGCAACAAGAGCACGGCCCTCAATCGATCTACGCCGGTTCTTACGGTTGGAAAAGCGTCGGGATGCTGCATAACAGCCGCACATTGCTGCAACGGTTGATGAACCTGACCGGCGGTTTTCTCGGTTATGCGGGGGATTACTCAAGTGGCGCCGCACAGGTGATCATGTCGCACGTCGTCGGTTCTATGGAAGTCTACGAGCAGCAAACCGCGTGGCCAAACGTCATCGAGAACAGTCAACTGGTCATTCTTTGGGGTTGCAACCCAATGATTACCCTAAAAAATAGCTGGAATGTGCCCGATCACTACGGCCAAACCGGTTTCGACGCGTTGAAGAAAAAAGGCACCCGCGTTATCAGTATTGACCCGGTGCATAACGACAGCGCCAAGTTCGTTAATGCGCAATGGATCGCACCGCGCCCCTACACCGACAGCGCGATGTTGATTGGCATTGCCCACACGCTACTGACCGAAAAGCTGCATAATCCAGACTTTTTGAAAACCTACACTTCTGGTTTTGATAAGTTTGAGGCCTATCTGTTGGGCAGCGAGGACGGCGTCGCCAAAACGGCAGAATGGGCAGCCGATCTCTGCGGCGTAGACGCAGACGTGTTACGCCAATTAGCGCGTGATATGGCGAAAAACCGGACCATGATCATGGGCGGCTGGGGTATCCAACGTCAACATCACGGTGAACAACAGCACTGGTTACTGGTTACCGTTTCGGCCATGCTCGGCCAGATTGGGCTGCCAGGTGGCGGCTTCGGCTTTAGCTATCACTATTCGTCCGGTGGTAGCCCGACGGCGAAAGGCGGCATTATCTCCGGGATATCCGCCGGTAACTCACCAAAGGGCACCCCTTCGCCTATCCCTGTTGCGCGCATCGCTGAATGCCTGAGCAACCCGGGAAAAACTATCCAGTTCAACGGTGCGGAAGTGACCTACCCTGACGTGAAAATGGTTTACGTGGCCGGTGGCAACACCTTCCACCAGCATCAGGATACCAACAACCTGATCAAAGCCTGGCAACGGCCGGAAACCATTGTGGTGAATGAACCGTATTGGACCGCCACGGCCAAATACGCCGACATCGTGCTGCCAGCCACCACCAGCTATGAACGAAACGATTTAGAAATGGGGGGCGACTACTCGCAGCTGTATGTGTTCCCGATGCATCAGTGCGTCGCACCACAGCATGAAGCGCGTAACGATTTCGATATCTTTGCTGCCATGGCTGCCAAACTGGGCGTGTTAGACGCCTTTACCGAAGGCAAAGACGAAACACAGTGGTTAAAAGGCATGTATGACGACATGAAACTGCAGGCGCGCAACGCACGCGTCGCTCTGCCGCCGTTTGACATGTTCTGGCAATCCAACAACTACGTGCGTTTCCCGGTGCCGGAGGCCAATACACAGTGGGTACGCTTTGCGGATTATCGCGAGAATCCGCTGCTTAATCCTCTGGGGACGCCATCTGGGAAAATCGAGATTTACTCCGATGCCATCGCCAAGATGAATTATCAGGATTGCAAAGGTATTCCGACCTGGATGCCTCCGCATGAGTGGTATCGCGGCCCGGAAGCGGCGAAGTATCCTTTATCGCTCAATACTGCGCACCCGATCAACCGCTTGCACTCTCAGCTCGACAACACGCCGCTGCGGAAAAAATACGCGGTGGCTGACCGCGAGGCCATCATGATCAACCCGCAAGATGCCAAGCCACGTGGCATCACCAATGGCGATCTGGTGCGCGCATTTAACGATCGCGGTCAGATCCTGGTCGGGGCCATTGTAAGTGAAGACGTCCGCCCTGGTGCCGTGCGCATCAGCGAAGGCGCATGGTTCGATCCGGCTGAACCATCGCAGCCGGGCTCCATTTGTAAAAATGGCAACGTCAATTGCCTGACGTTTGATGTCGGCACGTCCAGTCTGGCGCAAGGCAACTGTGGCCAAATGGCGCAACTGGATATTGAGAAGTATCAAGGTCAGGTGTTGAAGAACACCGCTCACGATGTGCCAGTCGGCGCATAATGGGCGTCTAACGGCTGATGGCATCACAGGAGAGCTTGATGATACCGTTATCTGATGGCTGACCCTGGTATAGCGGTGGGATACGCCGCTGGCTGACGTCACGACAGCCCCCTACTCACTGGCTTTAATAACGGAGGGCGATGGCAACATTGCCCTTTTCTTTTTGGCAAGGCTCAGACCGCAGGCAGTAAAACCGGCACCGATGTCGATACTGCCGCATAGGGAGCATGCTTATCTCTGGCTCACAACGCCCACAATCTGCATGACAAAAAGCTACGGTGCAGTATCGGCTTCGAGTTGCGCCAAATAAATCAATGCGTCTTCGCGACGATCGTGGCACATTTCGCGGCTGGCCTGCAGGCCACCACAAACCTTGGGCCGCAGCGGCGAATGAAACAGACCGCAGCGCAACCGATCATCAAGATGAATGCAGCGCGTATTGGCCGGTTTGCCCTGCGGCATACCGGGGATTGGGCTGGATATAGAAGGTGCAATGCAACACGCGCCACAGTCTGAACGGCAGTCCATCAGCGAGTCTCCTGGTGGGCTGGCGGAGTTGAAACGCGACAATAGCAGCCATGCGCGAACGCTGCCAGCGCAATCTTAAAAAAGCGGCGATCTTTACATCCATGGTTTGTGAATCCACGCCAAACGCCGTATAGCGAGGAAGTGTAAATAGACCCACTTTAGTTCCATGCACTTTTTGAGCTCTCGGCCTGGTAATGCTGTTGGCGATACTCCTCCGGTGTCATATTATTCAGCGATTCATGCTGGCGTTCACAGTTATATTCTGACAACCATTTCTCCGTGAGCTCACGCACTTCATTCAGTGTTCGGAACAAAGGGAAGAGGTCACAGCAGCTTACCAACATAATGGCCTCTACTCGCAAACATCGGGGATTTCTGCTCAAATTATCTGATAATGGTGCGGCACTCCTGCTCACGCGCTTTGCCAATGTGCTTACAAACTTCCGCCGCCTACCCACATTAATTGCCAGCAACAGCAAGGTTAAATCGGGAGACCTGCCTCACCGGTGTTCCTGTAATTATAGCATTCTCTATCAGGTCGATTGTCGTCTGTATGCACGACCAAGCATCCACTCGTTTCTAATTCCGTGTTGTTTGTATCCTGACACAATACTGATTGATTTTATTCGTTAAAACAGCTCGCTAATCTGTATTAGGGCCTATCTCCCGGCATTATCGTGATGGGCTTTATCATCCGCTCAGTAATAATCAGCAATCAACAGGAACGACTGTTTTGCAGGTACTTATTAACTGTGTTGCGGAGTTTTTTATTAAAAATATGAAAGAGGTTAGCTATGGAGCATATTAAAAACACAGTTAAGGTAAAACAGCCGGTTACACTAACAATCGGCGTTTTCTTCGATGGTACAGGGCAAAATGCCAATAACCTGCTGACAGCTAAAGAAACAGATGAAGACAAGTTCTCAAATATTTACCGGCTTTACAAAAACTACGGAAAAAATCATGATGATAATTTAGCTGTTTATATCGAAGGGGCAGGAACCAAAAACGGAGAAGGTGATAATACTCTCGTACAAGCCATGGGGGTAGATGTACCACTCGTGACTACGGGGTACGGCGTGTTTGCAAAATATAGTAATAGTGTCTCACAAATTGCTGAGCAAATTAAAACATCATTGCCGCAAGCAGATTCTGAAAAAAACACATTAACCTTAACATTCGATGTGTTTGGCTTCAGTCGTGGAGCAGCCACTGCCAGACATTTCGTTAATATGGTTAATTCTTTAGACCCTTCTGTAACGAATATTTTGACGGAAGTTGCTCAAGAAAAAGGTTACGAAATCAGTAAAAACCCAGAAGTAAGATTTCTTGGACTTTATGACACGGTTGCATCCATTTGGCGCCTTGGAACATTCTGGGAGGATCCTCATGATACCGGCGACACCAATGGCTTGAAGGTTACGCTTGGTAAGGATGCGGCGAAAACTGTTTTCCAGTTAACGGCCAAGCATGAGTGCCGATACAACTTCCCGTTGAGCAGCGTGGCTGGCAATTATTTTGAGTTAGAACTGCCTGGTGCTCATTCAGACATTGGCGGTTCTTATGCGAGCCAAGAGCACGAAATTTCAGAAGTCACTCAGGCTAAATATGGTATTCCAATACTTAGTGATACGAAAAAGAAAGTGATCGATGAACTAGCTCAACTGAGAAAAGACAGTAAATGGAACGTGTTGTTGGAAAACACAGATGTTGTCAGCGGTTACCTTCCGGCCCCTTATCATCAAGGTGTCAGCCGGAGAAACGTATCAGGAGATTTGCAGTACGTGGCACTGATGTTGATGTTGAAGGCCGCGATGAACAAAGGGTGCCCTTTCTCTGATGAGGCGATGCTTTATGAAAATAAAATTCCAGAAAATTTGAAGGAATATTATCAACATGCGTTATTAGTTTCAGAAGATGTTTTAATCGGCAAAGAGGCCAAGATCGATCCCAAAATTATCGACGACATAACCCCTCATTACATTCACATATCAAGTTCATGGCAAAATTTGTTATGGCCGTGGGGCTATGCGCCGGAAGAACTGTCTCAAGAAGTGAAGCCTGAGGGTATACGAGAACCCCGTGCGGCTATTGATAATTACCAACCGAACCGGCCTGATACGGGATGGCAGAGAAAGATTTTCAACAGTTGATAGTCGTTAGCTGAAGGAAAGCCCTCGATAAAGGAGTCGAGGGCTAAATCACCAAAATCTGTAGATATGAACGGGCACTGTTCGCAAACATCCGTCGCCTGCTCACATTTATCGTCAATGGCACTGACATTGACCTGTACACAATCGCCAGCATTGCGGTTCTGGCCATCAGGCGCCCCTTATCGAACCATCAGGCTTTATAGCCTGAGCGCTGAGCACATCTTACATTGGCCGATTTTCCCTGCGGCATGCTGGGAATTGGGCTAGGTATAGAAGACGCGGAATAAGCGCTTTACATGCACGATGCCAAAATGTACCATCACGCTAGTACAAAAGAACCCAAGACCATCAAGGTCATTCAGGAGCCAGTATGTCTACGGACACCCCCCAGAAGCTTTCCCGCCCTTCCGTTCTTGGCGGCGCAATGATCATTACCGGTACCGCCGTCGGTGCGGGCATGTTCTCCATTCCCATTGTCACTTCTGGCGTATGGTTTAGCGGCTCGGTTGCGCTACTGATTTATACGTGGGCCTGTATGCTGGTCTCCGGCCTGATGATTCTGGAAGCGACGCTGCATTATCCGGCGGGTGCCAGTTTCCACACCGTAGTGAAAGATTTACTGGGTAAAAGCTGGAGCGCGATTAATGGGGTTTCCATCGCTTTTGTACTGTATATCCTGACTTATGCTTACATTTCCGCCGGTGGATCGATCATCGCCCACTCGCTGGAAAACAGTATCGGCGTCAGCCAACCCACCGCTGGCCTGATATTCGCCGCACTGGTGGCGTTTATCGTCTGGTTATCGACGCGCGCGGTTGATCGCCTCAGCACCATTTTGATCGGCGGTATGGTGATCGCTTTTGTGATGTCGGTGGGTAACATGTTCACGCATGTACAACCTGCGGTATTGTTCAATCACAGCGACACCGAGGCCACTTACCTGCCCTACGCGCTCGCCGCGTTGCCTTATTTGCTGACCTCGTTTGGCTACCACGGCAATGTGCCGGGGCTGGTGAAGTATTACCAAAAAGACAGCGGTGCGGTGGTGCGCAGCCTGGTGTACGGCACCCTGTTAGCGCTGGCGATTTATATCCTGTGGCAGTATGTGATTCAAGGCAACATTGCACGTGATGCCTTCAAGCAGGTGATCGCCGAAGGCGGCAACATCGGCAGTCTGCTTAAGCAGATGGGCAACGTATCCGACAATCAGACGATTAGCCAACTGTTAACGGGCTTCTCTTATATGGCTCTGGCCAGTTCATTCCTTGGCGTATCGCTCGGTTTGTTCGACTATATCGCCGATTTTTTCAAATTTAGCGACGATGCCACCGGCCGCAGCAAAACGGCGCTGATCACCTTTGCTCCGCCGACGCTGGCTGCATTGCTGTTCCCGAACGGTTTTATCTACGCTATCGGTTTTGCTGGCTTGGCGGCAACCATTTGGGCAGTTATTGTTCCGGCATTAATGGCACGCTCCTGTCGCCGCCGCTTTACAGAGCAACGCTATCAGGCGCCCGGTGGGCAAAGCATGATCCTATTCATCATTCTGTTTGGCGTAATTAATGCTAGTGCGCATATTCTGGCACTGCTCGGCCTACTGCCCGAATTCAAATAATCTCTTGGCTGGATGGCCGTCATCCAGCCGGCCTCAAAAACCGCGATGGGTGGCGTGTTTTTACCTCTGGCACTTGCCTGAAACCCGCGGCACGAGTAACGTGTCGCACATTCTCCACACTCCTTATTGGCAGGTCTATTTTTATGGCAAGAGCGAACGAAATTAAGCGCGGCATGGCGATCAACTACAACGGCAAGCTGCTGCTGGTGAAAGATATCGACGTGCAGAGCCCAAGCGCCCGTGGCGCCAGCACACTGTATAAAATGCGTTTCTCCGACGTGCGTACTGGGTTAAAAGTTGAAGAGCGCTTCAAAGGCGATGACATTCTCGACACGATTTCACTGTCACGCCGCAAAGTCACCTTTTCTTATATTGACGGCGAAGAATACGTCTTTATGGATGAAGAAGATTACACGCCGTATATCTTCAAAAAAGAGCAGATCGAAGATGAGCTGCTGTTTATTCCAGAAGCAGGTCTGCCGGGCATGCAAGTGTTGACGCTAGACGGCCAGGTGCTGGCGCTCGAACTGCCGCAAACCGTCGATATGGAAATTGTTGAAACCGCGCCGGGTATCAAAGGGGCTTCTGCCAGTGCGCGTAACAAACCGGCGACGATGGCAACCGGTCTGGTGATTCATGTACCAGAATATCTGAGCACCGGTGACAAGATCCGCATTCATATTGCAGAACGCCGCTATATGAGCCGCGCAGAGTAAATCCGCGCTTATGCTCCAAAACAGCGCTCACAGACTGTGATGTATTGAGCGCTGTCCATGCAGATACCACCGGCGCTGATCCTGTTTATTCAGCACCCTCGGCGCAGTTCAACTACAGCAAATCAGGGAAGAAGCGCCGCTTGAGCGCCAATTCAACGCCCCGAACTTCGGCTAACCCTTTCAAACGGCCGATAGCCGAATAGCCTGGATTGGTTTTCTTCTTCAAATCGTCCAGCATTTGATGACCGTGATCCGGACGCATCGGGATTGGCCGACGATCGCCCGCCCGCCGCCGCCGCTGTTCTTCGCTAAGAATCGCTTCGACCACCGACACCATGTCGACATCGCCATGCAAATGCGCCCCTTCATGAAAGGTTTTCGGGTTGTCCTCACGGCAGGTCGCGCGTAAATGAGTAAAGTGAATGCGATCGCCGAAGGTTTGGATCATCTTCACCAGATCGTTATCCGCACGGACGCCGTAAGAACCGGTACATAGGGTAAAACCATTGTGAATGCTATCGACGGTTTCTTTTAGCCATTGCATATCTTCAATGGTGGAAATAATGCGCGGCAGACCGAGGATCGGCCGCGGGGGATCGTCAGGATGTACAGCTAATCTAATGCCCACTTCCTCCGCCACCGGTACAATCGCCCGCAGAAAATGCGCCATATTCTCGCGCAGTTGCGTTTTATCGATAGCGTCATACTCTGCCAGCCGGGCGCGGAATTGATCGAGCGTATAGCCCTCTTCAGCCCCGGGTAACCCAGCGATAATGTTGCCGGTCAGCTTGGCGATAGCCGCCTCGTCCATGGCGTTAAAGTAAACTGCCGCCTGCGCTTGCTCAGCTGCACTGTAATCCTGTTCCGCACCGGGGCGCTGTAAAATGTGCAGCTCAAACGCGGCAAACGCAATGTGATCAAAACGCAGCGCTTTCGAACCATCAGGTAAAGTGTATTCCAGATCGGTTCGCGTCCAATCCAGGATGGGCATAAAGTTATAACACACGGTATCAATACCGCACGTTGCCAGATTACGTAGCGACTGCTGATAGTTGGCAATATGACGCGCATAATTACCGCTGTGGGTTTTGATTTCTTCATGTACCGGGATACTTTCAACCACCGACCACACCAGTCCTTTCTCTGCCAACAATGCCTGACGCGCTTTGATTTCCTCAACCGGCCAAACATCACCATTCGCAATATGGTGCAAAGCGGTCACCACACCGGTGGCACCCGCCTGACGTACATCATCGAGAGAAACCGGGTCATTCGGCCCGTACCAACGCCACGTTTGTTCCATACCTTATCCTTGTTTAGTTTTGTCGATCGCATAGTGGTGAGGCAGATCGCACATTTCAGATAATGTTATTATACCAACTTGCGATAGATGTCACTCAGCTTTAACCTTACTCCTTCGAAACCCGCTGTCAAAACGGAAACGTTATTTGATTGATCCAACTCACGCTTCCACCCTGATTCGACAGCAATGCTGATAACAATGACTTACGGAACCACACTTGAATCACACCATCATTCGGCGTATACCTTACGCCAAACTGGTCTGATAACTTTTCCCGTTGTCGACTGACCATTTTTTGCTTTGGAGCTTTGCATGAAAACTATCGCCAACCAGACGCTTTCCGACAACGTACAGCGCCCTGCATACGATCGCCGCGCGTTGCGCAGCCGCATTGTGCATATTGGTTTTGGTGCATTTCACCGTGCTCATCAGGCACTCCTTACCGATCGCGTATTGAATCGCCAAGGCGGCGACTGGGGGCTGTGCGAAATCAGTCAGTTTGGCGGCGATAAACTGTTTGAATCGTTGCGCCAGCAGGATCACCTGTATACCGTGCTTGAGAAAGGGGCTGAGGGTAATCAGGCAATCATCATCGGTGCTGTGCATGAAAGTGTGCATCGCAAGTTGGAAGGTATCGAAGCCGTATTGGCGAAACTGGCCGAACCACAAGTGGCCATTGTTTCAATGACCGTGACCGAAAAAGGTTATTGCATCGAACCGGGCAGCGGTCAGTTGGATCTACAGCATGATGCAATCCGCGCCGATCTGGCAAACCCCGCGCAGCCGACCAGCGTACCGGGCATCTTGGTTGAAGCGCTGCGCTTGCGCCATCAGCGTGGCCTGCCCGCCTTTACCGTACTGTCTTGCGACAATATCCCAGAAAATGGCCATGTGGTGCGTAATGCGGTCATTGGGCTGGCGCAGGCGCTCGATGTAACCTTGGCTGACTGGATAGCCCAACACGTTTCGTTTCCGAGCACCATGGTTGACCGCATCGTACCTGCCGCCACAGCGGAAACCTTCGATGACGTTGCTAACGCGCTTGGTGGCATCCGTGATGAATGCGCCATCGCCTGCGAGCCTTTTATTCAATGGGTCGTGGAAGATAATTTTGTTGCCGGACGTCCTGATTGGGAAGTCGCGGGGGCGCAATTGGTGGATGACGTACTGCCGTTCGAGCAAATGAAGCTGCGCATGTTGAACGGCAGCCACTCTTTCCTGGCCTATCTCGGCTACCTGGCGGGTTATCAATGCATTAATGATTGCATGGCTGACTGCCATTATCGGCAAGCCGCCCGGCGCCTGATGCTGGAGGAACAAGCCCCGACGCTGAAGGTGACCGGGATTGATCTCGCCACCTATGCCGACCAATTGATTGAACGCTACAGTAACCCCGCTTTGCAACATCGTACATGGCAAATCGCCATGGATGGCACACAAAAGCTACCCCAACGCATGCTGGAATCGGTAAGTTGGCATCTGCAACACGGTGGCAGCTTCACCGGTCTGGCTCTGGGGATTGCGGGCTGGATGCGCTATGTTGGCGGCGTTGATGACGCTGGCAATGCCATCGATATCCGCGATCCGATGTTGGCGCAATTGCAGCACATGGTGAGTACTACCCCCGATGATGAATCCCGTGTTCAAGCGCTGCTCGCGCTCAATAGCGTGTTCGGTAAACAACTTGCACGTAACGATGCTTTTGTTGCCGCAATAACTCAAGCTTATTTGTCACTGCGCGACCACGGCGCACGTCAAACGGTGAAGGCATGGATGATGCAAGAATAATGTAATCAGGTGACCATGTCGGGTGCGAATCCCGACATGGCTTGGCGCACTATCGATAGACCACCGTCAAAACGGCCAATTTTTGTTGTTGATCCACCCAGTGCATTTCCGTGCTGCCTAGGCTCAATGGCAGATCTTTGCGCGTCATATCGAAGTTTGACAACGTATGCTGCTGGCTTTGATAGTGACGTCCATTGCGATAACACTCAGAGTTCGCCGCCGAGTCCGTAATAGAAAGCGCGCAAGGGCTTTCTACAATGGCGCCGACGAAGTGAATTACGCCAACGCTATTTTCGGCATGACTTGCCGCCATCCATGAAAACAACACTCCCACGATCGTAACAAACCGACAGGTATTCATGGTAACCTCGCTTTTAATTAAGGCAATTTAAACATAGAAGATTTACCTAAGAATAATCGCAAGGTTAGGCACTTTATTTGCCGGTTAATCGGATGATTACCCACGATAAAACAAGTTAATAAGCTATAAAATCCACGCCTAATACATGGTTTTGCATAGGATTTTTCTAATACGGCGCAATCGGTTTTAACACCAGAAAACGAAATTTTTATCTGTTATATTTGTGATGCAGAACACGCCATAGATCGGCAAGGTGATAAATTAAGCAATAACACTTGGTTATCAATTAAATATACACATTTAAATTCGGAATATATTAATGACTAAAACCAACCTGATTACCGGCTTTCTGGGTAGCGGTAAAACCACCACGATCCGTCACTTATTAGCAAACAAACCGGAAAATGAACGCTGGGCGGTATTAGTCAATGAATTTGGTGAAATTGGTATCGACGGCGCGTTACTGGCAGACAGCGGCGCAGTGCTAAAAGAGATCCCTGGGGGATGTATGTGTTGTGTCAACGGCTTGCCGATGCAAGTCGGGTTGAACATGCTGCTGCAACAGGCCAAGCCGGATCGTTTACTGATCGAACCAACCGGCTTGGGGCATCCTAAACAAATCCTGTCGCTATTAACCCAGGAAACCTATGGCGGCTGGATTGATCTACGCGCAACGATTTGCCTGCTGGACGCCCGTCAACTTAACGAAGCACGTTATACTGAAAACGAAAATTTTCGCGATCAATTGGCAGCGGCTGATATTATTGCCGCTAATAAAAGCGATACTTGGCAGGCGCAAGACAGCCGGGCATTAGACGCGTGGCAAGCTGAGTTTGCCGATGAACGCCCGGTAGTGCGTATCGAACGCGGACGTATCGCAGTGTCGTTGCTCGATGAACCGCGAACAAACTGTGCAGAGTTACCCGATGCGCGCCACCATCATTCCCACGCTAAAACACCGGGCCTGGCGGCGTTACGTTTGCCAGAAAACAGCCGTTGGCGCCGCGCCCTGAATCAAGGGCAAGGTTATACCGCCTGCGGTTGGATTTTTGACGGCGATACAGAATTCGACACGATTGGCATGATGGAATGGGTGCGTCTGGCGCCGGTTGACCGAGCCAAAGCCGTGGTGCGCATCAATGAAGGAACGTTGTTGATTAATCGGCAGGGGCAAGACTTGAGTATCGAGACGCGACCGGGTGCCCCGCTCGACAGCCGAATTGAGCTGATTCACAGCACTGATGCTGATTGGAATACGCTGCAATCTGCTTTGTTTAAGATTCGTTTAGGCTAACGGTTTTACCGTTGTTTCCGCTTATTGGTTTACAGATACAGGTTATCTCATGACGCGCCGCAATTTACCTTTCATTTTGATGCTCAACATACTGGGCATCGCACTATTTTTGTCTTGGTACTTGCCAGAGAACCATGGCACGTGGTTTACGCTGGATTCAGCGATCTTTTTCTTTTTTAACCAGCACTTGGCCAGCAGCCCCACATTTCTGCACGTCGTTGCGATCACCAACAATCGCGCATTTGATGGTATCTCGCTGGTCGCCATGGGGCTGCTTTATCTGTATTTCTTCCTCAAGCAGGACGCGGCCGGTCGGCGTCGCCTGATTGTCACCGGCATCGTTATGTTACTCACCGCCGTGGTACTCAATCAGTTGGGGCATTTATTACCGGTCAAACACCCAAGCCCCACGCTCACTTTTGATAATATCAACCGCGTTAGCGAACTGACGTGCATTAAAACCAAGGATGCTTCAGCCGACAGTTTCCCTGGCGATCACGGTATGATGTTGATGATTTTTGCCTGTTTTATGCTGCGTTACTTCAATGTTTGGGCCTTTGCCATCGCCATATTGATTACCGTGGTATTTTCATTGCCACGCGTGATGATTGGTGCCCATTGGTTCACCGATATTGCCGTCGGTTCGCTGTCGGTGGTACTTGTCGGGGCCAGTTGGTGGCTAATGACGCCAGCCAGCGATGCCCTGATTAACTGGCTCAATCGAATGCTGCCCGGTAAGAATCGTCCAAACCGCGGATAATTTTGCGACGCGTCCCCCGAAGCCGTTGAGCTATCGGGGGATTTGTTATCATAAGATGTATTCCCCCGCTCGCCGTTAACGCTTGCGTTACCTTATTTCACGCCAAATCAACATTAATAGCATTTTGCATTTTTTATTTCTGCATTTACATTATGTTACATTGCTAAATCACTTAAAAAACCGCCGAAAAAAACTCGCAATCCCCTATACGTTCCGGTAATCTCGGTAGCGTTTATGTCTGGTTTACTGTATTTCAGTATTAATCTGAGGAAAAGTGTGCGCTATAGCACATTTTTAGAGGTCACTGATTACGGTAAAAAGCTGAAAATTCGTTTTTTGGCATTTTTCAGGTAGCGACGGATGTCGTTAAGGACTTCAAGGGAAAACAATAACAATGGTCAAGTCTCAACCTTTTATGAGATACGTTCTGCGGTTAGTGCCTGCCTTGGCGGCAGCGGTTCTACTTTCAGCATGTAGTACGACTCACACGTCGGATCTCGATAACGCGCAAACTGAGACGCGTGCAGTTAATGACAAAAATGGTCTTTTACTGCAAGCGTCTCAGGATGAATTCGAAGCGATGGTGCGTAATGTTGACATCAAGTCAAAAATTATGGATCAGTACGCCGAATGGAAAGGCGTGCGCTATCGTTTAGGCGGTGAAACTAAACGTGGCATTGATTGCTCTGCGTTTGTCCAACGTACATTCCGCGAACAATTCGGTATGGATCTACCACGCTCTACTTATGGTCAGGAAGACGTAGGCAAAAAGATTCAGCGTACCAAGTTGCGCCCTGGCGATTTAATCTTGTTCCGCGCCGGTTCAACCGGTCGCCACATTGGCATCTATTTAGGTAATGACCAATTCGTCCATGCTTCCGCTAGCAACGGCGTGATGATATCGAAACTTTCCAATATCTATTGGAATAAGCGTTATCGTGAAGCCCGTCGGGTATTGACCAGCAGCTAAACCGCGAGACGCCTGAACGTCCTGAATACCAAGCGCTTCGATTTAATGCCGCCTCACTTGGGCGGCGTTTTTTGTTACAGCCTGCCGGTAACATCGGTGCTTCCTCCACCACTTCGCCAAGTGTCAGGCGGTTTTGCTTTGCTCATTGTATAATACTCACCAGGTCATTCTTAAACATTATCTATAGCGTGGGCTTTCATTTTTGCCGACTCGCAGGCCTCTAATATATAATGCGAAGTTGGCGGCAAGGCCGAAAAAGACTAACCTAGGGCACTTAATGACATCGGATGGCTGCGCTACGTGAGTTGACGCCAGCAACAATGATCAAACTGTGATAGATAAAATTATAGTGTAGACTTTCGCTATAACAGAGTGTTACGCCATGCTCAGGGGGCTGGTTTATGGGTTTAAAAAGGGCATTTGCACGCCATGTCTCACACCGTCAGCGTAGTCTGGTTAAAAGTAGTCTCGCCGCACTGACCTTTTTTATTCTATTCATATCCGTAACGTTGTTTTTGATTGACCATCAACGCACCCAATATCAGCGACTGGTTGAACAACGGACGCAAAAGTTTACTGTTAGCTATCTTAATCACCTGACCGAAACTATGCGGCAGATGATGCCATTAAGTGATCAATCCTGTCTAAAAGCGCAGCCTGACATTACCTATCAAGCATCATTTACCAGCGGTGTGCGAACTTTCCTGTTAATAAAAAATGGTTATGCTTATTGTTCTTCCGCAACCGGCGACATGATGCTGGACATGAAAGCGATATATCCTGAAATTAACTGGCATCAATCGCTTGATATTAAGTTGCAACAGGGAACCCCAATGGTGCCCAATAAGCCGGCAGTTGCAATTTGGCTAAGTCAACCGGATGCTGAAGATACCGGGGTATTAGCCACGCTGGACATCGATTTATTGCCCTATCTGCTGTTCACGTCACATGATGAGTCAGCCCCCGGTATCGCCATTATTATTGGCAACCGAGCGCTTTCCACTTTTGGCCCTGAACTCCTCACGCTAGACCAGTTGCCTAAAGCGCGCGCATATCGATTATCCATTCCCGGCTATCCGCTGACCATTCTGTTTTATAATGAAAAGTTAACACCTAATGATATTCGATTAACGGTGCTCGGTAGCTTGGTGTTATCGCTACTGCTGGGTGTATTATGCTATTACATGTTATTACTGCAACAAAGCCCCGAGCGCGCACTCATGCGGGGTATCAAGCACAATGAGTTTTTCGTCGAATACCAACCTGTATTTCACACCGATACCAAATCCGTTGCCGGGTTAGAGGCACTGATTCGCTGGCAACATCCGATAGAGGGCCGCATCCCGCCGGATTTATTCATCCCTTATGCCGAGAGCGAAGATTTGATCGTACCGCTGACGCGCCACCTGTTCCAATTGATCGCAGCAGACGTACCACAATTAGCCACCGTATTGCCACGCGGAGCCAAAATTGGGCTGAATCTTTCGCCATCACATCTTAGCGCCCCCTCTTTCCACCAAGACGTTTATGAACTGCTGTCGCAGTTACCGGAAGATTACTTTAAGCCGGTATTTGAAATTACCGAACGCGGCATGGTGGAAGAAAAAAGCGCTTTGGTGGAGTTTGACTGGTTGCATCAACAAGGTATCGAAATTGCCATTGATGATTTCGGCACCGGCCACAGCGCATTAATTTATCTGGAACGTTTCACCATGGATTATCTGAAGATTGACCGCGGTTTCGTTAATACAATCGGTCAAGATACGGTAACCGCTCCGGTTCTCGATGCGGTGCTCACTCTGGCAGAAAAACTGAAAATGCATACCGTGGCCGAAGGGGTAGAAACAGCGGAACAAATGCATTATCTTCAGCAACGTGGCGTCAGCTTTATGCAAGGTTATTACTTTAGTAAACCGTTGGGTTTAGATGCCTTCATTGAATTTTGTCGCAACAATCCGGTTTATCAGTATCAGGAAGATACAACCTTTTGATTTTTAAACCTCTTGACTTCGCTCAATGGCAAATAACATTATGCTGCGCAAGTTAAGTGATTTTACAGCAGGAGCTTACCGTAGACATGTCGATACGCGTTTTCGCTGTTCTGGTGCTCTCGGCACTGAGTTTCGGTGTGCAGTCCGAAACCCTCAATGAAAGCTATGCGTTCGCCCTGCTTGGCGAACCGAAGTATTCCGCCAACTTCAACCATTACGATTACGTTAATCCCGCCGCGCCCAAAGGCGGTAACGTGCGCTTAGCCGCCATCGGCACCTATGATAACTTCAACCGCTACGCGAGCCGTGGGGTGCCCGGCCAACGTACTGGCGAGCTGTATGATTCGCTGTTTACCTCTTCGGAAGATGAGCCAGCTAGCTATTACCCATTGATCGCTGAGTCTGCACGCTATCCGCAGAATATGCGTTGGATGGAGTTAGACATTAATCCCCGCGCCCGCTTCCACGATGGCAGCCCGATCACCGCCGCAGATGTCGCCTTTACCTTCAAAAAATTTATGACCGAAGGGGTGCCACAGTTCCGATCGATTTACAAAGGGGTGACGGTCAAGGCGATTTCTCGCCTGACGGTACGCATTGAATTACCCGCGCCGGATCGCGAACAACTGCTAGGTCTGCTCAGTTTGCCCATACTACCGGCAAGCTTCTGGCAACATCATCCGTTAAATGAACCGCTTAGCACGCCTCCGCTCAGTAGCGGCCCATATAAAATCAGTGGTTACCGTCTCGGGCAATATATCACTTACCAGCGCGTGCCTGATTACTGGGCGGCCAACCTGCCAGTCAATCGTGGCCGCTTTAATTTCGATACCCTGCGTTACGATTATTATCTGGATGACAAAGTGGCACTGGAAGCATTCAAAGCCGGTGCTTATGACTTCCGTGCAGAAAGTTCACCAAAAAGCTGGGCGACTCAATATCAGGGCGGTAATTTCGCACGTCACTATATCGTCAAACATGATGAAACTAACGAAGCGGCGCAAAACGCGCGC
This sequence comes from Serratia sp. NPDC078593, assembly GCF_050268245.1. Lineage (NCBI taxonomy): Bacteria > Pseudomonadati > Pseudomonadota > Gammaproteobacteria > Enterobacterales > Yersiniaceae > Serratia > Serratia sp. NPDC078593. Next base: position 32,666 of record NZ_JBNNGK010000003.1, on the reverse strand, counting down.
TGGTTGGCGTTCAACATTCATCGACCGCAGTTTGCCGACCGCCGGATACGGGAAGCCATTACGCTGGCATTTGACTTCGACTGGATGAATAAAGCGCTGTTTTACGGTGCCTATCAGCGGGCTAACAGCTATTTTCAGAACACACCGTACGCGGCAAAAGGGTATCCAGATACCTCAGAGCTGACCCTTTTGGCGCCGCTAAAAGATAAAGTACCGCCAGAAGTTTTCAGCCAAATATACCAGCCACCGGGATCAGATGGCAGCGGCAGCGATCGGCAAAACTTACTGAAAGCCACGCAACTGTTAAAAGATGCAGGTTGGCAAGTGAAGGATCAGCGGTTGGTCAATAGCCAAACCGGCCAACCATTCGTGTTTGAATTATTGCTCCTGAGCGGCAGTAACTTCCAATATGTTTTACCGTTCCAGCACAATTTAAACCGGCTTGGCATCACGCTGAAAATTCGTGAGGTCGATGCTAGCCAGTATACCCGACGGGTTCGCAACCGTGATTTCGATATGGTCTCCACCGTTTATCCGGCAATGCCATTCCCCAGCACAAGTTTACAGGTCTATTGGGACACCGCTTACCTTGACTCCACCTATAACACGCCGGGCGTCAGCGATCCGGCGGTGGATGCGCTGATAAAAAAAATAATGCAAAATCAAGGGGATGAACAGGCACTCATCCCACTAGGGCGGGCGCTCGATCGGGTACTGACCTGGAATTACTACATGCTACCGATGTGGTATTCCAACCACGACCGTTACGCTTTCTGGGATAAATTTTCACAGCCCGCTATTCGTCCCACCTATTCTATCGGCCTGAATACCTGGTGGTTTGACGTCAACAAAGCCGGGCGCTTGCCCGCTCAGCAACAATAAGGAGCCACCGGTGAGCGGTTATCTGATTCGCAGGCTACTTTTGGTGATCCCGACGTTGTGGGCGATCATCACCATAAACTTTTTTATCGTACAGATCGCCCCCGGAGGGCCGGTTGATCAAGCCATTGCCAATATTGAGCTGGGCCAGACCAGCGGCTTTGGCGGTGGGGGCGTCGGTGAAGGCTTAGGCCACGCAAAACCGGGCCAAGGCAACGCAGGAGAAAGCCAATACCGGGGGGCGCGCGGGTTAGATCCCGAAGTCATCGCTGAAATTACCCAACGCTATGGCTTTGATAAGCCGCTACATGAACGCTACTTCACCATGCTGTGGGACTACGCGCGTCTCGATTTTGGTGACAGCCTGTTTCGCGGCGCTTCGGTCATGCAGTTGATCGGTCAAAGCCTGCCGGTATCGATCAGTTTAGGGTTGTGGAGCACGTTGATCATCTATCTGGTATCGATCCCACTTGGCATCCGTAAGGCGGTGCATAACGGTAGCGCTTTCGATACCTGGAGCAGCACACTGATTATTATCGGCTATGCGATTCCGGCGTTTTTGTTCGCTATTTTGCTGATCGTGCTGTTTGCCGGCGGCAGCTACCTCGATTGGTTCCCACTACGCGGGCTGGTTTCCAGTAACTTCGATACCCTGACGTGGTACGGTAAAGTCACCGATTATCTCTGGCACATCACACTCCCGGTATTGGCCATGGTCATTGGCGGTTTTGCCACGCTGACGATGTTAACCAAAAACGCGTTTCTCGATGAGGTACGCAAACAGTATGTCGTCACCGCACGCGCCAAAGGATTAGACGAAACTAAAATCCTGTATCGCCATGTATTCCGCAACGCCATGCTGTTGGTTATCGCCGGCTTCCCAGCCACGTTTATTAGCATGTTTTTCACCGGTTCCTTGTTGATTGAGGTGATGTTCTCACTCAATGGGCTTGGCTTGCTAGGCTATGACGCCACGCTGCAACGCGATTATCCGGTGATGTTCGGCACACTGTATATCTTCACCCTGATCGGCCTGCTGCTGAACATTATCAGCGATATCACTTATACCTTGGTCGATCCGCGCATTGATTTCGAGGCACGTCAATGAGCCGCTTAAGCCCCATTAACCAAGCGCGCTGGGCGCGTTTTCGTCACAACCGTCGAGGCTATTGGTCACTGTGGATTTTTTTGCTGCTGTTTATGCTCAGCCTAGCAGCGAACCTGATTGCTAACGACAAACCCCTGCTGGTGCGTTATGAGGGGCGTTTGCTGCTGCCCTTTATGGTCAATTACAGTGAAACCACCTTCGGCGGCGAATTACAAACTGCTACCGACTATCAGGATCCCTTTGTCCTCAAACAAATCGAGACACACGGTTGGGCCGTATGGCCCCCAATCCGCTTTAGTTATGACACCATTAATTTCGATACCGACGTGCCCTTTCCTTCCCCGCCGTCGCGGCATAACCTGCTGGGCACCGACAGCAATGGCAGCGATGTGTTGGCACGCGTGCTGTACGGTTTCCGCATTTCGATGCTGTTCGGGCTCGCGCTCACGTTATTTTCCAGCGTGATTGGCATCTGCGTCGGCGCGATGCAGGGCTATTACGGCGGGCGTCTCGATCTTTGGGGGCAGCGGTTCATTGAAGTGTGGTCGGGCATGCCAACGCTGTTTTTGATTATTCTGTTGTCGAGTATTATACAGCCAAACTTTTGGTGGCTACTGGCGATCACCATTCTATTTGGTTGGATGAGTCTGGTCGGCGTGGTACGTGCAGAGTTCCTGCGAACCCGCAACTACGACTACATCCGTGCGGCGCGCGCCATGGGCGTGCCAGATCGCACCATCATGTACCGTCATATGTTGCCAAACGCCATGGTCGCGACCTTGACCTTCTTACCGTTCATTCTGTGCGGTTCGATCACCACGCTCACCTCGCTGGACTTCCTCGGTTTTGGCCTGCCTATCGGCTCGCCGTCGCTGGGTGAACTGTTGTTACAAGGTAAAAACAACCTACAGGCACCCTGGCTCGGTATTACCGCCTTTTTGGTTCTGGCGATATTGCTGTCCCTGTTAATCTTTATCGGCGAAGCGGTGCGCGACGCCTTTGATCCCAGTAAGGCGCATTGATATGGCCAACACCCCTTTACTCTCGATTCAGGATCTCAGCGTTGCTTTTCGCCACGGCGAAGCGCTCAACACCGTGGTTAACGGTGTCTCACTTGATATTGACCACGGCGAAACCCTGGCGCTGGTTGGCGAGTCCGGTTCTGGCAAAAGTGTGACCGCGTTATCGGTGCTGCGGCTGCTGCCTGCGCCGCCTGCGGTGTATCAGCATGGCGATATCCACTTCAATGGCCACTCGCTGCTGCACGCCAGTGAGGCTGAACTGCGTAAGGTGCGCGGCAATCAAATTTCAATGATTTTTCAGGAACCGATGGTTTCACTTAATCCATTGCATACCATCGAAAAACAGTTGGCCGAAGTGTTAATGCTGCATCGTGGCATGACGCGAGAAACGGCACGCGGCGAAATCATTCAATGCCTCGATCGCGTCGGTATTCGTCACGCCAAAGGCAGGCTGAAAGATTACCCGCATCAGCTTTCCGGCGGTGAACGTCAACGGGTGATGATCGCCATGGCGGTATTAACCCAACCGAAACTCTTGATCGCTGATGAACCCACCACCGCGTTGGATGTCACCATCCAAGCGCAAATTCTGTTATTACTCAAAGAGTTGAAGCAAGAACTGGGGATGAGCCTGCTGTTCATCACTCATAACCTGAATATCGTGCGCCGTCTGGCGGATAATGTTGCCGTTATGCGACAGGGCGAGTGTGTCGAACAAAACAGTCGCCAGCAACTCTTTGCCAACCCGCAACACGCTTATACCCAGCAATTGCTGGCAGCCGAAGATGTCGGCGAACCACTGCCGTTGCCGGCCGATGCGCCACCGCTGTTAAAAGTCGAAAATTTACAGGTCAGCTTCCCGATCCGGCGTGGCCTGCTGCGCCGCACGGTTGATCAACACTATGCATTAAAAGGGTTGAGTTTTAGCCTCAAAGCCGGGGAAAGTGTTGGCTTGGTCGGTGAGTCAGGCTCCGGCAAGAGTACCACTGGCCTAGCGCTGCTACGGCTGTTAGCCTCACGCGGTAGCATCTGGTTTAACGACCACGCTCTGCATCAGCTTAATATGAAGCAAATGCTGCCCTACCGTAGCCAGATCCAAATTGTGTTCCAGGATCCGTATTCCGCGCTGAACCCACGGCTCAACGTCCAGCAAATTATCGCCGAAGGGCTGGAAGTCCATCAGCAATTAAGCGCTGAGCAGCGCGAACAGCGGGTCATTGCCACATTACAGGAAGTCGGGGTGGATCCGGCGCTACGCCACCGTTATCCGACCGAATTTTCCGGTGGCCAGCGCCAGCGTATTGCCATCGCCAGGGCGCTGATTCTGCAACCCCAGTTACTGATCCTGGACGAACCCACCTCTTCACTGGATAAATCGGTACAGGCGCAGATCCTGACGCTGCTGAAAACCTTACAGCAACGCCATCGGTTGGCCTATCTGTTCATCAGCCACGACTTACAGGTGGTACGTTCACTGTGTCATCAGGTAATTGTGCTGCGGCAGGGGGAAGTGGTTGAACAAGGCGACTGTCAGGCGATCTTTAATGCACCTTCAGCCGCCTATACGCAGCAGTTATTGCAGCTGACTGATTAACCCGTCAGAAAGGATATTGTGCACTCACCAGTTCCGCGATAGCCGCGCCGACGTTTTTTAATCGGCACATGGTGGCGCTCTCATCGCTGCGGTGAACAAACAGGCAAGGTTCACCTTCCCATTCGACAACGGCGCAATCAACCTGGATATCTTGCAGCGAGGACTTAAGCTGCTGCATGATGTGCCATGCTTCACTGCCATCATGGCTGAGCAGCTTTAGACCAATCAGATTGTTGTCTTCATCGATGCCGCTAAGTGGTATCGGCTCAACCTTGACGCCGGTGAAACCAGAAAGCCAACGATAACTTTGCGGCAAGCGATGCACTACCGAAAGTTGAATACTATTCACATGAAATCCCTAGTTTGAAAAGTTGAAACATTTTTTTTACATACAGGATAATTAAGTTATAGCCGTTCAACGCTGTCTCTGCTGCGTTTGATTGTTATTTAAATGTAAAATTTATCACAAGCAGCTAACTTAATCCTGTACTCGCTGATTTCGCGTTATTTTTAGCTCGCCGTCGGGGTTATCTAACGGCGTTTTGCGACTCAGCTCGCATTTTTGCGTTATATGTAACCCTTTCCGCTCACAATCTCAACCTTTTTCCTTTCATAAAGATTACTTTTTCACCCCCACATTTTTACATTGATTAAACATCCACACCAAAACAGCAGCGCATGCATAAGTGCTAACCCACTCATTAATCGAGGGTATGTTCCTATTGGCGCACCTATTGTTGTCAGCACGCACACGGTTGCTTCGATTCTTACGTGACGTCTAAGGCCGAGTCTTATTTAACAAATAAAACACAGCCTACGTGGCTTGGTGCTATTTGCGCTGATTGCTTTAGCAACAAAGCATCAAGGGGAAAGATATCAATGCAGAAAATGAGAGGCGAGTTAGCAAGTATTGACGCTTTGCAGCAAGGGTATCGTGCCCTTGCTGCAATCAATAAAGCGAAGTATGAGGTGACGCTTGGCTGCGTTAAACCGCGGCCGACTTGGCCGGATTATGGCGCGGGCGGCTGGCGTATAAATAAAACAAAACCGCAATGATGCTGCACAGCGCCATGGAGCTCACCATAGGCCAAGCGGTTTTACCCGGCATCAATGACAACAATGCGCCAACAATAGCACCGATACTGAACCGGAGCGTCCCGGCTAATGACGATGCGGTGCCGGCCATATGCGGGAAGTCATCAAGGATGACCGCCATGGCATTGGAGGAGATCATCGCGATACAGCCGAGGTAAATCGCCACCCCGAGCACCAGCGACCAAAAACCAAGATCCGTCGCGCTGACCACCAGCAACCAGATGCCCATCGCCAACTGCACTAATAGCCCCAAACGGAACATATTAATGGCGCCAACGCGGCGCACATTGCGGCTGTTCACCAGCGTCGTCAGGAACAAGAACACAATGTTCAACGCAAAGTAATAGCCAAAATGCTGCGGAGACACGTGGTTAAGCTCAATATAAACAAAGGGCCCGGCGCTGAGGAATGAGAACATACCGGCGAAGGAAAAAGCGCTGGCCAACATGTAACTCAAGACCCGCTTATGGCGAAACAGCGAACCAAAGTTACCCAACGTGGTGCGAAGATGGAATTTCTGCCGCCGTTCTTTTGGCAGCGTTTCTTTGATAAACAACGCCACCAGCAGCGAGCCGATCAAGGCTGCGGCCCCCATGGTCCAGAAAATGGCATGCCAGTTGAACCACAGCAACAGCACGCCACCGATCATCGGTGCCAGCAATGGCGCAATCGTCATCACTAGGATCACAAACGACATCATGCGTGAGAATTCATCTTTGGTGAACATATCGCGCATCAGCGCGTTGATCACCACGCTGGCAGCCGCAGCAGCCAACCCATGCAGAAAACGCAAATTAATCAACTGCTCCACCGATTGCGCCAGCGCGCACGCACACCCCGCCAGAGCAAAAATCAACGTGCCCCACAAAATCACTGGCTTGCGGCCAATGCTGTCCGACATCGGCCCATAGAACAGTTGACCCACGGCAAAACCGAGCATATACGCGCTCAGCGTCATCTGCACTCGCCCTGGCGCAACGCCAAATTCTTTGGCGATCACTGGCATACTGGGTAAATACATGTCGATCGCCAACGGCATCAACATTGACAGCAGGCCTAAGATAAAAATTAAACCGAGGTGAGATGTCCGCTTCTGTTGCACGTGTAACGACTCCTTCGTTAGCCGCAATGGTTAATCAATCTTGTAAATGTGGCGCACCCACGCTGGCGATCTCGTCTTCGGTCAGCGGACGGTATTCGCCCGGTGCCAAATCATCGTCCATCGCGATCGCACCAATGCGCTCGCGATGCAATTCAATCACCCGATTACCAACCGCCGCGAACATGCGTTTTACCTGATGATAGCGCCCTTCACTGATGGTCAATCGCACCACAGTTTCTTCAAGCTGTTCCAACTGCGCCGGACGGGTGAGATCCTTTTCATTATGCAGTTGTACCCCCTCGGCAAAGCGCTGGGCGGTGTCTTCGGCCAACGGTTGCTCCAGCGTAACCAAATAGGTTTTCTCACAATGGTGTTTCGGCGAGGTGACACGGTGCGACCACTGGCCATCATCGGTCATCAACACCAGACCGGTGGTGTCAATGTCGAGGCGCCCAGCAGCGTGTAGCTTGTAAGCCACTGGTTCATCGAGAAAATACAGCACGGTCGGATGATCGGGATCGTCAGTAGAGCAGACATACCCTTGCGGCTTGTTGAGCATGAAGTAACGCGGTCCGTTGATTTGGGCGATCACATTACCGTCAAACGTCACTGCCATTTCCGGGGTCAATTTCAGCGCCCCGCTCTTCACCACTTCACCGTCCACGGCGACGCGTTTCGCACGGAGTTCACGCGCCACCAGCGCACGGCTGATACCTAACTGCTGAGATAAAAACTTGTCCAGTCGCATTGAGTCTGCTTTGCCTGTCGTTGTTAAGATCGTTTCGATCGTATTGCTAAAATATGACGTCCCACCGTTGCACCAGGTGCAAAAGGCCGGTTCGGAGAGGATAAATCAGTAAAATCGCGTGGGGAAACAGCGATTGCTGTCTGACAATTATATACATAAAAGCCGTTACGTTGCATCAGCATGACCGATCGGTTTAACGCTGCCGCGAGGATACATAAGCCAGCCCGTGAAGAAAGACACGCCGCTGCTCAAGTAAGACAAGGTGGCAGCGGGTCGCAACCCTGGCGGGCAAACGGTAATATAGGCAAAATTTTTACGGCCAGAGACGTTAGCACATGGCATTTACCCTACGCCCCTATCAATTGGAGGCGGTCGACGCCACCATCAAACATTTCCGTCAGCACCCGGAACCGGCCCTGATTGTACTGCCAACCGGCGCGGGAAAAAGTTTGGTGATCGCCGAGCTGGCAAAACGTGCCCGTGGGCGAGTGCTGGTGTTAGCGCATGTCAAAGAACTGGTCGCCCAAAACCACGCCAAGTATTGTGCCTACGGCTTGGAAGCGGATATTTTCGCCGCCGGTTTGCAACAAAAGCACAGTACCGGCAAAGTGGTGTTCGGCAGCGTTCAATCGGTTGCACGTAACCTGCCGCTGTTTGACGGTGCGTTTTCGCTGTTGATTATTGATGAATGCCACCGCATTAGTGATGACGATGACAGCCAATATCAGCAAATTATTCAACATTTGCAAAAAAGTAACTCGCAACTGCGCCTGCTCGGGCTAACCGCAACGCCTTATCGCTTGGGTAAAGGCTGGATCTATCAGTTTCACTATCATGGTTTCGTCCGGGGTGATGCCAGCAGCCTATTCCGCGACTGCATCTACGAGTTGCCGCTGCGTTACATGATCAAAAACGGCTATCTGGTACCACCTGAGCGGCTCGATATGCCGATCGTTCAGTATGATTTCAGCCGATTGCAGGCCAACAGTCACGGTTTATTCAGCGAAGCCGACTTAAACCGTGAATTGAAACAGCAAAATCGCATCACACCGCACATCATCAGTCAGATTGTGGAATATGCCCAAACGCGCAAAGGGGTGATGATTTTTGCCTCTACCGTTGAACATGCGCGCGAAATCCACCGTTTGCTGCCATTAGGCGAAGCGGCGTTGGTCAGCGCGGAGACGCCGCCAGCAGAACGTGATGCGCTGATTAGCGCATTTAAGCAGCAACAATTACGTTATCTGGTCAATGTGGCGGTGCTGACCACCGGTTTTGACGCGCCACATGTCGATCTCATTGCAATTTTGCGGCCAACCGAATCGGTCAGTCTGTACCAGCAAATCGTTGGGCGCGGGCTGCGCCTGGCGCCGGAAAAGCAAGATTGCCTGATCCTCGATTACGCAGGTAACCCACATGACCTATTCACCCCGGAAGTGGGCAAACGCAAGCCGCACGGCGATAGCCAACCGGTTCAGGTGTTCTGCCCCGGCTGCGGTTTCGCTAACTTATTCTGGGGGAAATGTACCGAAAGTGGCGACATTATCGAGCATTACGGCCGCCGCTGTCAGGGTTGGTTAGAAGACGACGACGGCAACCGCGAACAATGTGATTATCGCTTCCGCTTTAAAAGTTGCCCACACTGTGGGGCAGAAAATGACATCGCCGCCCGCCGCTGCCATCAGTGTCAGGAAATCCTGGTCGATCCCGATGATATGCTGAAAGCCGCGCTGAAACTAAAAGACGCGCTGGTGCTGCGCTGCGGCGGAATGACGCTGGACAGCGGTCGTGATGACAAAGGCGAATGGCTGAAAGCCACCTACTACGATGAAGACGGCACCTGCACCAGCGAACGTTTCCGCCTACAGACGCCGGCACAGCGTAAAGCGTTTGAGATGCTGTTCCTGCGCCCACATCAGCGCGCACCTGGCGTTCCCTTTCACTGGCAACAGGCCGCCGATATTCTTAAGCAGCAAACCTTGTTGCGCCACCCGGATTTTGTCGTCGCACGCAAGCGCGGCCAGTTTTGGCAGATACGTGAAAAAATTTTTGATTATCAGGGGCGCTTTCGCCGCGCCAACGAATTACGTTGACCGCCATCGCCCCGCCAAACGGGTAGGTTTTCGTTGCTCCGCTTGCGGCTTTCCGTTAAAATGCCGCGCGCTTTACTTGGGTTCGCCCCGGATAAACGCAAGTATCACGGATATATCGAATCTGTTACTGGGTCGCCTGTAGCAGAGTAAATTTTCTTTTAAGAGAAAACGCAATGTACACTATTAATGCAGAAGTACGTAAAGAGCAGGGTAAGGGTGCGAGCCGCCGCCTGCGTGCAGCAAACAAATTCCCAGCTATCATCTATGGTGGCAAAGAAGCTGCAATCGCTATCGAATTAGACCATGATTCTGTGAAGAACATGGAAATCAAACCAGATTTCTACGATGATGCTATCGTTCTGGTTATCGACGGCAAAGAAACTAAAGTGAAAATTCAGGCTGTACAGCGTCACGCTTTCAAGCCTAAATTGACCCACATCGACTTCGTTCGCGTTTAATCGCACAACGTATCGAGCTTTAGTATTTCGGGACGCCGAAGTAAAAAACGCCGCAAATGCGGCGTTTTTTATTATCTGCGATCCAACAACGCTATTTGCCACCGTTCAGCCGGCGCTGTAACTGGTCACGCAGATTCGGTGGTGTGCCCTTGATGGTCAAGGTATCCGTTGCCGCATCCCAAAAAATACGCTCCCCTAACAGCATCGCATCAAAATTGAGGCTTATGCCGCCGCCGCTACCAGAAAACTTGGTCAACTGACGCAACGTACTGCGATCGGCCGGGAAGCTGTCTTCCAGCTCATAACCCTGCTCGCTAGAGAACTGTAGGAAATCTTTATCCCCGGCGGGCGCGATTTCTGCCGACAACGCTTGGAGTTCGATCTCCTCTCCCGCCTGCAACTGCTCATTACAGTAGCTGTACACCTGCTGACGCACGCTCTGACGCTCGTTTTTATCCAGTTGCGCATCCGCACAGTAATCGTCCACCGCCTGGAGCAAACCCCGGTTTTGCGCTTTGGTATCCAGCCCTTCGGCCGCAGCCAGGAAATCCATAAAGAAATCCGAAACCTTACGGCCCACACGCCCTTTGAGGAAGGTCAAGTAACGGGTGGATTCGGGATTGGTTTCCCATTCGGTCAGATCGACACGCGCAACAATATCCGCATGATTAATATCCAGATAATGCGTGGTGCTAATGTCCAACTCTTCATTGACACGCATGCTGTTGCAGCTATTTAAGACCGCAATCAGCAAGTACTCCACCGCCAAATAGCGATACTGCCCGAACAACACAACGCCACTCTCGGCAAACGGATATTTAGCCAGCTCATCACGCAGACGGCCGGTGGCCGCACGGCTGAATGCCAGAAAATCTTCATCACCCTTGCGACAGGTTTTCAGCGCCTGTGCCAGTTCGCTCTCTTCATTGAACAGGCCGTAAGCTTTGCTTTTGGCGCTGTAAACGCGATGCAGCTCCGCCATCATCTCTTCCACCGCCGCATTGGTAGGAAGCAGGGAGTCGCGCAACACCACATCCAGCGTTTGTTCGTCGCGTTTTACCAACTGGTGCAGTGCGATCTGGTCAATATCCAGACTCATGATAAATCCTCCTGTTCTTTGAGCGCGTATTCAAACACCGAAGCACACGAGCTGCAATTGAAAGATAGGCATCATTCGCAGGCAGCAAAAAATTAGAGCGGAAAATCACGGCCCTATACGGTAAGATAGGGGACTTTGTCAGGTTTTGAGCTCAACTTTATGCCACAATCATCCCGTTACAGTGACGAACATGTTGAACAACTGCTCTCTGAGCTGGTCAACGTACTGGAAAAACACCATACTCCCACCGATCTTTCTTTGATGGTATTGGGCAACATGGTAACCAATTTGATCAATACCAGCGTATCGCCTGCACAGCGGCAGACGTTGGCCAGATCGTTTGCTGAAGCCCTCCAGGCTTCTATCCGTGAAGACAAAGCGCATTAATTCTTATTTATGGTGACAAACCGACAGCGTTATCGTGAAAAAGTCTCCCAGATGATCAGCTGGGGGCATTGGTTCGCCTTGTTCAACATCCTGCTTAGCCTCGGGTTGGGCAGCCGCTATCTGTTTGTCGCCGACTGGCCTGCCTCGCTGCTGGGGCGCGTATATGCGCTGGTCAGCCTGTTAGGGCATTTCAGTTTCCTCGTCTTTGCTGGCTATTTACTGATTATTTTCCCCCTCACCTTTGTGGTGATGTCGCAACGGCTATTGCGTTTTATTTCTGCCGCGCTGGCCACCGCCGCACTAACGCTATTATTAGTCGACAGCGAAGTGTTTACCCGCTTCCACCTCCACCTGAATCCGGTGGTTTGGGAGCTGGTGGTCAACCCTGATCAAAGTGAGCTGGCGCGCGATTGGCAACTGATGTTTATCAGTGTGCCGGTACTGTTCTTGGTGGAGATGCTGTTCGCCACCTGGAGTTGGCAAAAATTGCGCAGCCTGAACCGGCGCAGCTTCGGCAAGCCGCTTGCGGCACTGTTTATGGTGTCATTCTTCGCCTCGCACCTGATTTACATCTGGGCTGATGCCAACTTCTATCGCCCAATTACCATGCAGCGCGCTAACCTGCCGCTCTCCTATCCAATGACTGCGCGTAAATTCTTGGAAAAACACGGCCTGCTCGATCCACAAGAATATGAGCGCCGCTTGATGCAGCAGGGCAACCCAGCCGCCGCCGCGGTAGAGTATCCACTGAGCGATCTCAGTTACCGTGATAAAGGCAGCGGTTATAATTTGCTGATGATCGTGGTGGATGGCGTCCGCAGCCAGGATATGGCGCAAGACATGCCTGCCCTCACCCGCTTCGCTCAGGAAAATGTGCGTTTTAGCAATCATTACAGCGCGGGTAACCACGCCGATACCAGTTTATTTGGCCTGTTTTACGGCATCCCACCAACCTATCTGGACGGGGTGCTCGCATCACGGAAATCGTCTGCGCTTATCAAAGCGCTGGGTGCGCAAGGTTATCAGTTCGGTCTTTTCTCTTCCGATGGCTTTAACGCGCCGCTCTATCGCCAAGCGTTATTGAGTGATTTCACCCTGCCGCCCGCGCAGATTCAAAGCGATGCGGCCACCACGCAGCAATGGCAACACTGGTTGGCTGACCAAGGCCATAATATGCCGTGGTTTTCCTATATCAATCTGCGTGGCAATCACACACCGGAAACGGCAGAAACCACGCAGCCAGTCCCTGCTGATTTTATCCAGCGTTACCGAAGCGGCGCACAGGACGTGGATAAACAAATAGCCAAGGTGCTCGCCACGCTAAAACAACGCGGGATGCTGGAAAACACCGTCGTCGTGATCACTGCCGAACACGGCGTTGAATTTGACGATACCGGGAAAGGCCGTTGGGGTTCAGGTAGCAGCTTTAGCTCCGCGCAATTGCAAGTACCATTGGTGATCCATTGGCCGGGTACACCGGCGCAAACCATTAACAAGCTAACCAGCCACAATGATGTGATGCGTACGTTAATGCAACGCCTGTTGCACGTAAGGACGGCAGCCAATGACTATTCGCAAGGCGAAGACCTGTTTACCGCACAACGTCGCAATAATTGGGTTGCCACCGGCAATAGCGATCTTTTGGTGATTACCACACCAACACAAACGATCGTGCTGGATAATAAAGGCACTTATCGTGCCTATGATAAGAACGATAATGAAATAAAAGATGAGAAACCCCAGCTTGGCCTGCTGTTGCAGGTGCTAACCGATGTAAAACGCTTTATCGCGAACTAACTGCTTAAAACTAAAGCAATCGAATCGGCTCATCTTGCATTAATCGCCGGAAAAGGTAGACTGGTAAAACGCGTCGGCATGTAGCGCAGCTTGGTAGCGCACCGTCATGGGGTGTCGGGGGTCGGAGGTTCGAATCCTCTCATGCCGACCAAACATTCCAGATAGGTCAAGGGGTTAATCGAAAGGTTAGCCCCTTTACTTTATGCACAACACTGAACATGTGTAACAACCCAATGCGCATGCGTTTGTGATTACCCCACCCTTCATATCTCGCCATGACGACTAACGGGAAACATCAAAAACTCCGTTCTCTCACTCACCTGTCACTCAGTCCTATTGGCTGATGCTCGCCAAGCAACGTATTCCGCAGCCTGAAAATGGGAAGGGTTTACGATCGTCATTATGAAACCCGAAGTCAGAATATTAGCGACGTGATCGATTATCTCGACAGGTTTGATCATCTGAAACGACGGCATTACCGTCTAGGGAACACATCGCCGGATGCATATCAACGACGACTACAGCAATCGGCCTAAATCAGTGTCCGGTTTGAGTTGAGCATTATCTATCCGTATTTGCATGGTGCAACCATTCCCACTTACATGAAGCTGGTCACAAAATGTGAATGACATTTTTAGTGGCTTATGTGAACGGTTACACACACCAAGCTTGTTAATAAGCCGTTACAGCTTGTTTTGCATAATTGTTAATGCCAATTGATGCATCAAACGCATCAGTTCATCAGTTTATTGCGCTTATTTACTTTATTTTCTTGTTCCAGTCTTCAGAAACTGACGCAGCAAAAACGTTAATTAGCAAACTGGAGATAGTGATGAATTCACCTAACGTACCTATGGCGAATCGGACAAAAATTGGCGCGATACTGCGTGTTACTTCTGGCAATTTTTTGGAGCAGTTCGATTTTTTTCTGTTCGGCTTTTATGCCACCTACATCGCACATACCTTTTTTCCGGCCAGCAGTGAATTCGCCTCGTTGATGATGACCTTCGCTGTATTTGGCGCTGGGTTTCTGATGCGCCCTATCGGCGCCATCGTGTTGGGAGCCTATATTGATAAAGTAGGGAGACGCAAAGGACTGATTGTTACCTTGTCGATTATGGCCGCAGGAACCTTCCTGATTGTACTGATTCCATCCTATCAGACCATCGGCATTTGGGCTCCGCTGCTGGTGCTGGGGGGCCGTTTATTACAAGGTTTCTCAGCCGGAGCTGAGCTCGGGGGCGTGTCCGTTTATCTGGCCGAGATAGCCACCCCGGGTCGCAAAGGCTTTTATACCAGTTGGCAATCTGGCAGCCAGCAGGTGGCTATTATGGTGGCGGCAGCGATGGGTTTCGCGCTGAATGCGGTCATGGAAGAAAGCGCGATTCGTGAATGGGGCTGGCGTATCCCTTTCTTGTTCGGCTGCCTGATTGTGCCTTTTATCTTTTTCCTTCGCCGCAAACTCGAAGAAACACAGGCGTTCAACGCCCGCCGCACCCATCTGGCCATGCGAGACGTGTTTAAAACTCTGTTAACAAACTGGAAGGTGGTTATCGCCGGCATGCTAATGGTTGCCATGACGACCACTGCGTTTTATCTGATCACGGTGTATGCACCAACCTTTGGTAAAAAGGTGTTGATGTTAAGCGCATCTGACAGTTTGTTAGTGACCTTGCTGGTAGCCATCTCTAACTTCCTCTGGCTACCAATAGGTGGTGCCCTGGCAGACCGTTTTGGTCGTAAGCCGGTGCTGATTACCATGGCACTGTTGGCGCTACTCACTGCTTATCCCGCGCTTACCATGCTTGCTGAAGCCCCCAGCTTTTCCATGATGCTGACCGTACTGTTGTGGCTGTCCTTCATTTACGGCCTCTATAACGGTGCCATGATCCCGGCGTTAACAGAAATCATGCCTACCGAAGTTCGGGTTGCTGGTTTCTCGCTGGCCTACAGTCTGGCAACTGCAGTCTTTGGCGGCTTCACACCGGTTATTTCTACCGCACTTATTGAATATACCGGCGATAAAGCGTCACCAGGGTATTGGATGTGTTTTGCCGCCTTGTGCGCATTACTGGCAACGCTCTATCTCTACCGCCGCAGCACGTTATCACTCCAAACTGCACGTTAAATCAGGGATTACATCATGCAAAAGTTCTCTCACTCACTCCTTATCACGCTGGTGCTTTCCTCTGTCAGCATGGGTGTACAGGCAAAAGACATTACCGTCATGATTTCAGGTGGCTTTAAAGCCGCACTGGAAAAACTGGCCCCACAATTCGAAGCAAAAAGTGGTGACAACCTCATTCTGATCTCTGGCCCTTCGATGGGTAAAACGCCGCAGGCGATCCCTGCACGCCTGGCGCGGGGTGAAAAGGCAGACGTCGTGATCATGGTGGGAGATGCACTGACCCATCTGCAAAATGATAACTGGATCCAACCGGGTTCACGGGTGGAACTGGCCGACTCGCCAATTGGCATGGTGGTCAAACGGGGAGCCCCTATACCCAAGATCGAGAAAACGGCAGACCTACGTAATACTCTGCTTCATGTTAAATCTATTGCCTACTCTGACAGTGCCAGCGGACGCTATATCAGCGGCCAACTGTTCAAAAAGATGGGGCTTGAAGCGGAGTTACAAGAGAAAGCGTATAAGGTTGAGCGTATTCCAGTGGCTGCAGAAGTGGCAAAAGGAAAATATGAACTGGGATTTCAGCAAGTCAGTGAACTGCTTCCCGTTTCTGGGGTGACCTTTATTGGCGAACTGCCAGAGGATGTGCAATACATTACTCGCTTTGCCGGCGCGATCACGGCTACAGCAGAACACCGTCAGCAAGGTAAAGCACTGCTGGATTTCCTGTCTTCCGCACAGGTTCAAAAAACCATTCGAGCCACCGGGATGAGATCCGTAAAAGCTGAGCAGCCTGCTAAGGAGAGTGATACTGCTCAGTAATCAACTTTTCTAACTCGGCGGCAATATGGGACTGAATACGGCCACTGCGTTTGATCAGGCCAACTGTGCGCTTGACAACCGGATCGGTTAACGGCAAATGAGTTAGCACGCCATGATCTGAGGATGGCATTGACATAGCGGGCACGGCAGCGATGCCGATGCCTGCTTCAACCATGCCCAGCAAAGTCGTTACATGGCGAGTTTCGCAAACACTAGGGCGTTCAGGCGTGATATGTTCCAACATCTGATCGAGCAGATTGCGGTTTCCTGAAGTCTTATCCAGCATGACGTAGTCCTGCTGATAAAATTCGCGCCAGGTCAGGCTTTTTTTACTGGTAATGGGGTGATCTCGTCTGCAAGCGGCTACGTAACCATCTGCAATTAAAGGAAGAAATTCGATATTAGGCTGCAAGTTGCTCGAAAAACAAATGCCGAAATCAGCCTGCCCACTCGTAACCGCCTCGATGACATTACCTGCACTGCTATCAATAAGTTTAACGCGAACGCGCGGATAGCGAGCCTGGAAGCGACGAATGACATCAGGCATAAAATAATAGGCAGCCGAAGGCACCGTCGCAACCGTGACCAACCCCATTCGAGTCTGGCTAACCTTATTGATATCCGCTAATACCAACTCAACATTTATCAGTAGCTGATCTGAACGTTCGGCAAAGGTCTGCCCATAAAGCGTCAGCGTAACCCGCCGGGTGGTTCTGTCGAACAACTTGATGCCAAGTGCTGATTCCAGCTTTTCGATCCTGCGGCTCAATGCTGATGGTGAAAGGCATATGGACTCCGCAGCCAGCCTAAAATTACCGTATTCAACCAAAGCGCGGAAGGCATAAAGATCGTTGAGATCAAAATTAACGGGCATGACGATAGACAATCCTTTAATAAGCAGTAATGGCTTGAAAAAGAGATGATAGCCCACCCAGCACGGTTAACGCAGTTAAACAGCGTCATTTGATGCCATAAAAATCATCGGGATGGGTTCCAGCGCTGACGTGGCGATGTTGTTTGTTGAGGCGGGTACGAACGAATAAAATGTGAATATGATGCTGCAAAGCAAAAAGCCACCTCATAAGAGGTGGCTTTTTAAATTGGTGCCGGCTACCGGAGTCGAACTGGTGACCTACTGATTACAAGTCAGTTGCTCTACCTACTGAGCTAAGCCGGCGAAATCTATTGGAAAGTGAACTCGTTTCCTTGGGGCGCAATATAATACAGCGCGGCGCTGGCGATCAAGCGTAATCAACAGATTGTTGGTTCAAGTGTTTAAAAAAGGTGCGCTCAAGGTTATTTCCCCACCAAAACCAGTTTCTCTGCGCTAAAAAACATCAAAATGGCTGAAATGAACGCTGCCAAGTGACGGCTGATGTTTTAGTTAGCGGTGCGCGACAGCCCAATACGGTGTGTTTCATCAGGCGTGACCAATGCCGGCACAATGCGTTTAACATTCCCTGTTTTGTCAGGCGATTCACCCAAGCAATTTTCCTGTTAAACCAAGACTGCCACCGGCATCACAAAACCATAATCCCACACCCGTGTATTATCCCCTTCGCTACCAAAATTTATTTTAATCTTTAAAAATAACAAGTTAATGACAATATTGCAGACATTGATAACAACAAGGAGAGTTTTGTGAACCGACTATTGACGACTATTATAGTAGCGCTGGGTATCAGCAGCAGCGGCCTTTATGCCTCACCTTTAGTGCCGCTCGAGCAAAAGGATACGTTGAAAATTATCAGTTATAACGCCTATTGGGGGATGAAATCAGACAAAACCGACGGCAAACAAAAATTTATCGCGTGGGCAAAAGAGCAGGACGCCGACATCATCGCCTGGCAGGAGATGAACCATTTCACCCGGGCGTCACTTGAGAAATTTGCTGAAAGTTATGGCCATCGCTACGCCGTGTTGCTAAAAGAACCCAAAACCCCCGGGGATGATGAGTTTTTCCCAACGGCCATCACCTCCAAGTATCCGATCGTCAATGTTCACAAAGTGGTGGATAACCTTTGGCATGGCGCGCTGTTCGCTGACGTCGGGAATTATCATTTTGTCGTCACGCACATGAATCCTTTCTGGACGAGTAAACGCATCGATGAAATGGATCTGATTCTGGATTCGATTAAGTACCACAGCGATCCGAACGGTAAGTGGATTATTGCTGGCGATCTTAACTCCTTGTCCCCGCTTGATAAGCCCGGCTACAACGAGGTGGAACTCGCCAATGACTTAAAAGAAAAAGAAGCCAAGCGCCCTATCCTTAAAAATTTGGTCGACGGGAAGCTCGACTACCGCGTGCAGCAAAACATATTGTCACGCGGTTTTATCGACGTATTAAAACAAAAATATCCCAATACGTTTGTGGCTACCGCACCCACCAAGATTTTCTACGATCAGGCAAAAACACCGCTGCGCTACGACTATATCTATGTCTCACCGATACTGAAGAACGATATTGTTGACGTTAAGGTGCTGAAAGACGCCTTCACCGACCAATACTCCGATCATTACCCGGTACAGATGATCCTCAAAAATAAATAATCCACCGCGGCACCAAGCGATAGCAACCCTTAGCCCTCGACTGAATATGCCGGGGCTATGGGGTATCTAATCGTTTATATTTCTATGATCAACATGGGCCGAAACACGCCAAACAGTCTTCCTGGGGCGATTCAACCTGTTCCTCGTCAACGGTCTGCCTGCATGTTTATCAGTGAGTTTTATCACTCAAAGGCGTCAGTTCAGCTTGCGTAAGCAAAGCGTAGTGGGACAGCAATTGTTTCAGATGTAACTCAGCCTGTGCCTGCAACGCCGCAGCCGGCATATTGGCCGTACGAATCGCCGTTAATTGACGCAATTGTTCCTCGACCGGTGGGTTGTGGTTAAACGCCTGCATGGTGG
This sequence comes from Serratia sp. NPDC078593, assembly GCF_050268245.1. Classification (NCBI taxonomy): domain Bacteria; kingdom Pseudomonadati; phylum Pseudomonadota; class Gammaproteobacteria; order Enterobacterales; family Yersiniaceae; genus Serratia; species Serratia sp. NPDC078593. The sequence continues at coordinate 13,421 of NZ_JBNNGK010000003.1, read as the reverse complement.
CGAACACCTCTGATTTCAGCTCGCTGACGGTCATGTATTTGCCTCGCTTTTCATCCAGGCCATTTAGCCTGTCGGCTAACTGTTGCAGTTTCTCCATCCCGTCATGCCAGCCGTTGAGCGCCTGCGCGGGTAACGCATTTGCCTCAAGATGTTGCCGCCATTCATGTTGCATTTCTGCGATAATCGGCCTATCCGGCCACAGCGTGTGCGCTTGTGATAACAGCGTCTGACCATATTGCAGTGACCAGCCAGGGGGCTGCGCCATCAACCACTTAAGTTGCGCTTCGCTCTGTTCAAGCCAGTTATCCGCTTGCTCGACGGTTAACGATTGGCGAACGGCAGAAAGTTGCTCCGCTGATAAGGCCTCCGGTAACGGCGCAAGAGCCACACTCTGCGGTGACGAAAAATACAGCTGATGCCAACCCCAAAACGCCAATGCGCTCATCAATAATGCAGTGCACATCCCAGCAATAAAGGTCATCACGCGCCGCGGCGCCGCGGTCTGCTGCTCCCTCACCGATTCGGGCTCAGGTTCCAACCTTTCTGAACCAGAGGCGGACGCAGGTTGCGGGCTGACGGTCTGTTTCGCTGCGAGGTTAGCTAACGCTTTTGGTGTAGACTTCGGCTGCGGGTTGGGTTGCTGCACCGCTATCGTCGGTGCAGCGTAAGCGACCGTTTCTGGCAGCGAGATTTTCACCGTTTCTGGCAAGACAAGCGCCTGTGGCGGCAGTACCACCGCCGGTTCAGCATGCTCGGCATGTAGGCCATTCTCTAATCGCGTAATCGCCTGTCGAACCTGTTGTAAAAGTACATCCATGCGACTTATCTGCTTGATTTCGTGGCGAGCCAGCGTCGCCAGTAAATCCATCAGACAATGTTCGCTCTGATACAGCAACGGTAGATCATCACGGTGATTCAAGGCCAGCGTGCGAAACACTTTTAGCAGCCGCTGAATCAGCCCGGTAATGATTTCAACCCGCGCATGGGTGTTGACGGGCCACATTACCGACCAATGACGCGCTAACAGCACGTCAGTGAGCGCCAGCCCTTCGTTCATGCCCGTTAGCCCAGCGGTATGGCTGTGCACCAAGGTGTACCATGCCGCCGTTTGTAGCTCGACGCCGTTATGTTCGAACAACCGCAGGCACAGCGTCTCGGCATATTTCCAATCCACATCAGGCCGAGCCGGATGCGACAGTTTCATCATTTCATCGCGCAACGCAGCATAATCCGGCAGCGTACGCGGATCGCTGCCGACGCGAAGGTGTTTAGCATTATTCACAAGAGACTATTCCATCAGTTTTTAATCGCAGGGAAGCCTTAATAAACGGGCTGATTATCAATAAACTGCCGTTGTTTAAGATGCCGCAGCAAGACTTTGCCCTCTGGCATAAACTCAGTGCCGTAACGCACCAGCCCCACGCCTTTCAACTCGGCGTCGATGGCGTAGCGCAGCTCACCGGGAATACTTTGCTCTAGCATCACCACATTGATTTTTTTTAGTCGCGGTTCATATTTCAACAATACATTGGAAAACGTGCTCATTAACTGGTGAGCCGTGCCGGGCATCCCCTGCAAAATTTTGGTCATATCTGGCAATCCATAATCCGGCAAATGCGCCAAGGTGCCCGCCCGGCAGTTAAGGATGCGCTGCATATTATCCAGTACCGACAAAATAACCTGATTTTCTTCGCTGACTTGATGCAGATTGAGCCCGCCGGCAAAGTTGCCGTACAGCATGTCATAAAGGGAAGGACGCGGCATTTCAGTCACCTTTTATCGGTTGTAGTGTCAGGCGGTTGTTACCGGCCTCAATAACTCTCGCCCGATCCGGCTCAAGCTCATCACGGGAAAGCACCACTCGCCAAGTATCATTAACCTGATCCGGCGACATGAACATCGCTGCCACCGCGACGAACTGGGCATCCGCCTCCATCGGCATATCCACCGTCACGGCGCCGCCCGGTTGCAGACGAATATCTTTCTCCGCCAGCCGCACGGCCTTAATCGCCTGGCCGTCATCGGCAAACAGCGAAGGATAATCGGTATCATCAAAGGTTTTGCGCTCTTTCAGTTGGTAAATCCGCACCACGGTCGAAAGCGCCTCACCTTTGTCGTTGCTGTTCACTGCCTCACGCGCACGGATATCCAGATGTAACGTCTTCACCTGTTTATAAAAAATGGATTTGGTCACGGCAACCGTGCCATCTGTCACTTTTTGCGTGAGCCCACACCCCACCAGCAGCGATAAGCCCCCCGCGAGCAGCACCCACCGTGCCGTATTACCACGCATAATCGCCATCCTCATCCGCCTCCCTTCTGTCGATATTTTCCTGAACACGCTCGTAGCGGCCCAAATTAATGACAATCGTTTTTTTAGCCTGTTGATTGCCCGTGACCAGCGGTTTCATCACCGCCGTGCGCCCCAGTTGAGCACAGCCAGCGTCTGCCGCACTGGTCATGCGTGCATCCGGCAACAACGCACGATCCACGCACAATTGCAGACGCACATCCAGGCGAGCCCCCAAATAAACATGCAGCAGCGCCATCAGATCAGTATGCAACTCACCGCCGGGTAGCCACCCCTTAACGTCTTGCGCATGGGCGGGGGTAAGCCGCATCAGCACTTGGCTGTTGACGTCGGTCGCATAAGCCCCCATCACCGGTCGCCCTGCCAGACTGACCGGCTGGCCTACGCTGATGGTCAGCGGTTTTTTCAGCGCGATGCGCCGCCGATCGTGCTGCCAGATGCTCACCTGTGTATCCGGTGCCAACAGGCGCACCAGTGATGCCATCCCTTCCGCCGTGCGCCCCGGCAATAACATCACCGGCAGCAACGCCAAGAAACGTGAGGCCGGTGTAGCAATATTTTCCGCACAGCCGTCAATGCCCAACCCCGCCAGCCCCAGCAAATATTGCGAGGTTTTATCCTTTCCACCGGCGGCAAAGGTGGCGGGATAAGAATATTTTCGCCAAATCCGATAATACTGAGCAATTAATCGATGGTTGAAAATATCGAGGAAATCCGCCGTCGCCTCATAGCCTTCCCGCCGCTGGGTAATATCATCGATATAATGCGTCGGCAGCGGCGACTCCACGCCGTACAGTCCCATAAAGGTGACTCTGACGGTTGGCGGCAGATGGGGGTGTTGTGCATCTTCTAGGCCTTTCATTTCCGCGGCCGGAAACCCCATTCCCGGATGCGGGCGAAAACGAACCGGTTCGTGGCGAACCTGCCAGCTACTGCCGATCACCGGTTTATCCGGCTGGCTCTGCTCAAGCAACTGGCAGAAGCGATAAAAGTGGGTGTACGGCAGCCGTTTACCCAACTGTGCCATCAGCCGGGCAGGCGCGGATAATGATTCTCTTTCCACCGTATGCATTTTCCTTCTGGCTGAACAATCAACGTAAGCTGGTTAAACTGGTTCATATCGGTATACAGGGCAAAAAATCGGTTCAGCAGTTCGCCAAACAGATGGATATCCCCTTCCCCGGTAAAGCCGTTGCTATCGAGTGTGACCTCAATATCCAACCCGCGTAGCAAAAAACCCGCTTCAAAGCGCTGAATTCGATGGTGCGCCACCCGCTGGATCGCCTCCAGACGGCGGGTGTTCATTTCGTCTTCTTGCCAGTTATAGAGCGCCAGCGTACCGCGCAGCACTTCTGCACTGCTCATCATATTAAGAAAACCCGAGCCCAAATGGCTGAGCACCCGCCAGTGAAAACGATCTTCTGCCGGGGGATAAACCGGCAGCGTCGGCTTGCACAGATTTCTGACGGTGACCGGGGTCTGTACCACCTGCTCACACCGGTCTAACAGCGTGCTTTGCAGCGCCCGGCGCGGTAGCTGACCATTGGTGCCGGTAATACGTAACGACACCGTTTCCCGGGCAATGTGACGATCGTCTTCCCACTGGTGCCCGCCCAGTATCAGCCAGGTATCGTGTAACCCGGTGACGCCGCGCTTCACCCGCGTGTGGTAGTAGCGTGGCGGCGCATGGCGGCGCATCATGCCGCCTTTGTGACGAAAACTGCTGAACGGCACATATTCGGCCTGCCCGGTGCGGCCAGAACCCATCACGGCATCGACGGAGTAGATCTCAGTATGGCCGTCCTGTAGCCGTTTCGGCCGCAACAGATATTCACTCTCAAGCCCCGTAATGGTGAGCGGATCGGCTTCCAGCGTGAACAGATTGATCACCGGTACACAGTGCAGACGGATGTCGTCGTCGGTGAGCGGTAAATCCGCAGGCCAAGATTGTTTGAGCACCACCTCGATATCAAAATAGGCCACGCCTGACGGCAGCGTAATGTCGTCCAGCCCATTGAGCTGAACAAACATAAATTTTTCGCGAAAGGTGAAATACTCCAGCAGCAACTGATACCCGGCAAACGCCGCTTCGCCCTTAGGCCACAGGCCATCCTCTTCACTAAATCCCCCCGGCGAGAAGTAGCCGTCGAGCCGGATGCGTTCAAGCTGTTCAGGAAGACGCAGGTACATCGCCGCCTGACGTTTGGTCAGCATCAGATGCAACAGGCTACTGATCGGGGCTTCGGCGGCAAGGTAAAGACTTAATCGGCGGAGATTAGCCTGCGCCCAATCCGCTTGCTGACTACAGGCAAAACGAATACGCAACAGCGAGCGCCCATCCTGTTCGGTCGTCATGGTGACGGCGGACACGCTAAGCGGATTGAGCGTCATGTCGCAGGTAGTACGGTAACGGCAGACGGTATTTTTTGGCCCCACCGGTTGGGAGTACACTTCCAAACCTGCCGGTACCGACTCTGCCATTTTCATGGCGGGTAATTCAGGCGTAAGCGCCACCACCGATAGCGACGGAATGGTCCGCAAATAGTGCGGCCACAGCATACTGACCAGCCCTTCGGTCAGTTCCGGCAGGTCGTCATCAATTTTCTCGCGCAGCCGCCCCATGGAGAAGGCAAAGCCTTCGAACAGGCGTTCTACATACGGGTCGGGCGTGCCCGCCTTGTCCAAGTCAAGCATCGCCGCCCGGTCGGGGTGGGTCTGAGCAAACTCTTTTGCCGCTTCACGCAGATAGCGCATTTCCGCGTCAAAATAGCGCAGGGTTAAATCGTCCATTGTTTTTTATTTTTCCGTTGAGTTTTACCCGCACAGCACCGCCGCACGCGCCGGATCGATAGCGATCAACCCGGCGAGAAGCTGCTCCATAGCGGGACCAAGGCGGGCTTTATCTGCCTCGCTACGCCCGGCTTTCATCCGTAACAGCTTAAGGTGGCGTGCCCGTACTTCAAACAGCAAACCCGGTTCCCACTGTGCCAGCGTGACGCCGCTGGCGCGCGCATCCAACTCGCACAGCAAATGCACCGCCAACTCATTCTTGCCGTACTGCTCGGCCACCCGCGCCATCAGCAGGCGCAACAGCCATTTCTGACGTGCGGTGGTGATCCCGGGGCGATTCTGCAACCAGTTCAGCGCGGCTTCGGTGCCGTCGCTGTCGGCAAGCGCGACCGCTTCCGGCTCCAACTGCAAGATGTCGTCATCCGCCACGCTATCTGACACGGTTACCGCCTCACCGCCCCAACTGCCGACCGTATCCAGGACGTTTTGCTGTATCCAGTTCAGGGTGACCTCATCGGCAAACGGCGTACCGTCGTTAAAAGCCAGGGTTTCCAGCCCGGTAAGGCGGGTGAGTAACCCTTTCAGATCGGCCGCCACAATCTCGGCCAGCGCCTCCTGCCCCGATTTCAACAACGCCTGATGGGTATACCACTGTAAATCTAACCACAGGTGATTGGCAGCACGCGAGAACAGGCTGTCTGATTGTTCCAGCATTTCGCTCCAACTCTGCTGGAGATACAAACGTTTCAGTAGCGCACGCTGGTCCGGCTTCGGCGGTTCAATACGCGTGCGGCCATCGGCAGCCAGCGCCGGCAGTGCCTGAAGCGTGTCATGACGCAGGCTTTTCATCAGATGATGAGCGGCCAGCCAACCACCCGGTTGATCGCGCAGATAACCAGACAGCAACCGCCCTTGGTCGATCAAATCCCGACCGGAGGTAATCGTGCTCAGCACCGGCTGCAAAGACGGGCTGTCAGCGGCTAACGCATTATCGGTGGTCATCTGGGGAACCACCGCATCCATCCCCCCAGCGCTGAGCAGACGTGACTCCAACACGCTGTAAAGGCCACTCAACTGTGGCCGCGTGTCGTCCGGCTCGGCGTCAGTGAATTGCGCCATCAGCAGTAACGCCCCCACGGTACGCAACGCCTCTTGCCTGATCACTTCGGGATACAGTGAAAGGCTGTCTGTCATACGTGAACCCGCTAACCATTCGAGCGCCGCTTTGCGGCTGCGTTCGCGCCGCGGATGAAGCTGGGCGCCAAAACGCGCAATCAGCCCGGCCAACAGTTCCATGCCGTCGGCCAGCCCGCGCTCACCTTCGCGATGTAGCTTTGCCCAGCAGTAATAGGAGGCCACACGGATGTCTTTTGTCGTCGTGGTGAGCAGTTTTTCAGCCAGCGTACAAACCAGTTCCGTATCGGCACCGGAAAGTTTGTTCACCTCCTCACGCATCTGCTGAAAATCATCGTCGTAGCCGGGATCGTCCCCCGCTGCCGCCTCTCCCGGCACCGGCTGTAACCAGCTATCCCAGAGTGCAATCCGCTCACGGGTTTGCTGTAACAACGCGTCCTGTTCTGCCTGATAGGCATTGAGCAGCGAATGCAGTGACGCCATCAGTCATTCTCCTTGGTTTTCATTCTTATTCCCGCTCTACGAATACTTCTTTATATAAAGATAAAAATTAATTGATCGTTATAAATTAAAAAGTCATTCAAATAGATCATATAATTCTGATGAGTTTCTCGCGCCCTCATTTAGCGCTCAATAGCCATCCTTGGCCAATTTTCCAAATAATCGGCACGCTTATTTTATGCGCTAGGCTTTCTTCGGGAAACTCGATACATCAACGTAATATTTTTTAAAATTATCCTGGGCCACATAAACCGTGATAGTTTCATCATTGATATACGGTGACGGGTCATAATAAAAATTCGCGCTATTAAACAAATAGACCTGATTGGAACTGGGATCCAACCACTGGCAAACAATCCGCCACGGCGAACGGCCATTGAACTCAATGGCTTCGTTGATCTCAACGCCCACAATTTTTGCCGTTACTGGTTTCCCCGTATGTATCAACCGATGGTGCTTATGGCCTTTGTTTAACAGCCCGTAGCCAACCGCGCCAATCAGCAGCAGGACAATGCCAAAGATGCCGCTGAAAGCCGGGGCAAAATAAAGCCCCGTGGCATCATTAATCCGGGCTTGAGCCGCCTCGCCCTGACGATAGATAACCTCTACGGTTTTACCAAGACTATTACGGTAAGAAGAACTCCCCACTGAGGACTCAAAAATGACCGTTTTCCCGGCCTCGTCCACGAAGGTGATTTCTGGATACCAAACCGGTGACGATGAGCTATCACTGCGGCTATAACGCAGATCCGTTACTTCCCCTTCGGCATGCAAGGCATTTTGCTGAAAACTATACGTTGTGTAAGCTAAATAACCGGCAAGACATAACAGCACTAGCCCAATAACCGCCATAATCCCAAAGACTTTTTTCATTTTACCCTCGATTCACGTCCATTTTTGTTTAAATAACAATCTAACCGCCATTCAGTGCACCGATTCGGCAAAAATATCTTCCTCGAACGACAACCACGATGGCCGCTCGCTGCCCCCTCCGTCCATCCCGTACTCCCCCCTGGCCACCAACCTAATGTGCACTGCGCAGAGAAGGCCGCAACGGCATCACTCGTTCCCGTCAGTGTGATTAGGTTGCGCAGTGGTTTGCACCTGCGACGTATCAACACTGAAGATCGTTTTTGGCAAACGGAAATTGCGCAGTTTAAGCAACGCCAGCGGCCCTTCGCCCGCTTCGGTTCGCAGCGTGTAGTTAAGATAGCGCCCGTCCTGCGCCTGCCAGCGCAGCTGATAACTGCTGCTCACCCCCGGATAGGCGCTGACTGCGGCTTTATCCAGCAGACGCACCCAACCCCAAACGCCGGGCAAATCCGCATATTGACGGGTGCCCGCCTGCACGCTTACCCAGCTTAAGGTCGCGCCCGGCGCTTCGGTATCTGCCGGCCAGGCGAAGCGTTTCCATTGCGGCAACTGGTTGACGTAGGTCAGCTTCTGACGATCGATAATCATATTGGTCTGCATCACCCCCGTTGCCGTGCCAGGCCGCAGTTCAAAGTGCAAGCCGGCTTCCCCGTTGGTGAACACCACATCAGAAATATGGCTCAGGCTATTCATCGCTTGTAAAAATGCCGGGTTGAAGGTCAGCCCCTGCGAATTAATGCTGTCTGGCACCCAACGGCTACCCTCGCGATGCAACACCCCTTTCAGACGCGTATGAAGGAACTGCGCAATACGCCCTGAATCCGCATTCAGATATTTCGCCAGTAACGGCAACGACACATCGCTGCGGCTGTTATTGAACGGATAGCGGCCGCTAAAGGCGCGGTTCCAATCACTGACCACCGCTTGCTGCCACTGGGCATTCAGGCTGTCTGCCGCCGGCATCAGCACCTGTTGCCAGGCTTGCTCCATCGGCTGGACAAACACCGTATTGCCAAACCCGCTCCATTCCTGGCCTAACCCCGCCGCGATCAGGCTGCCATAGTCACGGGTTTCGGTCAGATCCACCGCTTTACCCTGAAACACGGTTTGCGCCAGTGCCTGCGCCATCGCCTGTGGATCGGGCGCGTTGGTCACCTGCTGCAGCCGCAGACGGACCTGCGTCACCCGGGTCAGATAGGTCTGTAAGCTCTGCGCCTGCGCGCCAGCGTTGTTTTTATCCATCAGCGCCATTACTGGGCCAAAGGTCGCATCTAACGGGCCCTGAGCGCCAGCGTGTTGGTCGAGGTTGCCTTTATTCTCCCTGCCCAGCAGATTCTTCGCTGATTTTACCAGCGAGTCAGAGAGCGCCTCACCGGTCTGCCCGGTGCGCCCCTGCACATTCAGGGTATTCATCAGCGCCACCAGCGGAGACTGGCGAACATCGGCGATCAGCGTTAACTGATCTATGGCGTCCGACAGCGTTATCGCCTGCTGCAACCGTATGCTGTTGAGGAACGCCAGCCAAGCACCGCCAAAATCGGCAAAATAGCGTTCGGTCAAGCGCTGCTGTAGCGCTTCCGGCGTACTTTCCTGCTGAGCCGACTGTTGACTGTCCGTCAGCACCCAATCCAGCTCGTCACGCCGTGCTTTAACCACCTTTTCAATCGCCAGTTGCACCGCCTGTGTCCAGGCCTGACGGGTGAACATCCCCGGCACCACCTCTGCGGTGGTAAACAGGCGCGATGCCTCGGTATCACCGGTCATGTCTTCCAGTCGCATATCCGCATACTGGTTCGCCACCTCTGAGAGCATTTTCTGATACAGGCTGGATTCGCTGTTACGCATCCCCATCAGCCGGACCAGCAACGCCCGCGCCTGACTGACCCTGTTTTCATCCGCTGGCAACCGCCATTGCGGATGGGTGCCCAGACTGGTGCCATAAAAGGCCAGCATTGATGCCGCCATGCCCTGCCAGACACCGTCCTTTAGCCCTTGCCGCTGCGGCCAATCAGCCAATAACGTGCGGCTGAACCAATCCGCGTCCATCCGTTCAGGGCGTGTCAGCATCAGGTAGAGTTTGAGCCGATCATAGGTGGCTTTCGCCATCCGTTCGCGCTGCGGGTTTTCCGGCGGCAACGCAATGAAGGCATCAAGCTGTTGCCGCAGATGCGCGGCTGCCGCATCACGTAATAACGGCTGGGCGCTGTGGTTGTAACGCGGCCAAAGGGCCGCCAACAGCGCATCGTTACGGTTGAGCCCGGCGCGGGTATACCACGGCAAACCGTGCCCGGCGCGGTATTGCAGACGCTCTAAGGTTTTCTGCAACCCGGCCAACGCCTGCAAGCGTTCAGACTGCGATGCTGCCTGCTGCGATAGCTGCGCCACCTGCCCTTGCGCGTGGCGAATCATACTGCGGTTGCTGAAAAACGAGACCACCATCCAAGCGCCCCACAGCACCATGAGCAGCGCCAGCGTGGCGGCCATCACTCGCCGCCTGTTAACACCCGGCTTACGTGGGCGCAGGCTGTCTGGAAGCTCGCGGAGCGCCGCCGGCAACACATCCCAACGTTTATCCCAGCCCCAGTGGTGTTGCACTTGACGTTCTGCGCCAGCAGACACCTGGCTGAACACCACCCCAGCCAACCGCAACGGCCGATACGGATTCAGCATCACCGCCAACGGATCGGCTATGCTCTGCGGCTCACGTACCAGTTGATCGGCCAGCGCCAGCAAAAAACTGTGTTGCGGTGCAGCACAAATCTGCTGAATACCTTGGGTCGTCAGTTCCTGCGAGAGCGCCCCAAGCTGGACCGTCAATACCTTCGCGTTACACCCCGCCGGCAACAAACAGCCCGTCGCCTGCGTGATACGCCCGGCGGGTTTGCCCGCACGCGGATGCAGCGACCAGACATACAGCGGCAGTTGCCAGCCTAACGCCTCATTACGGCTGCTAATGGCATGGGCAACGCTATCCATAGTGCTATCGGTAGGGACGGATGACGGCGGTGGCAGATCCGGCGCGGGCAGGCGGTCAAATGCCGAGGTCACCCAGACCATGCCGTCTGCCGGGCGGTAGCGCAGTTTTCGCAGCGCCGTCAGCCACGGAGTATCGGCCGGAGTATGCAGATCGCCGCCCCACAGTAGCAAGGTACCCCGGTCTTCCTGCCAGTATTGCGACGTCAACCCGGGGGTGAGTTGTTCCACCTCTCCGGGCGTACCGGTCACCAGCAGAATGCGGACTTTGCGGGGCCAACCGCGGCCATAGAGATGGCGCATTGCCTGATGAATATTTTTAACCAAGGCTGTTTTTTCATTTCGTACCTGGGTCGTTACCGCACCTTTTGGCTCGTTCCCCGTCTGCAATCTAAATTTTTGAATAAAACTCAATGAAATCAGCCACTGCCATAGGCGAACAAACAAATCATCAAAAAGCATAATGGCCAGACATACAGAAATAACAATCAATGATGCCGTCAGTTTTTTTTCTTTTGATGAAAGCTGCAAAAACGGATTATCTATCCAGATAAGTCCTGCTCCCAGTAGCATAACGACGGCAACGATTATCCATGTGCTAAGTCGCTTCTTTTTAACCACGTTTTTATTCCCTCTGCATCATGATACCGAACGGACAATAAACTGATGGGGCGTTACATCCTGAATAACCCCCCACTGAGCCTCGCCAGTTGTTTGGGCATGCTCGCTGGCGCATATTAAGGCAATATTCCCCACGGCAGCCCCTGGCTTGCCAAACAAATCATCCAGTAAGTAGTCGTTCTGTAATCCAGGTAAATAACCGCTACGTTCCATTTTCTGAAGAATTTCGCCCATTGCCTTGTCTTTTAACTGCACCCGCCAAAGCGTGAAAGCCTCTCCACGGGTGAGTCTTCCCCAAAGCGCAGTGTCTTCAACGGTATTTGACTGGCCTTCATCCATAACCGGTCGGTGAACGTTGGCAATAACAGTTGCAGTGTGGTTTTCCTGCCATTCAGGGGAAGCCAAGAGCAGCGCTGAAACGGATTCTGACTGGTTATCTCGATCGTCAAGAAATAAGTTAATCTCAACGGAAAGCATAACGTTGACGTCATTGCTATCCAGCCAAGTATCCAGCCACATCAAACCATCATCTTGTACAAATAGGTTTATTGCCGCAACTGAATAGGTTGATGGAAAAATTTGTTGCCAAACAGAAAGGATTTGCTCATCTTCCAGCGAACCATCATGCCGAAGACGAATAGATAGTGGCTCATCAATATTATCTAATTCTGGCTTCAGCATTTTAATAATATTCTCCACATAATGCGCCAAGCGCTGCCGATATTTTTCAAACGTGAAAATATCAGAACCAGCAGCAAGCCGCGCACTGGTCACCGTAGCTTGGCGATGTGGGGAAAAATAAGACTGCAACATGCAATTACCTTGCACCAAAACAGAAGCCAGCTTGTTACATGCGCCCGGTGTAATATATGCTTTTCCCAAAATAGCGACCGCACGCTGCCCATGAAGGACCTGCCGATCGTATTGTTCCTGATGCAGATGATTCCACCAAGCAATTCTGTCGCGCTCATTTTCGAAAAAATGTAACCGGCAAGCATAGCAGCCGCCCCCCACAAGGAAAGGCACAGCAATAATGCAAAACCAAAACCAGGCAGTGTTAGTCGATATGCTGTTAGGCCAAAAAAATAATGTACAGATAATCCAAACCACAGCGATAAAAATGGTCACTATAAACCACGTTATTTTGTTAGGCGCTTTCGGGGACGGCTCTTTGGCTGGTATTTTATTTAACTCAACAGGCATAAATTATCATCGTCCCGCATTCGATAAAGAGGTAATCAGTGTGCAGCCACAACCACATCGATGCCCATGAAGGGCAATCGGTTTTCCGTTAATTTTAGCGCCCTCATCCCCTTCACAAATATACGTTTCACCGTGATGTGGACACGATACTTTATCCCCAACACAGGAAACATTTTTACCCATAAATTGAACACCAGAACTGCCTTCCAAGACAGTACCTCCATGCGTGGTTGTATCACCGACACGAATAACTCCAAACATTTACTCACCTTGAATTAAACGTAATTATCTAGGAATACACTTGCAATCATCTATATTGCAGAGTGTTATATAGATATATTTAAAATATTTTCACAATAGCGAAATAACTCTTTATATTGCTCTTTGAGCTAACCATGATGACTTCACAAGGGATTATCGCAGGCCAGCAACAAAACATATCCTTGTTTCATCATGTCTCCTTATATCGCCAGAGGCATTACTTCACCGGCTGCGGACTGTTAACCACACAACGAACCGTGGTGACAAAGGTAGCTCTAGTATCCCGACTACGCTTAAAACGGGCAATGGTCAGGCCTTTAAAGGGACCTGAGGTTTCCGCTCCACGCAACACTTTAGTGTATTTACCCTCATGATCTTTATATACGGGTTTTTCCGGCCCCTGAGGGTCAACAGCAGGAGAGTGTTGGTAATAGTCCGGATCATACCAGTCCTTGACCCACTCATACCCATTGCCTGCCATATCATAAATACCCAGCGGGTTAGGCGGATAGCTGTCCCCGGGTAATGTGGTCCAAATCCCGCTAGTTAACCCCATTTTTCGGGCAAACTCTTCACGATCCAACGAGCCGGAGATATTAATGCCACGTTGGATACCGTCCATTTCTAGCACGCCGCTGTTGGTGGCCACAATAAAAAATTGCCCCCGGCTGCGGGCGGCATACTCCCACTGCGCTTCGGTCGGCAAAGCAAACGGCAGGCCGCTCACCTTGCCCAGCCAGGCGCAGTATTGCTC